>JAODAO010000167.1 GCA_025463465.1 Glaciihabitans sp. | reverse complement strand
GGCGTGCGCATCTGCCCCAGACAACGCGGCCATGATCACTGAGGGCCACAGCCATCGAGAGGGCGCTCGCCGACAGAAACCAGGAGGCCCAATCGAACGGCTGCCGGTCGACGTGCACGTGCCAGCGCGCACCGCCGTGATTGGAGAGTCGGGGGCCAGATGAAGTGGCATTCAGAATCTCGTTGAGTTTGGTCGCAACGGAGTCGACGTCATCCATGGCGAACATCTCGCTCATCGTTGCGGCGGACGCGCCCACCGCCTCGACAGCTTCGTCCGGATACTCTTCTTTGCCGTCGGCGAAGCTCGAGAGGGCATCGCGGATCGCCGCACTTTCGGGCCCGGTGTTGAGGATCGCGACCAGGCGTTCAAGGGCCGAATGTCGGGGAGCCGGGGTCGGCAGAACGCTGTTCATACCGCAACGTTACGGCTTTTATGCTCTAGCCGTAACGCTTTCGAGGATGTTGGCTAACCGGGACTCAATTCCGGTCATCGTGAGTTGTCCGCCAGGCAGCTTCTTGCTTGTGCCCTAAGTGCGCGGCAGCCAATATTCGGCGAGCCATTCCAGCAGCTGCTGGGCCTCATTCTCGGCGTGCTTGAGCCGGTCTTTCCCGGTTCGATTTTCGAAGAATCCGTCGAAACCGGCCAACTGTTTCACCGTGTCGTCAACCATCGGACGGAAGCCCATCGTCCAGTCAGGGAACTGGCGCGCGCCAATTGCCTTCTCGTTCATCTTGTGAACACTGCGATGACGGGAGTCCGTCGCAATTGTCGCGAATTTGACCCGAACCTGTTCGTCAGGCCCCTCGAGTATCTGAATGAATCGACCATCGCGATAGAGGAGCGCACCGGTGAGTCCGTCGCGCAAGTTGTTCGCACGGGCCTGCACAAGCAGCCCAGCCACGTCCTGGTCGGTCATCGGACGCGTCGCCACACTCACGTACACAATCGATAACACGCCCACTCCTAGCTTCCAGCCTGAACTTAGTATCGACTTTGTACTGCCAGTGGGTACTCCGGCGCGCCCTCCATCGACCGCAGCGGAGCCTAATTGACAGGTGATACCAAGTTTTCGGTAGCGACCTCGCCGATACCATCCGGGATGGGGATTTTTTCGCGCAAGCCGAAACAGGACACTCCGCTACCGGACACCGACGCGGCACACCAAGCGGCGGCGAAGGTGGCACCGCCCTCCCAGAATCCGGACCAGCAGCTCGTCGACAACACGCTGGTGCAGGATGCCCTGACAGTCTGGGTCGGCAACAAAAGCGCGCAAACCATGTTCGAGGTGGTTCGTCAGTGCGCCACCGGATCGCTGCTGCTGGACATCACGAATTCGACATTCGCCGACCCGACGAAGGGATTCCAGCCGGGGGATTCGATTGCGATATCCCACCAGATCGATAACGCTGGCAAGAAGGTCCTATTGGCCTTCACCAGCCAGGACCGCCTCAATGTTTATCGCAGTGTCAGCATAGGAAGCGATGCGCAACCAATATCGTTATCGCAGCCGGCGACAGCGGTGATAAAACAGGCCATCAAGGACTACGAGGGCATCGTCATCGACGCGAGTTCCCTGGAATCATGCCTGGCTTACGACCATGAGATCTTCCAGGCGCTGACCGAGGATCCCGCTGTGAACGAGGCCCTGAAGACGGCCATCGTCACGCGTCGGCCGACTGCCGAAATCCTGGCCGCCGCCGAAGCCGCGCCGGTCGTGTGGATCGGAACGCGCGAGCAATTGAACGAGGCGGGCGAGGTCACCCACGTCTACGTTCCACCGGCGAATCGCGCGGATGGTTCCACCCTGTCTGCCGCCTTTACCTCGCCGGCCGAAGTGTGGGCGTGGGGTCCGGACCTTAAAGTGCGTCCGACCGGATTCGCCAATGTCGCGCGGGCCGCCCTGTTGGACGGGCACACCGGAGTGGTGCTGAACCTGCTGGGCCCGTCCGCAACGATCCCCGCGGAAGACCTCCGGAAATTTAGCTGACCTTATCGGTTAGTGAAATCACGCCACTGACGTAAACTCTGGATCGACTCGCATTCGCACAGCCACAGCGCCACCGTAGCAATTACCCTGAGCCCACACCACGGCCCACCGGTTCAGCGGCGGGACGATGGTTAGGCGTCGTGTTCCGGGAGAGACAACCAGCTGCCCATCCGACCTCGGCGAAGTAAACGGATCCCTCCCGATGTGCACCGGCACAGCCGCCGTTGGTGGGAATCTGACCTGCTCGAGAACTACTCGGCGTCACCCTCGAGCAGGATCGCGAGCTCGTCGAGTTCGACATCCCAGCCCTCTCGGTTCTGCTCAAGACGGTCTCGACGGTAGCGGGTACCGCCGGGGATTGTGTCGAAGCCGGATTCGATCACCGTGACATCCGTGCCGGTACCGGCATCGGCGATCGTGAAGCGCACGTGCGTGGAGTACTCATCAAGCTTCTCGGCGGGGATGCCCGACCAACGGAACCCGAACGCTTCGCTGGGAACAACCTCGGTGATTTCGATCGGGAAGCTGCCATAGTCGTCCCAATCGATGCTGCCGGTAGCCCCGGGCTCGAGCGCGGTAAATCCCACACCGTCTCCGAACCACTTCGTCATCAGGTCGGGATCGGTCAGCGCCTCCCAGACGCTCGCGCGGGATGCCTCAATGTGCACGGTCCGGGTGACGGTGTGGCCCTTGATTCTTGCGTGATCAGACACGGTGTTTCCTTCAGATTCGAGCTGAGCGCGGCGGAAGAGTGCCCACCGAACGGCGCGTGAACGAGTTATGCACACGCGTCTCATCGAGCGTACCCATGATTGCGAACCTGTCCACGCGGAGTACCGACTGAACACCGGCAGCAACACATCGGCGTGTGCTCGATCTATGGGCTATCCGCGATCGGAAGAAGTACTCCTGGGTAGAAACGACTACCGGGTATAAATGGCGAGCAGAGCTGCGTCCGTTTGCGCCGTCGGCCTGTGCGCCCAGGATAAATTCAAGATGCCTCTGGCACCGTCGCTTTCCAGCAACCTCTGGGTACGGATTGTTGAGGCCTGCCGAATCCCTTCTGCGCCTGATGAGATCAGGACCTTCCGGGGGGATGTCGATGTTGTATATACGCTTGAATCGCATGAGTTTCGATAGTCCCGGTCCGTTCAACCGTCAAGGAGCAGTCACCGTGCGATTCAACGAAAAGATTTCGACGTGACTTTCATCCGTCCAGCCACGGCTAGGGATGCCGCGGAAATTAGCGAAATCTGCCTCCGAACTGCGGATGCCGGTGATGACGCGAGCGGTATCCTCCTGGACGATGATCTTTGGGCTACAGTGTTCGCTCTGCCCTATCTCGAGCGTCATCCCGACTTGTCATTCGTTGTGGTGGATGACGACGGCACGGTGAATGGCTACATCGTGGCCACCGATGATACTGACCAGTTTGAGCAATGGTTTCGCGAGTTGTGGTGGCCGCGCTACGTGCAACGGTGGCCGATGTCGACAAACCCTGTGTCGCGTCAAGACAGCATCGTTTCCTACGCATACGGGCGAGGGGACGAGCCCCTACCTTTATCGACCGGCTATCCCGCTCACCTTCACATCGACCTGTTGCCGCGTGTCCAAGGGCAGGGTTGGGGCCGGCGTCTCGTAGACACGCTCATTGACGCCCTCCGTGATCGCGGCACTTCCGGACTTCATGCCATCGCAGCGTCGGAAAACGTGGGTTCCCATATTTTCTATGAACGCACCGGATTCACACCGTTGCCGGTTGCCGATGGGGGCCAAGCATTCGGTATCAGACTCGCACCCTGACTGAGCAGCGATGCGCTGTGAAGTGACGCTAGAGAAGACGCCCGCCGACAGTGGATGAAAGACCCAGTAGCCAGCGTCCGACGCTCCGTCGGCGGCAGTGCTGAGGGCTCGGGGCGGGTGCCGTTGCGCAGGGTGGTTCGGGTGTCGGAGCGTTCGAAAGAGGCGGCGCCGATGAAGGTGGTGGCTTCGGCATCGATCAGCTCTTGGTAGAGAGTGTCGGTCGCGATGCGGATGCGATCGGGCACATCGGTGAGTTTGAGTTTTCCGAGGAGGTTCAGCTGGGCAGACTGGTGTGGAGCCATCGTGGCGGTGTCCATTGTGAGTTGTTTCAGTCGGTACTCACTGACCATCTGACGGTGGCTCGCTCCGTTAACTCATCAACGCTCAGGGATGGGAAACAACACCACTCAAGGGGACCCAACCGGATGCGGTTTCTCGTCGGCGATATTCGGTCCACCTTCAGCCCGCAACATGCCGCCTGCCCCGCACTGTGCACTCGGCCCTTGGTCCTACTGAGCTTCGGCGGTAGCCGATAACGGCGCTCCATAGAATGCTGGTTTCGGGACCGTCTTGATCTCGACTCGGGAGCCCGTGGTCTGCGCCAGCACACCGGCTTCTGCTGCAACGGCAACTAGATAGCCGTCCCACGCATTAGGCCCATCGACCTGGCCTCGCCGAGTGGCGTCGATCCACCGCTGCACTTCGACGTCGTATGCTCCTGCAAAACGCGTCTCGAAGGTTGCATGTTCGGCCGTGGTAAAAGAACCCGCTCGCCATTGCGCAAGCCCGCTGGGACGACCAATTTCGGCAACTCCGCGTTCGAAGACACCCTCTGTGCGCACTTGGTACCCGAACTGGATGTTGACGCTCATCTCGACATCGGCGAGGACGCCCGATTCGGTTTCCAGCAGGATGAGTTGTGGATCGCGCAGGTTGTCTGCGGCGAGGCTGTTCCTGCGCGGGAAGCGCACTTCGATAGAAGCAAGGGGCGAGCCGGCGAGCCAGGGGACGATGTCGAGTTCGTGGGCGACAGAGTCGATGATCATTCCCGCCGTGGTGGCGCTGGGCGGTGCGGAGGGGTTGCGGTGGGCGCAGTGCAACGCGAGCAGTGCTCCGGCGTCGCCGGAGTCGATAAGCGCTTTCAGCTGCTGGTATTCCGCGTCGAAGCGTCTCATAAAACCAACTTGGATGTGCGGACGTGATAGTCGCTGCTCAGCGTCCAAGATCCGCAGGGCCGACTCAGAGTCGTCGGTGAGGGGCTTCTCGCAGAGGATAGCGATTCCAGCGTCCAGCGCCGGGAAGATCACCGGCTCGTGGAATGCAGCGGGGGTGGCGATGATGACGGCATCGATCGAATCAAGCTCGAGGGCTTCATCGAACCGCGTTCGCACTGAGGCGCCGGGAGCCAGCGCTGCTGCTGCAGCAGCCCGATTTCTGTCGGGTTCCACAATCGCTGCGATGACAGCTCCGGTTGTGCGGGTGGTGATTCGGCGGATGTGGTCGGTGCCCATAAGTCCGGCTCCGACCACCGCCACTCTGATGTCTTCGGTCATGTGGCTATCTTCTTTCTGAACGGGGCTTCGTACGCCGGTGCGCGGCGACGATGGTTGTGAGGCAGTAGCGGAGCGGTTCCCGGACCGCGACGTGTGGTGGTCATGGGTGGC
>JAODAO010000382.1 GCA_025463465.1 Glaciihabitans sp. | reverse complement strand
GGCCGGTCGAGCGGCTCGGGAATGGCGACCTCCGCCTCGCCAGAACGGTGGGAGCAGGGTGCGGCACTCCTGCTCGCGGTTCCCAACGGCTGGAGCCCGTGGCCCGCCCGCACACGCTGAACCGCTGGCGTCAGCCGGGCAGTTCCGGGTGCTTCCTCTCGGCACCGTGCACGTGCTGGTCGAGGAAGGCAAACACGGTCTGGTACCAGACGAGGGAATGCTGCGGCTTCGACACCCAGTGGTTCTCGTCGGGAAATAACAGGAATCGGTGCTGCACCGAGCCGCCCAACGCGGCGGTGCGGCTCTCGTCAATGTCGGGGCGTTTCTCCGCGGCATCGGTGATTGCCATCAGGTCGGTGTATAGCTTGGCCCGGCGATCCGGCCCGTTCAGCGGCCCGGCAGCGTCTCCAGTGACCGCGACCGGGCTTCGAGGAGGCCGGCGTAAGTGCCGTCGCGTTCCGCCCAGCGCAGACGCCGGGCAGCGTCGACCACGATTTCGTTTGGCGTCGGGTTCTCCGTGATGAGGTCGATGACTTCGTCGAGGAAACCATCCAGGGGCAGCGCCGCCGGATTCACTTTCTCCTGCCCGGCTGTCGCGACAGCGGGCGGGATGAGCTCGGTCACCGTAACGCCGGCACCGGCAAGTTGTGCGCGGAGGGCCTCGGTGTAGGCGTGCACTCCTGCTTTGGAGGCGCCGTATGTGGGCATCAGGGGGAAGGGGAGGAATCCGATTCCGGACGACACCGTGATGATGTCACCGGCGCCCCGGCGAACAAAGTGTGGTGTGAACGCGTCGACCGTCCGGATGGTTCCGAGGAGGTTGACGTTGATGGTCGTCTCAGCGGCCGCGAAATGGTCGGGGTCGCGGAGATCCTCCATCAGCAGCACCCCGGACATTGTCACCAGCACATCGAGTTCAGGGTGCAGCGCGAGAACCTCATCCCGGGCACGGAGAACGGAGTCGGCGTCGGTGACATCAATCTGCACCGTTTCGAGACCAATGATTGTGCGGGTATTCCGTCCGCCAACGATGACGGTGCTGCCCGCTGCGACGAATCGTCGCGCAAGGCCAAGCCCAATACCGGAGGTGCCTCCGACGATGAGGACGGTGCGGTTGGTGATGTCCATGATTCTCTTCTTCCTGACCGGCGATCGGTACGTATGAATACTCCGACCAGGGGCAAAAGTGCGGAAGGTCCCTGCTGGTCCGGGGTGTGACAGGACCCCCTCTCGTTCCGGGCACCGCGGGTATCGTGACAACCATGGAAGACGACGGCCACCCCAATCGGCTTGGCGAATACCTGCGTGCGCGGCGAGCGCTGGTCGCACCGGAACAGTACGGGCTCCCTGCCGGCTCCAACCGGCGGGTACCGGGACTGCGGCGTGAAGAGGTCGCACTTCTAGCCGGCATCAGTGCCGACTACTACCTCCGACTGGAACGGGGTCGCGACAACAACCCGTCGCTGCAGGTCCTGGAAGCTCTCGCCCGCGTTCTTCGGCTGGACGAAGTCGAAGCGGAATACCTGCGGAGTCTCGGCAGCCCTCAACGCCGCGCCCGCCGTGCGCAGCGCACCGAACGGGTGCCCGCTCGCTTGCATGATCTCCTCGCCGCGCTCGAAATTCCCGCGTTTGTCGAGGGACACTACTTCGATGTCCTTGCCTCAAACGCGCTCGCTGTCGCACTCTCGCCCCGCCTAGTTCCCGGGCAGAACCGACTGCGGGCTCTGCTGTTAGACCCGGAAGAGCGAGAGTTCCACACCGATTGGGAGGATGCCGTATCCGCTTTTGTCGCTTTGGCGCGTCACACGCTCGGCGACGACATCACCGACCAGCGCGCCGTTGAACTCGTCGGCGAGCTGTCCATTGCCAGCGCCCGTTTTCGAACCCTTTGGGCGCGCCAGGACGTGCGCCCACTCGTAGGCGGCAGCACAACCGTCAACCACCCCGTGCTTGGCAGTCTTCAGCTCCACCGCGAGAAGATGCCCGTCGGCGACCTCATCCTCGTCATCTATTACCCCGCACAGAACAGCGACGCCGCCGAGAAGCTTCGCCTTCTCACCACCCTGACGGCGACATCGGCCGACCCGATGGATTCAGGAGTTCCGCAGACAGGTCGCTGATCGGGCGGGTGTGTCAGACGAGGAAAAGCCGAACGGCGCCAGCACCCCCCGCTCGTGGGATGCTGGCGCCGTCCATTGGTGCGTCCGGATGAATCCGGGGGTTAGTTAGAACCCTCCCCGCGACCCAGGCGGCGGCGACGGATCACGATGATCGCCGCGCCGAGGAAGAGGAGGAGAGAGGCGACCATCAACGCGGATGCGCTGTCGGTTCCGGTGCTCGCCAGGTTGCCGGCTTCCGTTCCCGTGACGGGCACGGGGGTGGAGCCAGAACCTGCGCCGATGGTGGATGACGCAATGGTCAGCGCCGTCCAGCCGATGACGTTGCCGGCAGCATCCTGCACGGCAATGCGGTGCTCGCCTGCCGGGGCGTCCGACGGGATCGTCACCTCGATCTGGCCGTTGCCATCAACGAGCATCCATCCACCGAGGCTGACCGGGGTGGAGTAGAGGAACGCGGCGACATACTGCCCGATGTACTGGCTGCCGACCGTGATGGTGATCGAGTCACCCGGCAGGACAACGCTGACGTCGAGATCGATCAGGTCTTCACGCTCGACCGTCAGGCTGATCGACCCAGCCGGTGCCGGAGACGCGATGGGCGGCGTCACCGGGGTGGCGGGTTCGGTCGGATCCGTCGGGTCAGTCGGCTCAACCGGGGTGGTCGGGTCTACCGGGATCGTTGGGTCCGTCGGCTCGACCGGTGTCGTCGGGTCCGTGGGCTCAACCGGGATGGTCGGATCCGTCGGGATGGTCGGATCAACCGGCGTCGTCGGGTCCGTAGGATCCGTCGGGTCGACCGGGATGGTCGGGTCCGTGGGGTCTACCGGAATCGTTGGGTCGGTGGGTTCGGTCGGCGCCGTCGGGTCCGTCGGGTCCGTGGGATCCGTGGGGATGGTCGGGTCCGTCGGATCCGTGGGATCAACCTCGGCGCCGTTGATCGCCAGGGCTACTCGAACGGTTGTGCCTGATTCCTTGGCGACGAGCACCAGGGTGGCGTTGTCCTCGACATCAGCGGGAACCGTGAATGCTGCCGTGGCAGATCCCGCGGTCACCGGTGAAACCACTGCCTCAGCGGTGCTGCCCTCGAAGGACGCGCTCACCTCTGTGTTGGTGGGGCTGCCGAGTGACGTCAGGTCGAGCTTGCTGAGGACAACGGAACCGGAATCTCCGGGCTCCAGGGTCTCGGTCGGGACAGCGGATACGGCAACTCCTCGACGGTCGAACTCGGGGTCGAGGCCGTCTGCCGTGTTGTCGCCAAGGAAATCGACCCAGGCGTCAAGGTCCACGAGGCCGGAGTCCTTGCGGTCCGTACCGTTGCGGAACTCGTGGAAGTTGTCGCCTCCGTCGAGCAGGAAGCCGAACGTGCCAACCCGGTAGCTCTTCGCCGGGTCGATGGGTGCTCCGTCAACCGTGATGCTGGTGATGCGTGAGCCCTCGGGGAGGGTCGCGTCGTAGGTGTAGCTCACGTTCTCCGACAGTCCCAGGTTCAGGAAGGCACGGCTCGGAACGGTGCCGGCGGCTGTGCGCTGCCACTGCTGTTCGAGGACCTTCTTGAACTGCGCACCCGTGAGGGTCTCCGTCCAGAGGTTGTTCGCGAACGGCAGGACCGCGACTGCTTCAGCCGTGGTCACAACACCATCAGCGTCGCCGGGGGTTGAGCTCGCTGCGTAGAGCAGGTCGGAGCGAAGACCACCGGGGTTCACCACACCGATCTCGGCTCCACCGAGTGCAGGGTTCGCCAGCTGGGCTACCAACGCGTCGGCGACCAGGTTTCCGAGGGTTGACTCGGAGGTACGGTCGTCGCGAACCAGCTTGCCTGAGCTCAGCGCATACGCGGTGGTGATGTCGCTGTTGATCTTGCCAACCGGCACACGACCGGTGACGGCTGCTGCATCGACTGCCGCGTCCACAATCGTTTGCACCTCTGCGGCGACCGGGTAGGCCTCAACAAGGGATGCAGTCGTGGCGGTGCTGCGGGGAACGTTTTTCGCGGTGTAGGCGGAGACGTTGTTGTCAGCGTCGAGGGTCAGGACGATCTGCCCGACGTACTCGCCGTAGCTGCCGGTCTGCACGATGGGGCGGGTTTTGCTCGCCTCGCCGGGGATCGGTGCGTCCCACGCGTACTGCTTGTGGGTGTGGCCGGTGAAGACGGCGTCGACTGCTGCGGACGTTTCCGAAGCGATCTTGGCGAAGGCTCCGCCTGCCGCGATCTCCTCCTCGACGGTGGCACCCTCGACGACACCGGAACCGGCGCCCTCGTGGTACTCGGCGATGATGATGTCGGCTTCGCCGTTGGTGAGGTCACCATCGGAAAGCTGGGTGGCGACGCGGTTGACAGCTTCGACCGGTTCACCGAACTCGAGTCCACGGATGCCAGCTTCAGCGACGAGGGTCGGGGTCTCCTGCGTGATGACGCCGATGACACCGACGGTCACACCGTTGACCTCGAAGGTCGAGTACTCGTCAAGGACGGGGGTTTTGGTGCCGGCTTCGTAGACGTTCGCACCGAGGTAGTCCCACTGTGCATTCTCAGAACCCTCTGCGCCGATGACCCGGCCCGTCAGGTCGTCGAAGCCCTTGTCGAACTCGTGGTTACCCACGGCCGAGGCTTCAAGCCCGAGAGCGTTCAGCACGTCGATCGTCGGCTGATCGAGCTGCGATGACGAGTTGTAGAGCGAGGCGCCGATGTTGTCTCCTGCGGAGATCAGCAGGTCGTTGTCCGTGCCCCCCTCGGCACGCAGCTTCTCGATCGTTCCGGCGAAGTTGACCGTGGTCGACGTCAGCGGAGCCGTCGTCTTGCCGTCGATACGTCCGTGGAAGTCGTTGATTCCGAGGATGTTCAGCGTCTTCGGCTCGGCGGGCGCAATCGTGGTTTCGATTCCCACCACCACGGGGTCGTGGTCGGAGGAACGGTACGCGTCCGGGCTGTAGAAGTTGGTCAGGTTGTAGTTGTTGCGGCTGTACTCGTAGGCAATGGATTCGTACGAGTTGATGTTCCAGACGTCTGCACCCACAACGGCCGCGTCAGCGGACGGGGAGGCGAAGACGTGGTCGAGCGATCCGACCGTTCCGTCGAACGCGTAGGTGTATTCGCCGGTCTTGGCCTCCTGGCTGAGGTAACCAGCAGACTCGAGGACCGCGATCGGGTCTTCCTTGGCGTAGGAGTTGAAGTCACCGACGAGGAAGATCTTTTCGTCGTCTGTGGCGTTCTGGAACGTGTCGGCGAAGGCCACTAGTGCGTTGGCCTGGCCAACCCGGTCGGCGGTGAAAGCACCCTGGCCGCTGTCGACGTTGGCACCGGTGGCGCCGGAAGCCGACTTCGACTTGAAGTGGTTGACGATTACCGTGAACTTCTCCTCGTCGGTCGCACCGGCGGGCTTGAAGGCCTGCGCGAGGGGCTCACGGGCGTTGTCGAAGTTGACCTCGTCGTTCAGGATCGTGGAGGTTCCCACGAGTTCTGCAGCGGCGGGCTTGTAGATGAAGGCCGTGCGGATGACGTCCTCCGAGGTGGGCAGTGCTGCCGGAGAAGGGACAAACGCCCAGGTGTTGGGGGATGCTTCGTTCAGGGCATCCACCAGGTCGGACAGGGCCGCGTCGCGGGGCTTGTTGAAGCGGGCGGAGTTTTCGATTTCTTCGAGCGAGACCACGTCGGCGTCGAGGCCGTTGATGGCCGCGACGATCTTGGCCTGCTGCAGCTCGAGGTCGTCCGCATTCGCGGCGCCGCGGGCGTCACAACCGGAGTTGACCGTCACGCTGTTGCCCTGGCGATCGGTGTAGTACGAGCAACCGGTGAGGCTGTCGCCGGTGGTGGTGAAGTAGTTCAGAACGTTGAAGGTTCCGAGTTTGACGTCGCCGCCGACCTCTTCGGGTGCCGCGGTGCGGGTGTCGCTGAAGGTCGCGGGCGAGACGGTCGCCGCGTTGGAATTCTCGCCGCCGGTGAGCTGGCTGGTCGGCTGGAACTTCCAGGCGTCGTTGCGGTAGTCGAAGATGACCGGCTT
>JAODAO010000368.1 GCA_025463465.1 Glaciihabitans sp. | reverse complement strand
TCAAGGTCTCCGTGCAGCACAGCGGTTCCGTCACCGCGAAATCCACCGGCGCTGTCGAGTGGTCCTCCGGCAAACCGGTCATCACCGCCCAGGCCAAGACCACCGCAGGAGTCTCCGTAGCCGGTGTCATCCGCGTCTACGACGGAACAACCCTCCTCGGCACCGGCACCGCCAAAACCGGCGTCAACGGCGGCACGGTGTCCATTGCCCTCACAAAATCCCTTGGCGTCGGCAGTCACACTCTTCGCGTCGTTCACGAGTCGAAGAACGTCGAGGAAACGACCGTCAAACAGGTCATCACCAAGACGACCACAACTCTGGGCGTCAGCCAGAAAGCGATCGCCGCGACGACAAAATCCGCGTCAAACACCCGGTTCACCGTCACAGCACGAACAAAAAACGGTGCAGTATCTGCCGGCACCATTCTTGTCCGCGAAAAGGGAGCGGTGGTAGCGACCCTTTACCCGAAGGCTGCCAACAACGGTACGGTCACCTTCACCCCGCCGAAACCGACGGCGGGTAACCACACCTATTCGTTCTCGTTCGGAGCCACCTCGACCTCGAACGCCGCAACGAAGAATGCGGCAGCAACCTTCACCGCGGCGAAGTCCGTTACGTCGGTGTCGGGCTCTGTTGTTCAGTCCGGCGGCAAAACGTACATCACGGTCAAGCTGGTGAACAAAGCCGGCAAGGCGCTCGACGGCGAAGTTGCCGTCACCAAAAACAAAGCCGCAGCGCCGAAGCTCGTTCTCAACTCATCCAACAAACGGGTTGGCACCATCGCCGTTGGCGCAACGAAGGGCACCTTCACCTACGTCATCAGATACGCGGGTACCGCAAGTACCGCAGGTTCTTCGAAGACGGTTGTGGTGAAAGTCTCCTAGGGTTCACCGTCCGCCCACGCACGTATCGACCGAAAGCTCGCAGCGACAATAGTCACTTTTCGGAACCCGCGAGGATTACCATTTCCCCATGACGAGCGGGACGAGCGGAGCCAGCGGAATCCGTAGAGGCGCGACGCCCAGTGAAGTGCACAGCGCGGACGCCGTGATACTCCCGGAAGCGATGACGGGCAGGGCGAGTCCGGCGAAGGCGGCGGTTGGCGACAAACCGGTACTCGCCTACATTGCGAGCCTGCCAAGCCCACAGCGTGAAATAGCCGAAGCGATCGACGCTCTCGCGGCACAGACCCTGCCTGACCTTCACCGCTCGGTGAAATGGGGCATGGCTTACTACGGTGTCGGCGACGGATGGTGCTTCAGCTCCGGCGCATTCGACGGTCACGTGAAGTTGATGTTCATCAACGGCGACGGCCTCGACCCGGTGCCGCCGGTGACGCCGGTGGGGATGGGCAAATCAACCCGGGGCGTCGAGCTTGCCACCACAAACGACATCGACGAAGGCCTGATCGCGGCGTGGATGAGGCAGGTCACTTCCGTTCCGGGACTTGGCGGTAGAAGGAAATAGCCGAGGTACGCCGTCAGCTGGCGTGAGGTAGGCCGGACGCCGAGCCGTATGACGTCGCGGCCATATCGTCACGACCGCGCAGGACTACCAGCATCCTGCTGAGATCGGTGACCGCAATCGCCGCCGGACTGATCCACGTCGTTGCCGATGGATGAAGGCCAGTGGGGCCCGATCGCATCCCGTCGAGGTGCTTCTCCGCAGCGCCGAGCGCTTCGCGCCGCGCGTCATCGTCCTCCCAGCGGTCGAGAACATCGGCGACAAGATCAATAGCGGTGGCAAGAGGGGCCCTCAGATCCGACGCTAATTCGAGGTCAATCTTTCCGGGCCAGATGGAGCCAGCCAGCACCTCCGACATATCCCTGACATGAAACGTGGTGGTCTCCAGGGCGGTCAGGTCGTCGTAGTCGTCGTGCGCTTTGCGGCTCTGCCGCTTCGCCCGTGGGTTGCCCTTTCGGCTGTCGTCGGCCTCCCGGACAGCATCACGAACCGTCGCAAGCGTTGTGGCGAAAGTGAGGGACTGCTTCGCCCAGTTTTCGTGGATGGGAGGCCAGTCCTCGCGTAGCGCCGCGCCCACGTCACGCAGGTGGCGAGTGAGCAGGGAACGAAACTCCGAAAGATGGCTCACGGCTGCCTGCACTGCCAGGGGCGGCAAAATCAGCCAGTTGACCGCCAGGCCCACCGTGACACCGGCGGTGGTCTGCACGAGATAGCCGATGGACAGCATGTCAGCCTCCTGGCCACCCACAATCAGCACGATGATGGCCGCGGTGGGAATGATCTCCTGCCCGGCCCCGAGGCGCCGGAAGCTGGATAGCAGAACTCCGACACCAACAACGAGGGCTACGGTGCCAACACCCGGTGGGAGGAACAGCACAACGGCCCCGCCGAGTGCCACTCCTATAGCAAGCCCAATGAGGGTCTGCACGGCGGTGCGGACAGATCCCGCGACGGTCGGATACATCGCGATGAGGGCACCGAGGGGCGCGTACCAGGGGTAGGCGTCGGCGACCCCGGGCAGGTATGGCGCGATGACCCAGGCGACCGCCGCGGCGAGGGCGGCCTTGGCCGCGAGGAGCACGCGCGCACGGACACCGGGTGAGGCGGCCCAATTTCTGGCCGCGACGGTCAGATTTTTATCGAGGCGAGGTGAAGAGGACATCACCTCATCGTCGCACCCAAATGGCGCAGGGACCTGAGAGCGGAGGGGGATCTGCCATTCGGCGCGTCAGCCGGCAGTAGGTCACCCTATTGGTTCGCCAACAGGGCTGTTACCAGCCGCGCTGCTTCCATTCAGCGAGGGATCCTCGCTCAGCGCCCAGCGTGGTGCCGTCGCCATGGCCAGGGTGCACCACGGTGTCGTCGGGCAGCTGGTCGAAGATGCGAGTGACGACGTCGTTGTAGAGGGATGCGAAGCGATCGGCATCCTTGTTCGTGTTCCCGATCCCCCCGGGGAAGAGCGAGTCGCCCGTGAACAGGTGCGCCGGGCCATGGGGGTCGCGGTAGAGCAGAGCGACGGAACCCGGGGTGTGTCCGCGCAGGTGGATGACCTCAAGCTCAATGTCCCCGATCGTTTTCACGTCCCCGTGATGCAGGGGGATGTCGGTGGGCACGGCGATATCGGCGACGTCGTCCGCTCCGGCGGCGGCCGGTGCTTTGGTCGCATCCTTCACCTCGCCGAGGGCCCTCACGTGATCCCAGTGGGCGTGCGTGGTGACGATGAGGGCGAGCTGGGCGACGGAGTCCGTGTCCTGTGCCGCCGTCGACAGGAGGCCGAGGATCGCGGGCGCATCGTCCGCGGCGTCGATCAGCACCTGGGTTCCGCGTGCTTTCGACGTCAATACGTAGACGTTGTTACTCATCTCCGACACCGAGATGCTGCGAATCGTCAGGTCATCCAGCACAAACACGGCGTTTAGTTCACTGTCATTTCGCCCATGGGGCCCCAGCCCTCGGCGGCAATCTTCTCGCTGATGATCTCCGGCGTCTTCACCAGCGCCTGCGGCATGGTCTGCATCGCGAGGGCGAAGTGGTCGCTGTTCACGTGGGCCCCCGCCGCGTCGTCCTGGAACGCCTCGAGAAGGACGAACTCGTTGGGGTCTTCCACGCTCTGTGACCAGTCGAACCACAGGTTGCCGGGCTCCTGGCGCGTAGCGGTTGTGAAGTCCTTTGTCAGGGCGATCCAACGATCGGTCCACTCGGGCTTCACGGTGAATTTGACGACGATGAAGATCATGAGGTGGTGCCTTCCGGGGGAGTCATGGAACTGAACTCTTCCAACCTATTGCGACGGGGCTGGTCTGGCCGTGCGGACACTTCCGGAAGCTGAATCTCACCGCAATCACGGAACATTCATTATTGCGTTCCGGTAAACGTCGACTGAGGAGCGATCGACCGCGCCAGGAGTACGGCCTCGTCCCTGGCCATCATGTCGCGCAAGCGAGCGTAGCGGCGTATTTGGTACAGGCCATGGGTGAGTGCCATCACTACCGCCGCAATGATGCCGGTGAGCACCGCCTGGGTTCCGGTGAAGGTGAGGACGTCGAGTGCGAGGGCAATGCCCGATCCAGCGACGATGGAGTTGACGACGGCGATGGCGGAGGAGGTGGTGAAGAAGACCCCACGCCAGGACGCGTGGCGGCCGATCTCCAACAGCTCGTTGGGGGCACGTTTGCCCGAAGGCACCGGAAAGTACGCCTCCGCGCTCGGGAGGAGGGTCGCGTAGTAGGAACGGATGCGTTGGATTGACGCGAGCGCGACAACGTCCTCGAGGGATGTCTGCACGAGTCGTTCGTAGGTGAAAAGCCCGAGCAGAAAGACCACCGGAATGATGACACCAAGGAATCCGAGTGCGAACGAGGTTTGCGCCAGGAAGCCAAAAGCTACCAGCGAACTCGACAGCGTCATCAGGTAAAGGGACGCTCGGCTGGATGATTCGTTTACCGTGATGCCGCGTGCCGACTCCAGAACAAAATGTTCGGTGAGCAGTGCGCTGTAAAAAGCAGCCGGGCGGTCGGCCAGCGCGTCGGCGGAACCCCAGGCCGCAGGCAGCGCCGGTGGCAGCGACGGCATCGTCACGATCGGGCCACGCGGAGTCCGAGGAACGTTGTGGAACGCGCGGGGCCAACGGCGGACAGAGCCCTAATTCCGGCCAGGCATCCCCTCCGGAGGTGGATCCGAGCGGTCACCTTGCCGCGCGGCGTGATCCTGATTGTCATGGTCGAATTCCCCGCCCTGTTGTCAGCGGCGATCAACCGCGTGAAAGTGATTTTAGGAATCCGCAGCACGCTGATAGTCCAGCGGGTGTCTAGTAATTGTTAGACAAACGTCGAGGCGCGGGCGAACGCACGTGGTTAGCGTGGGGGATGCTGCACCGACCGGCACTCACCACAACGGAGGATCTATGTCCAGCACCCATCAGCGCGGGGGCGTCGCCCGCCGCGTCCCGCGTCTCGGCTTCTGCGGATCCGTGCACCAGTGACGGCGCAACTGAGACTCGGGCCGGTCGGCAACGTCTTCTACTTCGTTGACGACCTCGACGCCGCGGTTGCCTGGTACGGCGACCGCCTCGGCCGCGAACCCGTCCTGCGCGGCGGTGCGCTGATGGCGTTCGACATCGGGGGAGTGCACCTCACCCTGCACCGCTCCGACGAATTCAACACCCCCGGACCCGCCGGCACGTCGCCATACTGGACCGTCGAGGATGTCGACGCCGTTGTCGCCGACTGGACAGCGCACGGCGCGACGGCCCACCGGGGCCCCAAAACCGTGTTCAGCGGCGAGCGCCTCTGCCAGCTGCTCGACCCGTTCGGCAACCTCTTCTCGGTGCGGCAGGAGCCCGCCCCGGTCGACCCGGCCACCTGAGCGGCGTGCCCGGCGTCCATCCTGCGGGGGTGAAGATCAGTCCTGCGAATGAGTGCGCGACAACGCGAGGTGGATGCCGGAACGCGGGGTATCCGACTGAATAACAGTATGGATCTTTCCCGAATCGTCACTGTCGCGGCGCTCGCCGCGGTGTCCGCCCCGTGAGGTTGGCACGGCGGGTGCCGCTGCCGTTGTTGGTGCAACTGCCGTTTGGGCGTTACGTCGCCCGCTTGGCAGGGCACGGCTCGAGCGTCCTCGTCGCCACCGTCTCGGCCGCGTTCGGGGTGGGGCTCACGTCCACCACGGGTGTGCTCGCTCAGGTCATCGGAGCGTCCGACATCCAGAGCGGGACGCTTAATCTGGTCCTCTCGTTCATTGGCGGGGTATTTATCGCCATCGCCCTCTACGTCGGCGCCGTGGTGGTCAGCAACAGTTTCTCCACCATCGTCGCCGGCAGGACGAGGACCATCGCGCTGATGCGACTCATCGGTGCCAGCGCACGGTCGCAGCGCCGCGGGATAGCAGCGGAGGGCCTGCACGTCGGAATTCTCGGAGCCCTCCTCGGGGGAGCGCTCGGCCTGGTCGTCACGGTATCGATCGTTTCCGGCGGGCAGTACTTTGGGGTCATCCCCGAGGGCAGCTACCGTTTCGTCTCCCCGTTCACCCTGCTGCCGGTGCTCGCCGTTGTGGTGACCACCCTCGCGGCGTCATGGACAGGGTCCCGGCAGGTGCTTCGGGTGACCCCGATCGAGGCCACCGGTGCGGTCGTCGAGCCCCGGTTACCATCCCTGCGGGGGCGCCACCTGGCCAGCCTCATCCTGTTTGTGGTTGGCGATATTGTGCTGCTCGCGGGCATCGGGGTCGGGCTGGTGTCTGTATATGGAATCTTCGTTGCCCTGGTCGGCGGTTTACTGTCCTTCACCGGGGTGGTGCTCGGGGCCCAGGCGATTATGCCGCGGGTGTTGCGGCTGGTGGGGCGGCTGTTCGGATCGGACGCGCCGGCGCGGCTGGCCCGGGAGAACGCCGTCCGATACCCAGAACGCAGTGCCCGAACCACCATCAGCCTCGTCATCGGGGTCACCCTGATCATGACGTTCTCGGTGACCCTGGCGAGCTTCCAGCGCATCATCCACCTCGCCCAGGCCGCCCAACCCGAGACCTACGCGGGAACCGATTCCGTGCTGCAGATCACGGTCATCGTGTTTTCGGTGCTAATCGGATTCAGCGCCGTCATCGCCGCGGTTGGCCTCGCAGACAACCTGGCGCTGAATGTCTCCCAGCGCCGCCGCGAGCTGGGGCTGTTGCGTTCGCTCGGATTCACCGCCCGGCAGGTGAAACGGATGATCCTGCTCGAAAGCGCGCAACTCACCACCGCCGCGGTCGCCCTCGGTGTTGTCCTTGGAACCTTCTACGGTTGGGCAGGGGCCCAGTCCCTGATCGGGGGCATCCAGGGTTCACCCGGCATCGTGGTGCCCGTGGTGCCCCTGCCCATGCTGGCCATCGTGGTGGTGGCCGCGGCGCTACTCGCCGTAGTCGCCTCGATCGTTCCGGCCCGTCGGGCGACCCGGGTCAGCCCGGTCGAGGCGCTGGCGGTGACCTGATGTCAGTCCAGGATGGCGTAGGCCTCGAGCTCCACCAGCACGTCGGGCTCGAACAGGTAGTCGACACCGATCAGGGAGGCGGGCGGCAACGGTTGCGGCAGCCCGAGTTCCTCTGCGACGAGTTCCACCCCGGCCATAAATTCGCCGATCTTCTCGGGGGACCACTGGGTCACGAAGAACCGCAGCCTCACAACGTCGGCGAACGTTGCGCCGGCCCCGGCGAGTCCCCTGGCGGTGCTGCGCAGCACCTGGGCGACCTGCCCGGCAAGATCCCCCGTCGCGATCGGGTTCGCCTCGGCGTCGCGGGCGATCTGGCCGGCTACGTGCACGTGGCGACTGCCGGTGCTGACCGACACGTGTGCGTAGGGGGCGGGCTGGAACATGCCTTCCGGGGAGAAGAGCTGGACGGTCATGGAAAATCCTTTGTTCGATGGGTAGGTGTCTCATTTCTACCTAGTGCACAAAGGGAACTTCAACGAGACTAGGTGTTATGAACGACACCTCCCACCCCGACGCCGACCTGCTTGCGGTCGACACCCCACACCGCGAACTGCTCGACCAGGTCCTCGACAAATGGTCGCTCCAGGTGCTCGACGAACTCTGCGGGCAGCCGCTGCGGTTCAACGGTCTGCGCAGGGCCATCCCCGAGGTCGGCCAGAAATCGCTGACCACAACGCTGCGTCGCCTCGAGCGCAACGGCATGGTCGAGCGCGTTATTGTGGGCACCCGGCCCCTCGCCGTCGAGTATCGCATCGCGCCGATCG
>JAODAO010000362.1 GCA_025463465.1 Glaciihabitans sp. | reverse complement strand
TGCCGAAGCGGATGCCGTTGATGCTGAGGGCGGAGCCGCCGGTGACCATCAGGCCGAGGACCGGGGGTCCGGCGAGGTCGGCGAGGGTGACGGGGGTGGCGTAGCGGTCGAGGCCGTCGAGGGTGGCGGCGTAGCTGACATCCTCGGCGGGGACGGTCGACGGGTCGAGCTGGAGAAATCCGCGGCGGATGCCGTAGGTGGTGACGAGCAGGGTTTTGCCGGCGCGGATGGCCTCGCGGCGCAGCAGCTCGGTGGAGTTGTCCGGGGTGATGAACACCCGCGCGGACGACACCCAGGCGTCGAGCCCGAGGATGCGTGCGGTGGCGAGGTCGTTGCCCTCGAAGTCGGCGATGAAGGAGGAGAAGTCCCAGTGGAAACGGGAGTCGGGGCGGCCGACCCGTTCGAGGGTGGCCCAGATGCGGTCGCGGTACTGCTGCGTCGAGTCGGTGTTCATGATGGTCGGGGATTCCGTTCTGTGGAGAACTGGTCGGTGAGGGCGGCGAGCTCGCGCAGGTAGGCGATGGACTGCAGGCGACCCTCGTCCAGTTGGGCCCAGGCGATGCCGGTGGGCCGCGGGTAGTGGAGCGAGGCGGTGATCGTCTCGTCCGTCGTGATGATGATGTCGATGGTGATGTCGAGCGGGGTGGGCAGCAGCTGCGCATCAACGAGCTGGACGGGGTGGACGATGCCAACGATCGGCGTGGAGACATCCACCAGCCCGAGGACGGACAGGATGCCCCACTCGATGTCGAGGTAGGCGTCACCGCTGCCGATGTGCACACCGCTGCGGGTGAGCGCGACGGCGCCGGTGACAAATAGATTGATGCGCTCGAGGGCACGAAGTTCGTCGAGGCTGAGGGAATGGCCGAACCGTTCGAGACCGTCGAGGGTGGCTGCGAACTCACGGTGCTCGGCGGGGACCCGTGCCGGGTCGAGCAGCACCATGCCGCGGCGCATCGCGTAGGTCGGCACCACAACCAGTTTTCCGTCGTGCAGCGCGCGCTGGATCAGGCCACGCAGGCTGTTGTCCGGGGCGATGAACACCACCTGGGCGTCGCGGTATGCGTCCATCTCGACAACACGGTCGTGGGTGAGCTCACTTCCGGCGAAGTCGGGCACAAACCGCAGCACGTCGAGGTGGGAGCGGCTGTCCGGGATGGCGATGGCCGCGACGGACTCCTTGATCAGGGCTCGCAGCTGGGCCTGCCTGCGCACGTAGGTGCCGCGACCCCGGTCGGGGCGGAGCAGGCCCTCGCGAACCAGCGCATCGGTGGCCCGGCGCAGGGTGCCCCGGCTGACCTGGAATTTTTCCATCAGCGCCGGCTCTGCCGGAAGCAGGCCAGCGGTGGTCCACGGTTCGTCGAGCGCGAGTTTACGCAGCGCCGTGGTGACCTGCACGTAGGCGGCGGGACCGGTGGTGTTCATGTCATTCCTGTGCTTGGAGGGAACGCGGGTGGTCGGGCCGCGGGGCCGCACGTGGGTGCGGCACCGGCGGACCGAATCCGGGACTAGTCGAACAATGACATATCGAACATGTCCGTGGTGGCGGTGATGCCAACGGCGGCGAGCGAATCGATGGTGTCCGCAATCGACTCGTCGGACATTTTGTAGATGCCGTCCTCGTTTTGAATCAGCGGCTTCTGCGCGTTGTTGAAGAATTCCTCGTTGGCGATCGTGCGGCCGGTGCCCTTGAACCAGGTGTCCTCGAACGTCGACGGGTAGGCCGCGGTGTCCACGAAGTTTTCGGTCCACCCCTCGGCGCTGGCCTCGAGCCACGACTTCAATGCCTCGCGGTTGTTCTCGAGGGTGTCCTTCGTCACCACGATGGTGTCGTTCGGAATGCGGTAGCCGGCGTCGTAGAGGGTGAAGGAGTTGGTTTCCGCGCCAAGTTCGCTGATGGTGAAGGGCACGTTGGTGACGAAGTCGACGGTAGCGTCAACCTCGCCGGAGACCAGAGGGGTCGGGTCGTAGGCGTAGGGGACAACGGTGACGTCGGCCGGTTTGATGTCGTTGAGGGCGAGCATCGCGTCGAAGGCGAGACGGTTGACGTCGGGGACGGCGACCGTTTTGCCGACCAGGTCCTTCGGGCCCTCAATGTTGCTGGCCGTGAGGCTGACAACACCGAGCGGGTTCTGCTGGTACTGGGCGCCGATGATGACAAACGGGGCGTCCTGGTCGACGATCGCGGAGATGGTGGTGTCCGGGCTGGTGATCGCGATGTCGGCGTCGCCGGAGAGCAGGGTGGATTCGGGGATCACGCTTGGGCCGCCGGAAAGGTACTCCAGCTCGATGTCGTTGTCCTCGTAGTAGCCCTTGTCCATGGCGACGAAGTAGCCCATAAACTCGGCGTCATTCACCCAGGAAGACTGGAGTGTCAGGGCGGTGACACCGTTGGCGGTCTCGGTGGCGCCGCCGGAGCTGGAGCAGCCGGCGAGCAGTGCGGTCGCGGCGAGCGCGGATACACCGACGAGAAGTCGGCGCCTTGTCGTTGGTCGGAGGAAGGAGCGCATGGGAATCCTGTCGGTCGGACGGCGAAGAGAGCAGAAAGAGCTGTGTGAAGCCACGCTATTGCGCTCGTATTTCCGGTGATGGCCGAATGTGTTTCTAACGTGTAAACGTATAGACGTTTATGTTCGTCGCCGTGTGCTCCGTATCGCGCTCACGTGCGCGAGCTACCGTGCCGCCCTTTCCAGGTGGCCGTAGTTCGGCAGGTCGATCTTGTCGGCCGGCGGGGAGAACAGCTGGGCGCCCATCTTTTTAGCCGGTCGACTGGCCGCGATGCGCAGGCCGAGCCGGAACGCCTCAAGCCCAATTCGGCTGCGCGGGTTCGCGACACGGGGAACGCCTGGGGGAAGTTGCTGGGCGGTCTCCACATACGGGCGCATGATGCGCTCGTATCCGGCGAATGCGTCACGGTGGTCTGTATGGGAGGCCAACTCCCCAGCCAGAACGTAGGCGCCCACGATCGACAGGCTCGTTCCCATTCCGCTGACCGGGGACGCGCACCAGGCCGAGTCGCCGAGCAGCACGGAGCGACCCTTCGACCAGGTTTCCGCCCGCACCTGGCCGATGGACTCGAAGTACATGTCGGTGGCATCGTCGAGGGCGGCGAGCACCCGGGGAGCCTCCCAGCCGACGTCGCGGAACTGACTGCGCAGGTGCTCCTTCTGCTGCTGCGGTGTGCGGCGCTCGCCGCCTGCCCGGGTGTCCTGGCTGGGGTTATAGATGATCGAGGTGAGGACGGCGCGGGTAGTGCCGTGCCGGTCAGGGCGGAGGGTGACGGCGAGGCCACCCGGTTCGTTATACCAGCGCCACCAGTCGGTGTCGGAGTCGGTGCGCGGAATGGTGAGGTAGGTCATCTCCATCCCGATCGAGCGGATGGCCACCCCATCCTCGACGATCAGTCGCCGGGTGGACGAGCCGATGCCGTCGGCGGCGACCACCAGGTCGAAGCTACGGTCGGCAGCGTTCTCGAACGACACGATCACCTCGGTGCCGGTGTCGTTGAGGGCGGTGATCCGGTCGCCATAGAGGTATTCGGTGTGCCCCTCCCCCGCGTCGACGAAAATGCGCGACAGGTCGCCGCGCAGGATCTCCAGTTCCGCCGTCGCACTCTCGGTGTCGGACTTCGACGCCGGAAACTCGGCAACCGTCACACCGTTGCTGCCGAGGAAACGGGTGCCGAGTTCGCCGGTAGTTCCCTCACGAACCGCGTCTTCCAGGCCGGCGCGGCGCAGTACCTCGCGCGCGGCGCCACGAATGTCGATGTTTTGCCCGCCGGTACGGAACTCGGGAGCGCGCTCGACGACCGTGGTGTCCCAGCCGTAGCGGGAAAGCCAGAAGGCGAGGGCGGGGCCGGCGATACTCGCCCCGGAGATCAGGGCGTGGGGACGGGACATGGCTGGCCTTTCAGACGCTGGCGACCCGAGCGGACCGACCCGGGTAATTGTGATCCCCGATGCTGGGAGAAGTCAGGCCGAGCCAACATTCCGGCCCCAACAGCTCTGTGGGCCACCCTTCAGTTCACTGCTGACCCGGTCGGAGTCGAGGCTCGCGAGCGCGCTATGGAGCACCTCGACGGAGAAGATGCCCTCGTCTCGCGCATCGCGCAGGGCGGAACGTGCGAGATGATGCCGCACACCCGTGCCCCGTTAGGCTCGGAAACCAGATCACAACCGCTCGGGGAGACAAGCATGGTGAACCGCACAACGTGGGAGTCTGGCAGCATCACCCTGCCACGGGCAGAATTCAGCCGCTTGCGAGACCGCATCATCACCATCGAATCCGCTCGGATCGCGGGGGTGCACCGGGATGCCAACAGGTTCTGGAACGAGCTGCCGCCGCAGGCCCATACAGACCCGGCGGCGTTCAGCACAGCCAGCCAGGACTTCTCCTACCGGTATGGCGACGATCACCACGCGAATCCTCCACGTGAGCTGTCCTACCTGATCGGGCTCATGGACCCCGTCACCGGGACGCCCGTGCCGCCGAGCGTCGCAAACCTCCCGATTCCAGGGGATCGGGACCGTTATCTCAGCACCTTTGTGTGCAAGGCGACACTCAAGTTCGACAAAACAACTAGCACTGCGCGGTGGGCGGTCCCGGCCGGCGACGAAGCGGCGACCGCGGCCAGGACAGAGCCCCTCGGCTTGTCCTTTTTCCGATTCGTCGATGGGGTCACCTGGACCGAGGGCACCGGGGGCGTTTTCTCCGGGAATGATTCCGAAACCGCTGCCGCCGGTGGGGCCGATTACTGCATAGACGCGTGGGGGCCGCTCGGCGCCGCGGCGGAACCGTCACACACCCGAAGTTTCCGCATGGAAGATGGTGCCGTCGTTGACCCGGCAGACCCCGCGACCAGAAAAGTCAGTGCGCGGGCGCAGTAACACAATCTACGGCGAGCGTCCGGCCAGGCGGTCTGTCAGCGCCAGCCGCAGCTCGCTGCGCGCCCGCTGGTAGCGACCGCGGAGGGTGGATGTCGGGACGCCGAACGCCCCATCTGCGAGGCCGTTGTTCTTGGCACTCCGTGGCCGAATGCCCGCCTACGGGTGGCGGCGACCAGCTCGGGAGCGTGGGCGTCCGCCTGCGGAGTGCTGTCCACGGACGGTGCAGCGTCGTCCAGCAGCTGGCTAAGATAGTCCCGGTCAATTTCGTCGGTTCCGCGCATTGGTCCACCCTTCATCACGTTGCGTGTGCCTATACGTCTCCGGCCGGGGGTGATTTGTCCACACGAGCCCACTCTGGCTGGCGGGGAGGTCACGCTGGCGTCGAGGGTCGCGAAGTCGATTCAGCTCTACCGGGCAGACTTGTCATTTCAAGACATCGGCTGACGCGAACGGGGACCGGAACCAGATGGGCCGCACAACATGGGAATCGGGCAGGATCGTCCTGCCCGGATTTGAGTTCCGGCGAATCCACAGAAGCATTGTCGCCGTCGACGCGGTGCGGCTGACGAACCTGTTAAACGACACCCAGCGATTCTGGCGGGGGCTGAACAACACGGAAAAGCGGGACCGCGAAGCCTACGTAGCCGCGTATGAGAAATTCGCCTGGCAGTACACGTCTGATACGCGCGGCTACCTGCCCACCGGACTGAGAGAGCTCATCCGAGGTGGGGCGTCCGTTTCCGGCCCACCCGCGCGGGTGAAAAGGTCGGCAATGGGTATTCCCACTCGCCGGACCACGGTGTTCACCACGCATGCCGGCGGGCCGACGCTCACCTTCCACCGGCGCCGCAGAACGGTCGAGTGGACCGTGCCGGCGGCATACGACGCTGTCAGCTTCGCCCGCAATGATCGGTACGGCCACAGGTTTTTCGCCGAGCTGGACGTGGTGCGCTGGACGGCCGGGACCGGCGGGGTGTTCTCCGGCAACGATTCGGACGCCGCCAGCGCCGGCCTCAGCGACTACTGCATCGACGCGTGGGGGCCAATTGGCTCGGCCACAGAACCGCAGCACACCCGTGGTTTCCGGATGACCGACGGCACCGTGGTCGAGCCAGCAGGTATCAGCCCTTCGGCTTGACGATGTAAATGGCTCCGGTACTGAAGTCCTCCTCGAGCTGCTCGAGGGAGCGGCCGTTGGTCTCCGGCACCTGGGTGAAGCAGAAAACGAGGGCGAGCGCGTTCAGCGCGGCGAAGATGAAGAACGTCGACGAGATGCCGATCCCCGCGACGAGGATCGGGAAGCAAAGGCTGACAACGAAGTTGGTCAGCCAGAGGATGAGCACGGTCAGTCCCATGCCGGCACCGCGGAGTTTCAACGGGAAAATCTCGGACAGCATCAGCCAGACCATCGGCCCGATTGTTCCCTGCATGGTGCC
>JAODAO010000335.1 GCA_025463465.1 Glaciihabitans sp. | reverse complement strand
CATCCCCCTGCCTCGAGGCGGTTTCGCCGGTTTTCCAGTGTGAGGACTCTGGCCAGGACCGCTCGCCGATGACCTCGGCGGCGCGGTGGGCGAGCACGGCGGCCTCCAGCAGGGAGTTGGAGGCGAGTCGGTTGGCCCCGTGGGCGCCCGTGCAGGCGACCTCGCAGACGGCGTACAGGCCGGGGAAGGAGGTGCGCCCGTGGGTGTCGGTGGCGATCCCGCCCATCCAGTAGTGCGCGGCGGGGGTCACCGGGACGGGTTCGTTGGCCCAGTCAAAGCCTGCGTTCCGGCAGGCGGCGTTGATGGTGGGGAATCGTTTCCGCAGGAAGTCCGCACCAAGCGCCGTCGGGTCCAACAGCACAGGGGCGCCATCGTGGGCAGCCATCTCGTTGGCGATACCGCGGGCGACGATATCGCGAGGGGCGAGTTCGGCGTCGGGGTGGACGGCCGCCATAAAACGCTGGCCGGTTGCCCCGAGCAGCACGGCCCCTTCGCCGCGAACGGCTTCGGAGACGAGGAAATTACCGGGTACAGCCAGGGCGGTGGGATGGAATTGGTAGAACTCGACATCGGCCATGGCTGCGCCCGCCCGCCAGGCCGCAGCGGCGCCGTCTCCGGTGGCGACGGCAGGGTTGGTGGTGTGCAGGAAGAGTTGCCCGGCGCCGCCCGAGGCGATAATCACGGCGTCCGCCTCAACGCGGTGCGGTTCGGTTGCACCGTCCGCGAGCAGTTCGACGCCGACTACCCGGTTGCCCTCAACCGCGAGGTCAACGAGGAAGGTGTTCTCGAGGATGCGAATCCCGGCCCGGCGAACCGCCGCGACGAGGGCGCGTTCGATCGCCGCTCCTGTTGCGTCGCCGCCGGAGTGCAGCACCCGGGCGTGCGAGTGCGCGGCCTCGAGGCCCCGGGCGAGACCGCTGCCGTCGGTGGCCCGGTCGAACTCGACACCGAAGCCGATGAGGTCGGCGATGCGGTCGGGGCCTTCTGTGCACAGCACCTCGGCCGCCTCGAACACGTTGATGCCAGCACCGGCGCCCAGGGTGTCGCTGATGTGCTCGGCAACGCTGTCGTCGGCGAACACGGCGGCGGCGATACCGCCCTGCGCGTAACGGGTGTTGCTCTCCTCGAGCCGTGACTTGGTCACCAGGGTGACCGTGTTGGCGGGGTTGGCGCACGCGGCCAGCGCGGCAACGAGGCCGCCGATGCCGCTGCCCACGATGACAACGGTGGTCATCTCACGCCGCCATGGTGGTGCCGGGGCGGGCGATCAACATCCGCTCGAGGGCGACGCGGGCGGGGGCGGCGACCGATTCGGGCACCGTGATGCGGTTGAGGACCTCACCGCGCACGAGCGCCTCAAGCACCCAGGCCAGGTAGCCGGGGTGGATGCGGTACATCGTTGAGCAGGGGCAGACCACCGGGTCGAGGCAGAAAATGGTGTGCTCGGGGTACTGGGCCGCGAGGCGCTGCACCATGTTGATCTCGGTGCCGATCGCGAAGGTGGAGCCGGGCTCGGCCGCGGCGATGGCCTTCTGGATGTAGTCGGTCGAGCCGGCCTCGTCCGCGGCATCCACCGTCTCCATCGGGGACTCGGGGTGCACGATGACCCGCACTCCCGGGTACTCGGCGCGTGCCTTGTCGATCTGGGCGACCGAAAAACGCTTGTGCACCGAGCAGAAACCGTTCCAGAGGATGACCCTGGCGTCGAGGATGGTTTGTTCCGTGTTGCCGCCGAGGGCCTTGTTTCCGCGCCAGAGCGGCATTAGCTCGACCGGGATACCCATCGCCTTCGCGGTGTTGCGGCCGAGGTGCTGGTCGGGAAAAAAGAGCACCCGCTGGCCGCGCTTAAACGCCCACTCGAGCACGGTGGCGGCGTTGGAGGAAGTGCAGACGATGCCGCCGTGATCACCGCAGAATCCCTTGAGGGCCGCGGAAGAATTCATGTAGGTGACGGGGATCACCGGCACCCGGCCGTTGGCGTCCGGTTCTGTGCCGTAGAGGTCTTCGAGCTGCTCCCAGGCCGCGCTGACCGAGTCGATATCGGCCATGTCGGCCATCGAGCAGCCGGCGGCGAGGTTGGGCAGGATCACGGCCTGTTCCGGTCGCGACAGCAGGTCGGCGGTCTCGGCCATAAAGTGCACACCGCAGAAGATGATCGCCTCGGCGTCCGGCTTAGCGCGGGCCTCGTTGGCGAGCTGGAAGGAGTCCCCAACGAAGTCCGCGAACTGCACGACCTCGTCCCGCTGGTAAAAATGCCCGAGCACCACGGCGCGGTCGCCCAGGGTGGCTTTGGCGCGGCGGATGCGTTCGGCCAATTCGTTTTTGCTCGCCGTGCGGTACTCCTCGGGCCGCTCGCCCTGCCGCGGGGAATCCGCCGGGATCGGGTCGGCCATTGAGGCGCCGGGGCCGTAGCTCGGCATCTCGAGATCAAATTTCCAGGGAGCCTCCACCAAATCGGTTGCGCAGATCTCGCCGGCGACTTTGCCCTGCGAGATCAGATTGATGGTGAGGTCGACTGAGGCGGTGGTGGTCATGGTCGTGCCTTTTCTGGTGGGGCGTTTCCTGGGATGCGGATGGGGGTGTCGGTGTGGCAGTTCGGGGGATGCGGTGTGGGGGATGCCGGTCAGGCCGTCTCGGCCGGGGGCGCGTCCGGGTCTGCGTCATTTGCCGGCACCGCACTCGCGGCGCGTGCGGGTCGCGCCGGCCCGAGCGGCCCCTGGTCGGCGAGGTCGATCGAACCGTTGTAGCGATAGAGCCGCGGCGGACGGTATTTGGTGCCGGTGAGGCGCTCCTCGGTGGCGACGACCGCGTCGGAGGCTTCGATCATCCGCCGGAAGTTCGCCGGGTCGAGCGCCCTGCCGAGCACGGCCTCGTGCACCTCGCGCAGCTGGGCGAGGGTGAAGGTTTCACCAACGAAGGCGTGGGCGATGCGGCTGTATTCCATCTTGTTGCGCAGGCGCCAGAGCGCGTAGTCGACGATCAGGTTGTGGTCGAAGGCCAGCTCGGGCAGGTTGTCCGCGGGAAACCACTGCACGTTCTCGCCAACACTCGCGAGAGCCGCCTCCTCCGCCCGCACCAGCGCCCAGTAGACGATCGAGACAACGCGTTCGCCATCCTTGTCGAGGGGTGAGCGGTCGAGGCCGCCAAAAGCGTAAAGCTGCTCGAGGTATTGCGGCGACAGCCCCGTGGTCTCGCCGAGGTTGCGCGCTGCGGCGCCAGCGAGGTCTTCGCTATCAAACAGCCGCCCACCCGGCAATGCCCAGCGCCCGTTGTACGGCTCCCTGATGCGTCGCACCAGCGGCAGCCAGACCGTGGGCAGCTCGTCTTCGGCGTCGTGGCGCAGGGCGAAGATCACCGTCGAAACCGCCAGCGTCGTGTTCATCGCGTCTCCTTGTGTGTGCCGTGTGGCGCCGTTCCGAACCTTCACGGCAGTAAAGGTCAGAATGACTTGAAGTAGTCCCCCATCTTAGAGTCGAAATGACACGAACACCAGTGGTCCCTGTTTTCCTGGCGCTCCCAGCGACTCAAATCCGGTCATCGATAGGATCGGCGCCGTCCGCATTATCAAGATCCCCTGGGGGAAAATCCCGTGTCACCGCGCCTTCTGTTCCGCTCCGTCGCAATCGCCGAAGCGGTGACCTGGACCCTCCTCATCGTCGCAATGCTGCTCAAATACGCGGTCAAGGCGGACTTCGGCGAGAGCGCTGTCAGCATCGCCGGCTTCGCCCACGGCCTCGTTTTCCTTGCCTACGCGCTCACCGTGCTGATCGTGGGGGTGAACCAGCGCTGGCGCTTCGGCGTCCTCGTCCTCGGTGCCGTGTCCGCCGTCATCCCGTACGCTGCCATCGTTTTCGAGGTCTGGGCCGCCCGCAGCGGAAGGCTGAGCGGCCCCTGGCATCGCACCGCCACCAGCGACCGTCGGGACCACACCTGGTACGCGCGCCTGTTGCGGTGGATGCTTCGCCACCCGGTCATCCTCGTCGTTGGCGCCGTTGCGCTCCTCGCCGTCGTGATGACGATCCTGCTGGTCACCGGCCCACCGATCACCGTCGGCGCCTGATCCCGGGGGCCGCGCTACGCCCTCGCTGGAGCAAAAACACTGGGTTCTGAGCCCGTAATCCTGGGACCGCTCGCGTTCCACGCACCCTTCAATATGCTGGGACAGCACAAACCCGCTGAACGGAGCTCCGCCATGGATGTAGGCATCATCGTTCTCTGCGTCCTCGTTGTCGCGTTCGCCCTCTACGCGTCGTTTATCGCCATGCGGCTTCGCCGGGCGCGCGCCGCGAGGGACAACGTCACCAGCGCTGCCTCTACGGAGTCCCGCAGCCAGGCCGCCGCGGCGACGCTCCCACCCGCGGAACCAACGTCGAAGGACGAGGGCCCTGCACCATGGCCGCGCGCGAAAGCGGCACCCAAAAAGCGCCGGAAGAACGAGCCAGCCGATGGCAGTACCGCCATCTTCTTCTCGGACACAGACAACAACCATCACGGCTCCACCCACCATTCCAACTCTGACTCCTCAAGCGGCGGAGGGTTCTGGAGCGGCTGGGGCGGCGGGGATAGCAGCAGCGACAGCGGGGGTGGTGGAGACGGCGGAGGCGGCGGAGACTAAGCCCCGCCAGACCGCCCAGGACACGCCGCCGTCCGCCGCCCGGTAGACTGGGCGATCGTCAAAGCATCCGCCATCCGCTGGGAGAAAAGTCACTCGTGACCGCTACGTCCACCTCTGTTCCCCGCGGTGTCGCTGACACCGTCGACAATGCCATTGCGACGCCGGACAAGGAGCAGCCGTACGGCGCCCTTGGCCTCAAGCCAGACGAATACGCGAGCATTCGCGAGATCCTCGGCCGCCGCCCCACCAGTGGTGAGCTCGCCATGTACTCGGTGATGTGGAGCGAGCACTGCTCCTACAAAAGCTCCAAAAACTACCTGCGCCAGTTCGGGTCGAAGACGACCGAGAAGATGCGCAAAAACCTGATGGTTGGCATGGGCGAGAACGCCGGTGTGGTGGATGTCGGCGAGGGTTGGGCTGTCACCTTCAAAATCGAGAGCCACAACCACCCGTCATACATTGAGCCGTACCAGGGCGCGGCGACCGGCGTCGGCGGAATCGTCCGCGACATCATCTCCATGGGCGCCCGTCCCGTCGCCGTGATGGATGCCCTGCGATTCGGCGACATCGACCACCCAGACACCGCCCGCGTTGTGCACGGGGTCACCAGCGGCATCAGCTTCTACGCCAACTGCCTCGGCCTGCCGAACATCGGCGGCGAGACCTACTTCGACTCCGTTTACCAGGCCAACCCGCTGGTCAACGCGCTCGCTGTTGGTGTCCTCCGCCACGAAGACCTGCACCTCGCCAACGCGCGTGGGGTGGGCAACAAGGTTGTCCTGTTTGGTGCCCGCACCGGCGGCGACGGCATCGGCGGGGCCTCGATCCTCGCCTCCGACTCGTTCTCCGAGGGTGGCCCGACGAAGCGTCCCGCCGTCCAGGTCGGCGACCCGTTCGCCGAGAAGGTACTGATCGAGTGCTGCCTCGAGCTGTTCGCCCAGGATTTGGTTGAGGGCATCCAGGACCTCGGCGCCGCCGGCATCAGCTGCGCGACCAGCGAACTCGCCTCCAACGGCGACGGCGGAATGTTCATCGAACTCGAGAAGGTACTGCTGCGCGA
>JAODAO010000149.1 GCA_025463465.1 Glaciihabitans sp. | reverse complement strand
GACCCGATTCGGGACGGGCACGTAGTGAGCGACGCCGCTATCTCGACCGGAGGACCCTACCCGTATCTCACGGAACACTCGTTTTAGCGACCCACTTACTTTTTTGTGACGCTTTCTTACACTGGTGAAGGGGCTTTGACACGCTGAACGTACATGAGATCAAGGAGGATCATCGTGGCAGGAAACAGGGCAGTCGCATACAAAGGACCGGGTGTCGTCGAAGTCATTGACATCGATTACCCCACATTCGAACTGAAGGACGGGCCGGGGGTGAACCCGGCCAACATTGGAAGAAAAGTGCCTCACGGTGCGATTCTCAAAACGGTGGCTACGAATATCTGCGGCTCGGACCAGCACATGGTGCGGGGCCGCACAACCGCGCCGGTGAACCTTGTCCTGGGCCACGAGATAACCGGTGAGGTTGTCGAAGTCGGCCCAGGGGTGGAGTTCATCAAGGTGGGCGACATCGTCTCAGTACCGTTCAACATCTCCTGCGGCCGATGCCGCAACTGCAAGGAGCGCAAGACCGGAATCTGTCTGAACGTCAACCCCGACCGCCCCGGTAGTGCGTACGGATACGTCGACATGGGCGGCTGGGTTGGTGGACAGGCTGACTACGTCCTTGTGCCTTAGGCTGATTGGATCCTTCTCACATTCCCCGACCGCGACCTGGCGCTTGAGAAGATCATGGACCTGACCATGCTGTCCGACATCTTCCCAACGGGCTTCCACGGCGCCGTAACCGCCGGAGTTGGAGTGGGTTCCACTGTGTACGTTGCAGGCGCTGGGCCGGTCGGTCTTGCGGCTGCTACCGGGGCAATGCTTCTCGGGGCCGCAGCGGTCATCGTGGGAGATCTCAACGCCGACCGGCTAGCGCAGGCGCGCAGCTTCGGCTGCGAAACGATTGACCTCACCAAGGGCGACCCAGCGGAGCAAATCGAGCAAATCCTCGGTGTGCCAGAGGTCGACTGCGCGGTCGACGCTGTTGGCTTCGAGGCCAAGGGCCACGGTTCTGATTCGGGTCACGAAGCACCGGCCACGGTACTGAACTCCCTGATGGACATCACCGCCGCCGGCGGTGCGCTCGGAATCCCCGGGCTCTACGTAACGGGTGACCCGGGCGGAATTGATGAAGCCGCTAAAAAAGGTTCGCTCAGCCTCAGCCTCGGAACCGGATGGGCCAAGTCGCTGTCCTTCACCACCGGCCAGTGCCCGGTCATGAAGTACAACCGCAGCCTGATGATGGCCATTCTCAACGACAAGGTCCACATCGCAAAAAATGTGAATGCCCAGGCCATCGGTATCGAAGACGCACCGCGCGGATACGCGGAGTTCGATGCCGGCGCAGCGACGAAGTACGTACTCAATCCGAACGGGTACCTCGACGCCTAAAAGACCTGTTTCCCGGTAACTGAGTGTGGTGACTGAGTGGTGGTCGGGGAACAGCCGGGGAGGGGCGGAGCTCACAGCGAAAGCTGAAAGCCCCGCCCCTCCTTCATTGTGAGCCCGCGAATCCGTCGCCTTGTGGACATCGCCCACGACAATTCGGCCAGACGCCCGCAGTGCGGCCGCGGCGGTATCAATGCGCAGCGGTAGTGTTTCGTTCGGGGCTACTGCCACCGGTGTGGGTACGAGGGTTGCTGCCGTGTCAGAGGACGGGCGTTATAGCCACCGTTGCGTCATCGTGGTGGTGGAGATGGCTGGCAACGGGAGCGAATTCCAATTGGCCGTCATCGGTAGCGTCCAGGCGCCGCGCCGCGGAGTACACGACCATCGAGTCGCCACGCAGAAACCCCACGACGGTCATCCCGATATCGGTCGCAAGTTCGACGGCAAGCGACGAGGGGGCGGACACCGCTGCGAGGAACGGGATGCCGGCCATTGACGCTTTCTGCACGAGTTCGAAGCTGGCGCGGCCCGACACCATCAATACTGTGCCGCTCAGAGGCAACCGGTCCTCTTTCACCGCCCAGCCCACCACCTTATCCACCGCATTGTGGCGACCGACGTCCTCACGCAGACACAAAAGCTTTCCGGTGCGACCGTCGAATAACCCAGCTGCGTGGAGCCCACCGGTCTTATCGAACACTTGCTGCTGCGCACGCAGCAGAACGGGCAGGGTCGCGAGGAGCGAGGGTGTGACAACGAGGTCGTCGGAATCGACGGGCCATGCTGACAGTGTTCGGACCGCCTCGATGCTCGCCTTTCCGCACAACCCGCACGAACTGGTTGTGTAAAACGAGCGTTCGAGGCTCGGATCCGGCGGCTGAACCCCCGGCGCCAGAGTGACATCGAGGACGTTGTAGGTATTCAGTCCCTCGACGGTAGCGCCGGCGCAATATCGGGCTGCACCAAAGTGTTCCCCCGCCGAGATGACACCCTCCGAAACGAGGAACCCGGCGGCCAAGTCGAAATCATGCCCGGGAGTTCGCATGGTGATCGCCAGCGCGCGACCACCAACCCTGATCTCCAATGGCTCCTCGACGGCGAGAAAGTCCTCACGTTGACTGGGGGGTGCTCCTACGGTGATACGAGTCACTCGACGGCGTGCTGTTATTCGGCCCATTGGACAGTCCTAACATTTACCCCAAGGTCCGGCAAGGCATCGAGAGCCATCACCGTTCGATAGACCGGCATCGACCATGGGCCATAGTCTGGATTGATGCTCATCAAGGTCGGTGAACGTCGAGGCGTGCATCACGTCTCAGCGAGACATACATCGAGACCATTTCGCGGCCCAGAAGGCAATGTGCCCGGAGCAGGCGAGACCAGCCAATGAACCGCCGAATGCATCCCGCAATACCGGAGACGTCTCAACGTTCTCAACGAACCGATTGGTTCCGAGCGCGACAGATTTGCATCGACGCGGCTACCGTGCGGACCCCGGAAGACGTCCGGCTCGAATTGGCCATTGGTCGTCGGTTGGCTGCGGATATCCACGCGCTTTGCGATATCCCGCACTACAGCTCATCGGCAATGGACGGGTGGGCGGTATGCGGTGAGGCACCCTGGACCCTCGTTGAGGCCGGTCCGTTGTCAAGCGGAGAAGCGATTCCCGTCGTTACTGGCGGCTTGATCCCGGCGAACAGTGACGGGATACTTCGCAGCGAACACGGGCGGGTAGTCCCCGCTGAGTCGCGTTCGTTACACGAATCCGTGCGGCCGTCACTCAGTCGAAACGCGTTGGCGAACCCTTCCGAACCCTATCCGGGGCAGCACGTTCGTCCTGCCGGCGAGGAAGCGAAACGGGACGAGATCATGGTCAGGGCCGGCCGAACCGTTTCTCCTATCGATGTTGCGGTCGCCGCGTCGGCCGGCCACGATGTGCTGAGCGTGTTCCCCAAGCCACGGGTTGCGATTGTGCTCAGCGGTAACGAAGTACAAAGTTCGGGCGTTCCTCGTCCCGGCCGGGTCCGCGACAGTTTCGGCCCGCAACTCCCGTCGGTTATCGAACAGTTTGGTGGGACTGTTGTGTCCAACGTTCGTGTCACTGACACGTTGGACGCCTTCGTCGCCGCGCTGAAGCCGG
>JAODAO010000290.1 GCA_025463465.1 Glaciihabitans sp. | reverse complement strand
ACCCTGCCGGCACCCGGCGGGATCGATGCCCACCTGCGTACCCTGGACGCCGTGGCCGAACACGTGGCTCCCGCACTCGGCTGGACGCCGCTGCGCTGAACGGGGGCGCTGAACGGACGCGCCTCACTGCAGCGTAAGACGCGTGAGACGCGTGACGCGAGTGCTGTTGGGCTTTTGGCCCGTGGTTTAGTGGGCGGCGGGTCGCGACAGGGACATGGAGCCGGTTCCGAGGTTCTCCCGGTGCGGCCGGGTGGGGAATCCGCGGCGTGAACAGGCGATAACAACGAGGCTGCCGGCCACGATGATCGCGGCGACGGGGCCGAGGATCATCGCACCGGACGCGGCGAAGAACTGCGCGCCGACCGCGGCGCCCAAGCCGATGCCGAGGTTGCTTGAGCCGTTGACCACGGCGCCCGCGATATCGGGCGACACCGCACCGGTGCGGATGGCCGCCGTCATCATAAACGTGGGGGCCGCGCCAAACGCCATGCACCAGAAGCCGACAGCGATGATCGTGGGGATCATCGCCCCGTTGGTGAAGGACAGCCCGATCAGGCTGAGCACCATGATGGATGCCGTCACCAGCAGGCCCACCCGTGGTGCCCGGTCGATGACCATGCCCGCAGCCCACAGCCCGATGATTCCGGTTCCTCCGAGCAGGAGCAGGATCGAGCCGACGGCTGCCTCCTGAACCCCGGCGAACCGGAGGATCGCGGAGACATACGTGTAGGCGGTGTAATGGCCGAGGAACATGATGCTGTTCGCCGCTCCCACCCAGATCAGCCCGGAACGGCGCCAGGCTCGCGGGTTACCGTTGTGCGATGTTCCGTCCCCCGATACCGACGGGAGCAGGCTCGCCGTGACCAGGACAAGCAGGGCTGCGATGCCGACCAGCGCCCAGAACGCGGTTCGCCAGCCGACGGCCGAACCGACCGAGGTGGCCAGGGGAACTCCGAGCACAAGACCCATCGACGACCCGGCGAACGTGATCGCGATGGCACGCCCGACAAGGTGCTTCGGCACCAGCTTCGACGCGTAGGCGGAGGCGACGGAGAAGAACAGGGCGTGGGCGAGACCACCGACCGCCCGGCCGACGCAGAGGATGGCGAAGGTGGGGGCGATGGCCACAATGAGGTTGCTCACGCCGTAGCCGAGCAATGTGGCGATGAGCAGGCTTTTGCGTGGCAGTTTGGTGGTGAGGGCGGTCAGTGGAATAGCCAGGACCGTTACCACCAGGGCGTAGATCGTGACGATCAAGCCCATGGTGCCCTCTTCGACGCCGAATTCCCGGCTCATCTGCGGGAGCAGGCCAACGGGCAGAAGTTCCGTGGTGATGGCGACGAAGGTCGACAGGGTCAGTGCGGCGAGGCCGAGTGCCGAAGCGAGGGGAATTGTAGGGGTGCTCATCGTGGTCTTTCGAAAACCGCCGCACCCGCCCCAGCAGGGATCATGGATGCCGGCGTGTGGCTGTGCTCAGGCGCCGCCGGGGCACCGATGGCCGGGGGCAGCAAGAGGATTTACGCAGGTCGCCGTGGGAGACATGCGTTCCCATGGTAGACGAGCACCGTCGTCTCCGCAGCGAAACAAGGGCGAGTCGATCAGGGGGATGTCGGCGCGAGCAGGCGCTTCGCCGCTTCGACGGCGGCACGGCGATGGCGGAGCAGGTTTTCGGGGGAGTCCTTGTGCAGAATCACCCCGGGAGCCTGTGCCCGGGCGAGGCCGAGCGAGAAAAGCAGGGTAAGCAACTCGTCAGCGTTCCAGCTGGCATCTATCCGTCCGGCCGCCTGAGCGTCCCGGATCGCCGCGAGTTTGTGATCGTGGTCGGTCGGGCCGGGTGGTAGCTCGTAGGCGATTCCGTCGAGGCGCGCCCAGGTCAGGATGCGGAGATGTTCCGGATTGTGGACGGCGTGGTCGAAGACGCCGCCGACGAAACCGGCCACATCATTCGGGTGCAGCGGCACGGCCTCGAAGAACTCGCGGCTGTTCAGGTCGAGTACCGCCTGGAACAGGGCCGACTTGTCGCTGAAGTACGCGTACAGGCGCTCCTTGCTCGCGCGGCCGTCCCGGGCAATGCGGTCGATCCGTGCCCCGGCGAGTCCGTAGGCCGCAAATTCCGAGCGCGCCGCCACGAGGATGCGGTGCCTGACGTCTTCCTGGTGCGGCTTCACCCGCCGAGTTTAGACCAAACGAACCAGTTCGTTTGACTTAATTGCGGACGCCGCATACTTTTGGGTGTTCACATATCCGAATCTGCCTCAACTGGAGTCTCCATTTCCAAGTCCTCACCGTCCGACGTCGCGTCGGACGCACGTCCCGGCTCCGCAGCCGGCGCTCCCAACCCCCGCCTGCGCTGGGTCGTCCTGGGGGTTGTCGCCCTCTCCCAGCTGATGGTCGTCCTTGACGGCACCATCGTGAACATCGCCCTCCCCGCCGCGCAGGCCGAGCTGGGGCTCGCTGACAGCGACCGCAGCTGGGTCGTGACGATCTACGCGCTCGCATTTGGCGCGCTCCTGCTTCTCGGCGGCCGCATTGCCGACTTCTGGGGTCGCAAGCGGTCCTTTCTGGTTGGTATGGCCGGCTTCGCAATCGCGTCGGCCATCGGCGGGCTCGCCACCTCCGGCGAAATGCTGCTGTTCGCCCGCGGCCTCCAGGGAATCTTTGCCGCCCTCCTCGCACCGGCATCCCTCGCCCTCCTGTCGGTCTCCTTCCCCTCCGGCCCCGACCGTACAAAGGCGTTCGCCGTCTTCGGCATCGTCGCGGGCTCCGGCGCCGCTGTTGGCCTTGTCCTTGGTGGTGTTCTCACCGAGTACCTCAGCTGGCACTGGTGCCTGTTGGTCAACGTGCCGATCGCGATCGTCGCGATCGCCCTGGCCATCCCGCTGGTCAAGGAGAGCCGCGCTGACGGCGACACCCGCTACGACGTCATCGGTGCGATCCTCGTCACGCTGGGCCTTGGCTCGATCGTTTACGGGTTCTCCCGCGCCGAGCTCGGCTGGGGCCGCGCCGACACCATCGGCTTCCTGGTCGCCGGAGTCGCGCTGATGGTTGCCTTCGTCTGGTGGGAGCGCCGTTCCCGTAACCCGCTGCTTCCGCTTCGAGTGGTTGTTGACAAGGTTCGCGGCGGGGCATTCCTCGTTTCCGTGCTGGTCGGCGCTGCGCTGCTCGGTGGCCTGCTTTACCTGACCTTCCACTTCCAGATCGTCCTCGGTATGAGCCCCCTGCAGTCGGGACTGGCGTCGTTGCCGATGACGGCGGCGATTATGATCACCGCGCCGATCGCCACGAAGCTGCTGTCGACCGTGGGGCCGCGCATCCTGATGACGGTTGGCCCGATCCTCGGCGCCGCCGGCCTGCTCTGGTTCAGCCGCATCACCGTTGACGGCAACTACGTGCCCGAGATCCTGCCTGGCCAGATCCTGCTGGGTGTTGGCCTCGCGCTGGTCTTTGTGCCCATGCAGAACCTCGCCCTCGCGGGTATCCAGTCCCGCGACGCCGGGGTAGCCGGCGCCGCGCTGACCGCGACGCAGCAGGTGGGTGGATCGATCGGTATTGCCGTGTTTACCGCCCTATACAGCTCGACGGTCGAGTCTCACACGGAGACCGCCAACCCCCTGCTCGGGTTGGTCGACGGATACTCGATCGTGTTCATCGCCGCCGCGATCGGACTACTGCTGGGCGCGGTGATCGCGTTTGTGATGATCCGCGTCCCCAAGGGCACGTTCAGCGTGAACCCGGAGGCCGTCCACCTCGGATAACGACCGCAGGAAGAGGGAGGTTGAGCGTCGATTACGGCGCACAACCTCCTTTTTCTTTTTTCATAACGCTTCGTTGGTGGCGAAGTACCGGCTACGGGTCACCGGCCGTCGAGATACAACCAGCGTGTGCCATCGCGCACAAATCGGCTGTTCTCGCGCTGCGCGCCGACCTCGCCGTCCGAGCGGAAGTGGGCGATGAAGTCCACGGTGCCGGTGCTGTCCAGCATCCCCCCGCCCGTCCGCCCCACGATGTCGAGGCCGAACCAGCGCGTATGGCGGTCGAGGTCCAGCTGGGCCGGGCGCGTTCGCGGATCCCAGGTGGCCAGCAGGTAGTCGGCGTCACCCACCACGAAGGCGCTATAGCGGGAGCGCATCAGGCGTTCTGCGGTGGGCGCGAGGGCGCTGCCGCGATGGAACGGGCCGCAGCATTCACCGAAGGTCTCGCCGCTCAGGCAGGGGCAGCGGGCGGTGTCCGCTGGGGTGGGCCACGGGGCCGGTGCGGAATCGCTCATAACCCCATTATCGCCACCCGGCTGGTGGCCCCCGGATTTTCTGCGGCGGTTCAGGACGCGAGCTGGGCAGCCGCCAGGTGCGCGAGATGCGCGGGGATCGGCTGCTCCTTGCGCTGGGTGGACTGCGCCCACAGCCTCCCGGCCCGGTACGACGAGCGCACCAACGGTCCCGCCAGCACCCCAAGGAACCCGATGTCCTCGGCCTCTTCCTTCAATGCGATGAACTCCTCGGGGTGCACCCAGCGGGCCACCGGAAGATGGCGGGGTGTGGGGCGCAGGTATTGGGTGAGGGTGATGATGTCGGTGCCGGCGTCATGCAGGTCCTGCAGTGCCTGGCTGATCTCTTCCCGTTCCTCGCCCATCCCGAGGATCAGGTTGGACTTGGTGATAAGGCCGGCGCCGTGGGCGCGGCCGAGCACGCCGAGTGAACGGTCGTACTGGAACGCCGGCCGGATTCGTTTGAAGATGCGCGGCACCGTTTCCACGTTGTGGGCGAACACCTCGGGCGCGGAGGCGAACACCTCGTCGAGCAGGGCGGCGTTTCCCGAAAAGTCGGTGGCGAGGATCTCCACTCCGGTGCCGGGATTCAGCGCGTGGATCTGCCGAACCGTTTCGGCGTGCAGCCACGCGCCTTCGTCTGGCAGGTCATCCCTGGCCACCCCGGTGACCGTCGCGTAGCGCAGTCGCATCTGCGCCACCGACTCCGCCACCCGGCGCGGTTCGTCGCGGTCGTAGTC
>JAODAO010000244.1 GCA_025463465.1 Glaciihabitans sp. | reverse complement strand
CTACATCTTCAACCTCGACGGCTCGACCCTGAACCCGCTGGAGACCGACGCTGACGGCAACGCCGTCCTCGAGGGCACCACGGTCCTGGTTTCCCCCGACGCCGCCGAGCTGCTGAACACCACCTTCGGTACCGACGCTGTCACCGACGAGCTCGTTGGTGGTCTCGCCAAGATCACCGCAAAGGCTGCCGCGTAACCCACAGCACCACGCAACACCAGCAACACGCACCACCAGTAATACCCGCAGTATCCGTAAGGCCCACCGGCTCTCCCGCCGGTGGGCCTTACGGCGTTTAACACCGACGCCGTTCGGTTATGGCTGGTGATCAAGCGTTTTTGGGTGCCAGTTGATTATCGTGTTAGCGACGAGTTCGAGGTCGGATTCGAGCAGGAAATGCCCACCGTCAACAAGCTCGATATGTGCGTCCGGGACGTCCTGTTGGAAGGCGCGGGCACCGGCGGCTGCGAAGATTTCATCGTTGCGCCCCCAGATCGCCAGTACTGGCACGTGGGAAGTGCGAAGCCATGCATGAACTGCGGGATAGGTATCCCTGTTTGCAGCGTAGTCGCGGAACAAGGCCAGCTGAACGTCGTCTTGTCCCGGCCTGGACAAAAGTGCGAGGTCGTGCTCCCAGGCGTCGGGGTCGACAGTCGTCGCGTCCGGCACGCCGTGGGTGTACTGCCATTCGACGGCCGTTCGGCCGAGAGCCGGGCGGAGCGCATCTCGCGTTTCGTTCGTTCGTTCGGCGGCGTCGGTCCAGATCGCATCCCAGAAGCTGGGAACGAAACCTTCTTCGTAAGCATTTCCGTTCTGAGAGATAACGCCGACGACGACGGTGGGATCGGCGAGCGCCAGTCGCCAGCCAATGGGGGCGCCGTAGTCCTGGACGTAAAGCGTGTAGTGCGTGACCCCGATGGTCGTGAGGAATCGGCCCGTCACGTTTGCGAGGGCTGCGAAGGTGTAGTCGAACTCGTCGACCGACGGTGCAGACGACCGCCCGAAGCCGATGTTATCGGGAGCGATGACATGGTACCTATCGGCCAGCAGCGGGATGAGGTGCCGGAACATGTGCGAGCTCGACGGGTACCCGTGCAAAAGCAAAAAAACAGGCGCGTCAGTGGGCCCGGCTTCGCGGTAGAAGACGTCGAGCCCGTCGACGGAGACGGTGCGGTGGTGAACGGTGACCATTACTAACCCCTTTGGCTTGTTTTACTGGTTAGTGGACGGTAACATGGATTCGACGCCTCAAGCGATGCGAAAAAACGGAGGGCTGTGTACCAGAACGAAGAATTACTGCTGGCCTTACTCAACAGCGCGCCCGTCATCGACGGCGGCCCAGTGGACCACCTCGACGGAGCATCGGGGCGAGAACTCGCACGGAGCTGGGGCGGAGTGGGTTCTGCGGACGAGTCCGCGCAGCTTCGCCGCGCTCGGGCCGCGCTACAGTCAGTCATCCGTCGAAACGAACCTGCGGACATTGGCGAACTCGCGAGCATCATCAACGGTGCTGTACGCACGCCACGTGTGACCCCGGACGGCGTGATCTGGGAGCTACGGACCCCTGAGGCTGACCAGCTCGCGGTGGACGCGGTGCTGGCGTGGTCGAGTGTGATCGCAAGGTTCCCCGGACGGCTCCGCGCGTGTGCGAATGTCGAGTGTAATTTGTTCCTCGTTGATCACAGCCGCCCAGGCACCGCGAAGTGGTGCTCGATGGCGACCTGCGGGAACAGAATGAAGGCTCGTGCTCACGCGAAACGATCGCACGACTGACAAAAACTTCCGAATGCACTCAGCGCTGACGGCTAGGTCGCAGCGGTGTCACGCCCGCCGTTGACGAAAACCGCTCGTGTGACCGCATCGCTACAGGATCGCAGAACGGGAAAGCTACATTTGCTGCGAGCAGTCCTTTGGACCATCGACTACTGGATGCCCACGGCTGTGGCCGGTATAACCGTCACGAGGTGACGCAGCTTGGTATCAGAGTTCCCGTACACCTTCGACGGCGAGGCCGATGCCGAAGACTGTCAGCACTCCTCCGCTGCCGCGGAGGAGCAGGTTCTTGACCCGAGGGCCTTTGAAGAGTCGTCGTGAGGCGCTAAAAACGAGTGCGTAGGCGATACTCGACGCGAATCCGACAACGGCGAATGTCAGCCCATAGACAGCTACATCCAGCGGGGTTGCCTGACTCGGCAGGAACGGTGGGATGACCGTCGTGAAGATGAGGAGCGTTTTGGGATTCGATAGCTCGGACAGCACTCCCTCGGCATACGCCCGCCCTGCCCGGCCCCGCGCTGCGAGCGTCCCTGTCTCCTCGCCAGCCATGCCGTGTCCGCGGCTGAGCAAGAGTCGGATTCCGAGGTAGATAAGGTACGCGGCCCCGAGGAAGCGAAGCGCCTCGAAGGCCGGACGGTAGGCGACCAACAACGCTGTCAGGCCGGCGATCGATGCTGTCACCCAGACGAGGTCGCTCGAGAAAACTCCGGCCGCTGTGATAAATGCGCCTCGTCGGCCGCGGGTGACGGCATTCTTCATGATGAGCACGATTGCCGGACCGGGGATCACCGTCAGAACCACGGCGAAGGCTATGAACGAGAAGTACGCGACGGTCATCCTAAAATGCTACTCGGCAAATCCCTCTGCGGGTTTGCCCGATTGACGATTGCCCGATGGGCACTTATCGGCGGCTGAACGGCTCGCGTATGGTGCTCCCTGGCCCGCGGTTCTCGAAACCTATTCGACTCAAACCGAAAGGGTCCAAGACGATCCCTCTCGCACTGGGCCGCCAGACGGTCACAAAACATCACCACTCACCTGTCAGGTATACAGGTCAGAGGAAATTTGTGCCGCCACTTCCAGGCCGCTTCCTCGGTGATGTTCGATTTCTTGTGAACCGTCTTTCGTGCACACAACGCCCTCGTCGACTCGAGGAGCGGTGTCTCGACTCCGTGGGGCCGTTGGCAAGACGCGAGGGGATCACCCCAGCCGCAGCGTAGGGGCGCCAGTGTGTCAGGCAGGAGAGGTCTGCCATTGGACCGTCGAGGTGAGAGCCTCCTGCTCAACTCTTCGACACCGACGCTGTCACCGACGAGCTCGTTGTCGGTATCGCAACGATCACCCCCAAGGCCGCCGCGTGAGCCGCAACATCAGCGCCACCAGCACCGACCGCCGCCCTGTCGGGTCAGTCACGGTGTGGCTCCCAGTCGATTGGGACCCTGCTCCGGCACAATAAGACCCGGCCTCCGCACCCGCGCCCCCGGGCTCGCCGTTCCACGCCACCACTCCACTCGAACCGCACGGAAGGACCCGCCGAATGGCGCTCCTCAGCGAGACCCCGACGCCGTCAACAACCCCGGCAGCGCAGCATCCCCCTCGTCGCGGCCCCGGGCGTGCCGCCGCCCCCATCGTGGTCGGCTTGCTTGCCCTGGCAATCTCGCTCTACCGCATCGATGTTCCGTCGATCTGGTACGACGAGTCGGCGACCATCATCTCCTCCACGCGGTCGTGGGCCCAGTTGGGCCAGATGATCGGCCAGGTGGATGCCGTGCACGCGCTCTACTACGCGCTGATGCACGGGGTGTTCGACGTCTTCGGTTACTCCCCCGTCACACTGCGGGTGCCCAGTTCGATTGCCACCGCAGGCGCCGCCGCGCTGACGGTCGTCCTCGGTCGCCAGCTCGGCCGCCCCCGTTTCGCACTGGTCGCCGGCCTGGTCTTCTGCCTCCTTCCCCGGGTCACCTGGATGGGTGGCGAGGGCCGCTCCTACGCCTTCACCGCGCTTCTCGCCGTCGCCCTGACCGTTGTATTTGTGCACGCGTTGCGCGTCTCCGCCAGCTCCGCTTCCACGTCCACGTCCACGTCCACGGGTAAACGCTGGTGGCTGGTGTATGCGGCGCTGGTGATTCTGTCCTGCCTGATGTTCATCTACCTGGCACTGGTGGTGGTCGCCCACGCAGCAACAATGCTCTGGTGGCTGCTCTCTCGAGACCCAGCATGCCGTGACCTCCGCGTCCTCCAGCTTCGGCGTTGGCTGATTTCCACCGCCGCGGCGACGGCACTGATTGTGCCGTTCGCCCTTCTGGTGATGAGTGAGAGCAAACAGCTGCATTGGCTGAAGCCCCTCGGCGAGCTGACCCCGCGCCAGGTGCTGCGCGAGCAGTGGTTTTACTCCAGCACCCCCTACGCGGTGGTGGGCTGCACACTGCTGCTGCTGGGAGTCGTCGCACTACTGCTGCGTCGCCGCGACTCGCCGCTGGCCGCGCCCATGCTGGTTCCCGCTCTGCTGCTGCCCACGGTCGCGCTCCTCGTTGTCACCGGTGTGTACCTGCCCATCTACACGCCGCGTTACCTCACGATGTGCCTGCCGTTTGTGGCGCTGGTGATGGCGGCGGCGATCGACGCGATTGCCTCCGCGGCCGGCATCGGTGCTGCCGCTGCCGCATCTCGGCTTCCCACGGCCGGCACGGTCAGCTCCCGCTTGGCCAGCTATGTCCCCTCGGTGGTCGCCGCGCTACTGGTTGGCGTACTGGTGGTTCTTGCCGTGCCGCAGATCAACGAGCAGCGCCAGCCGCTGTCAAAGGAGAGCACGTCCTGGAACCAGGTTGCCAACCTGATCGGCGAGCAGCGAGCCGCCTTCCCCGCCGGAACCACCACGGCGGTGATCTACGCGGGAGTGCAGTATCACCCCATCGCCACCGCCCGGGTGATCGCCTACTCCTACCCGGAGGCATTCCGCGGCACAATCGATGTCACAATCGACAAGCCCGCGGCGGAGACCGGGGCGCTGTGGGAGACCCGATATTCGCTGGAAGAGACCCTCGGCCGGCTCGACAGCGCCGACGTGGTCTACCTGATCAGCAGCAACGCCCGCGACGTGCGCGACGAGACCGCAGAAACCCTGGCGGAAGTCGGCTGGAGCGTCGACGGGGCCTGGGACTTCAGCAAGGTGCACGTCGTTCGTTACGCCCGGTCCTAGGACCGGCCCGAGCATCCACCTGGGCACAGGCCGCCGCTGGATACGGCCGGGTGTCGCTACTGCGTGATGATGCGGGCGCCGTGTACCGGGCCGGTGGCGCGGACCACGGTGATCCGGGCGGCGCTCAGGGCGATCTGTAGTTCCAGGGCGCCGTCGAGGTCCGGGGCGAGGAACGCCACCGTTGGCCCGGATCCGGAGACGATGCCGGCGAGGGCACCGTTCTGTTCACCGAGTTCGAGGACGTCGGCGAGCGATGGCTTCAGGTGAAGGGCGGGTGCCTGCAGGTCGTTGTGCAGCACTTCGGCCAGCATGTGCGGGTCGCCGGCGCGCAGGGCCTGCAGCACATTGTTGTCGACGGTCGGCTGCGTCTCGGCGGGGTAAATGTCCTGGGCATGACGGTCACGGTGGTCGTCGAGTGCCTTGTAGACGAGCGGGGTGCTCAGGCCGAAGTCAGCGAGGGCAAGCACCCACTGGTACTGCCCCTTGGCAAGCGCGGGGCTGAGTTCGTCGCCGCGTCCCGTTCCGATGGCCGTTCCGCCGGTGAGGGCGAATGGCACGTCGGCGCCGAGCTGGGCGGCGAGGGCGATCATCTCGTCCCGGGGAAGTTCGGTGCCCCAGAGCGCGTCGCAGGCCAGCAGGGATGCTGCGGCGTCGGCGGAACCGCCACCCATCCCGCCGGTGACGGGCACGTGCTTATCGATTTCGAGGCGGACACCACCGCGGTAACCGGTCTTTTTAGCGAGCAGCTTCGCGGCAACGATGGCGATGTTGCTGTCGTCGGTGGGAACACGGGACAGGTCGACCGTGCCGGTGACCGTGACGCTGAAGTCGTCGGCCGGGTAGGCGCGCACATCCTCGTAAAGGGAAACGGCCTGATAGGCGATGGCGACGTCGTGATAGCCGTCATCGAGGAGGCAGCCCACTTTGAGGAAGACGTTGATCTTGCCGGGCGCTCTCGCGTGAACCATGGTGTGTACGGCCGCGGAGGTCATGTCATTAACCTAGTCGAGCCTGACGCCCCCATTTGCCAGCTCCCCTGGGCGAATCCCGGATGTCCGCGAAACTCTGCCCTACAACCTCCGGAAAGTTTTCCGTGCCTGCCGCCGGACGTAGAACGATCTGTCGGTTTACAGCGGGAAGCCATCGAATACCTGTGCTCGATGGCGGGACCGCGGCTAGGTCGGTGACACCGTCTCAAAAGATTCGAGGGCACGGCGCTTGCCCGGTGTCGATGTGAGCGAAGCGGCCAGTGCGTCCAGCGCAGCGCGTGCGGACGGATTCGGCGACAGCACTCGCGCCAGAGCGTCGCGAAGCTCGTCGACCGTTGCGGTGTTCGGTGCGAGGGCGTCGGCGAAGCCCGAGTTCTCGAGTGCCGCCGCGCCAGCGAACTGGTCGGTGGAAAACGGCAACGCCAGCAGCGGCACCCCGTTGGTCATGGCCTCGGTGACACTGTTGTTTCCCGCGTGGGTGACGGCGGCGGCCGCGCTCTGCAGGAGGGTGACCTGCGGCAGGAACTCGCGGACCAGCCAGTGCGACGGCAGCTCACCGAGCGCTGCCCGGGAGGCCGAACCGATGGCGACAGCGACCCGGACGTCCAGCTGGGCGAGGGCAGCGAGCACGCGGACCATCACGTCGTCGCGGACGGACAGGAAACTGCCGAAGCTGACATAAACCAGAGGGGCGTCGGAGGCGGCGAGCCAGGCATCCACCTCGGCGTCGGAGGGTTCTTCTCGTACGGAGGAGCCGAGGAACGTGTGGCGGGGCAGCAGGGCGGTCCTGGCCGGGTCATGCAGTTCGCCCGGATAGTTCAACAGAAGACTGTCACCGTGTTCGGAGAATGCGTTCTCGCTGGCAGCGACAGACGGGGCAAGCTGGTGAAGGGCGTCATTCCAGTCGGCGGTGAAGGTGGCACTGACCCTCTCGCAGAGTGCACGAAGGTCGGCGAGTTCGCCCGCGTCCGGGGAGAAGGCGCGTGGCCAGGCCGCGGGGTATCCGTAGACCTCGTCGCCGACGGGCAGCGCGGTGGGGTGACCGAGAACGACGTCGGCGTGGGGGGTGCCCTGGGCGGTGAGGGCGAGGCGGGCGCTGAACGCGAGGTGGTCAACGATGACCTGGTCGGCGCCGACACTGTCGACGACCCGTTGCACGGCACGGGCGGTGTTCACCGGGTCCCACATCAGGTCGTTCAGGCGTGCAGCGGCCTGGAAACGCATCGTCTCAACGAGACCGTGCCGGGTAGCTTCGAAAAACCCACGCAGGGCGTCATCCTCGCCGGTGGGCTGGTCCTCGGCGCGGATCACTCCGGGGTTGGAACCGCGTCCCAGTTGCAGGTTGACCCGTTCGAAGCCGAAGGCATCAACGATCGAGGCGGTGGCGGGACCGGTGGCGACAACAACCCGCTCACCCGCCTCCGCCCAGGCGGTGCCAAGAGTCGCCAGCGGCAGGAGGTGGGACGCGTAGTCGGGGGAAATGATCAGCAGTGTCATCGGGCGATGGAGCTCCAGCTAGCAAATTCGTCATCGGCGGTTTGTCCCACCCCGGCGTAGACCACGGTGAGGGCTGATGCCATCGCCTGGATGGTGAAGTCCTTTGACACCGTCTCGCGGGAGGTGGTGGCGCGCGCGTCAGAGGTTTCCGTCGCAACCGTGTTGAGGGCGGCGAGCATCGCCGCTGCCAACTGGTACACATCGGAGGTACGGGTGAGGAAGCCGGTTTCGCCGTTGGCGACGTACGTCGCCGGTCCACCGCCAGCGGGAGCGACCACCATCAGGCCGGCGGCCATGGCCTCGAGCAGGGCGATGCCGAATTCTTCCTTCAGGCTGCCGCAGATGTAGATGCCACGCGGCGCGGCGAGTCCCGGGACCCCAAAGCGGGCGGCGGCGACCCAGCGGGCCACGGTGTCGTTCGGGCGGTGACCGGAAAGGATCAGTCCGGCCGCGCCGGTGCTGCCCTCGGGGACACTGGCGTTGATGCGGTCAAGCTGTTCGCGTTCGTCGTCGGACGGGGAAACGAGGTTGCCGCCGATGACCAGCAGGTTCGCCTGGTCGCGCAACGGACCGGTGGCCCAGGCCTCGACGATGGTCGCCATGCCCTTGACCCGGTGCATCCGGCCGACGCTAAGCATCAGTGGGAGCCCACGGCGTTCCTCGGGCAGCTGGGCGAGCAGGCTGCGCAGTTCGGCGAGCGGGGCGGTGGGCTCTCCCCCGGCGGCGTGCTCGGCGGCCTCGGCGACGGCGGCATCCACCACTTCGAGATCGATTCCCTCCGGCACGACGGAATGGCGCTCCGGATGGTCGTGGATGTCGATGCCAACCAGTTCGCGCATGTCCCTGGCGAGGTCGGGGCGGGGGAACAGGACGGTGTGGGCGGCATCGGCGGCAAGACGCTGGACGAGGCGGGTGCGGAACCAGTAGTGCTCGCGGGCGTCGATCTCGCCGAAGTTCTCGCGGGTGAGCTGGCCCGAGATCTCGAGCGAGTTGATGATCGCGTGCGGGTCAGGGGCAACGGTGAACACCACGGGGATGCCAAGGTCGCGGGCGACGTTGGACGCGGCGAGGCTGCCGACATCGGCCATCCGCAGGTGGACAACATCGACCGTCCCGGCGGCGCGCAGGATGCGGCGGATGCCGCGTTCCGCGGCGATGCGGAACGGCCAGGCCTCGGAGGAGGCGACGGGGTCGTGCAGGAGTGGGACGCTGGCGTAGGCGTGGCCCTGGACGGTTGAGCCGGCCTGGGAGAGGCTGTCGAGTGCCTCGGCGGCGCTGCCACGGGAGAGGGTGATGACGCGCTGCACCCGACTCGTGTCGCCGCCCATGGCTGCCGTGTCAACCGACAGGGCACTCTCGGACAGCGGGTCGTACGGGTGCTCGTCGGTGAGGGCGTTGCCGAGTCGTACGAGCAGGGTGGCGATTCCGCCGTTGTCGCCGCTTCCGGCGCGGGTCAGCTCGGGGTCGATGTCAGCGTGCAGGAACATCTGGGCGACGGTGAGGCCCGTCTGCCAGGGAGCACGCGGGGTCTTTCCGGCGGTCAGGTCGACCAGGGCGAGGCGCGCGACGTCGGCGACGTAGTCTGCGCCGCCAGCGAGGCGCGAGACCAGGTTCACCACGTCGGCCTCGCCGACGCGGTCGCCGAGGCCCGCTACCGCCGCGACGCGCACACTTTCCGACTCTGATTCGTCGGCGGCGATGCGGGCGAGGGCGGCCGTGGCGATGCGGTCCGTGATCACGCCGAGGGTCTCGACCAGTCGGTAGCGGGCCCCGGTTTCATGGACGCCGAGGAGGGCGCTTTCCACTCCTATGGACACCTGGGAGGGTGCGGCGGCCGACCACTGCTGGAGGGTTCGCTGGGCGATCATGCCGCTGAAGCCGCCGTTGATGACGGTGCCGATGAGGCGGGCCACCGTGTCGAAGCGCGGCAGGCGGGCCCCGAAGGCCCAGGCGGCATGCTCGCGGAGGAACGGCTTGTCGCTGGAGAGCAGCCCGGACAGGACGTCATCGGCCTCGGAGTCGAAGACCTGGGCGAGGGCATGCACCGCGGCGATCGCGGTGATCTGGTCATCGCCGCCCAATGCCCCGGCCAGCACCCGCACGGTGCGCACACCGGCGTTGCGGCTGGCGACAAAGGCCAGGTCGTCCGCCGCGCGCATCGCGTCGACGATGTGGACGGTCGAGCGCAGCTCGTCGAGGGAGGTCTGGATGCCCATGACGTTGTTTCCGTTTCTACTGGACAGGTTTTCTGGCGCGCTGTGAAAACACGCCGGTGCGGGTACTTCGGTGCGGAGGGGTAATTCGGTGGGCGGAACTACGAGCGGCGGTCACTGCGCGGCCGATCGGGCCGCATGGGCGGTGGCGCACGCTGTGTACTTCGGGCGCCCGCACCCAAGGGTACGCAGCACCGGGTACCGCTGGCCGGATTCGCAGGTGAACAACAGGTGCGCGCGGTGGCTACCACCTGTGGCAGACGCAACAAAGGCCCGCTCCCCGAGGGGAGCGAGCCTTTGGACTGCTTCGGGGTTATGCCGCGACGATGGTGGCGAGCACGCCATCAAGCACGTCGGATGCCTCTTCGCCGGTGGACTTCTGCGCGAGCGCGAGTTCCGAGATCAGGATCTGGCGTGCCTTGGTGAGCATGTTCTTCTCACCCATGGAGACACCGGACACGTGGTCGCGGCGCCAGAGGTCGCGCACAACCTCGCTGATGCGGTAAACGTCGCCGCTTCCCATCTTTTCGGAGTTCGCCTTGAAACGACGCGACCAGTTGGCCGCTTCCTCCTCGACATCGCTGCGAAGGACGGCGAACACGGCCTCGACGCCGGCGCTGTCGATAACATCACGAACACCGACCAGTTCGGCGTTGTCGATGGGGAGTTCGATCGCAAGGTCGCTCTGGTGAACGTTCAGAGTGATGTATCTCTTCTCGACACCCTTGATCGTGCGGGTTGTGACCGCCGTGATCGTTGCGGCGCCGTGGTGGGGGTAGACGACTGTCTCGCCAACTTCGAAAATCATCTGATTCTGCCTTTGATCTTTAGTAGTAAGTTCTCTGTAGAGCTATGTTTGTGGAACCGACTGCTTTTCGCACCGGTCCCAATAAGTACCGGTGTTACCTTCAGTGCGACCGTGCCGGTGCTCAACCTGCCGTGCGGGCAATTGCCAAAAAGTCGCGCACCGTCAATTCCTCGCCGCGGGCCGTAGGTTTGAGTCCGGCGGCTTCAATCCGCGCCGACGCTGTTGCCGAGTCCCCAAGGACTACGGACAGCGATTGACGCAGCATCTTCCGCCGCTGCTGGAAGGCAGCGTCGACAAGCGCAAATGTAGCTAAACGCTCGTCTTCGGTGCCCGGCAGTTCGCGCCGTTCGAACCCAACGAGGATGGAATCTACGTTCGGTACAGGCCAGAATACCTGACGGGACACCTGTCCCGCAGTTTTCCATTCTCCATACCATGCTGCTTTCGCGCTTGGCGTACCATATACCTTCGATCCGGGGGCCGCAGCGATGCGTTGTCCGACCTCGGATTGCACCATCACCATCGCCGATTCAAGGGCCGGGAAGGTTTCGAGGAAGTGCAGCAGCACGGGCACCGAGACGTTGTATGGCAGGTTGGCGACCAACACGGTTGGTGTTCCCGGGAGTTCCTTGATGACCATGGCGTCCTGGGTGATCACCGTCAGGCGGGATCCCGGCTGCAGCTCGTCCACCGTCAGGGGAAGCTGGGCGGCGAGGCGCTTGTCGATCTCGACCGCGACGACCTCCGCGCCAGTTTCTAGCAGGCCGAGGGTGAGCGAGCCGAGCCCGGGTCCGACCTCAACGACGGAGGTGTCTGCCGTGACGCCGGCGACCCTCACGATGCGGCGTACGGTGTTGGCGTCGATCACGAAGTTCTGGCCGAGCTTTTTTGTGGGTTGGATGCCGAGCAGCTCGGCGAGATCGCGGATCTCTGCCGGCCCGAGCAGGGTCACGAGGACACGTCCGGAGCGTCGAAGCTCTCGTTGTACGGGTTCGGCGGTCCGGTGACGGGTTCAGCGTCCCACGACCCGTACACCTCCTCCGTGTTGGAGGTGATGAGGGCGGCGAGCATGGAAACGTCCGTTCCGAGATGGGCGGCCATTGCACGCAGGGTGTGGGGAATCAGGTAGGGAGAGTTGGGGCGGCCGCGGAACGGCACGGGGGTGAGGAACGGGGCATCCGTCTCCACCAGCACAAGACGGCGCGGCACCACGTCGATGGCGTCGCGCAGGTTCGTCGCATTTTTGAACGTGAAGGTTCCCGAGAACGACAGGTACCAGCCGTTGTCCGCGCAGATCTTCGCAAGTTCCGCGTCGCCGCTGAAGCAGTGGAACACGGTGCGTTCCGGGGCTCCCACCCGCAGCAGCGTCTCGACGACCTCGGCGTGGGCGTCACGATCGTGGATCTGGAGGGCGAGGCCGTGCTGCTTGGCCATCTCGATGTGCGCCTCGAACGACCGGTACTGGGCGGCGCGGCCGTCTTCGCCCGTGCGGAAGAAGTCGAGGCCGGTCTCGCCTATGGCGCGCACGCGGGGCCGGGTCGCCAGCTCGTTGATCTCGGCGAGGGCGTCGTCGAGGGTCCCGTCTGCGTCGTAACGCGGGGCCTCATTGGGGTGCAACGCGACGGCCGCGAGAACGCGGGGTTCGCGAGCGGCGATCTCGGCGGACCAGCGTGAGGTTTCGAGGTCGTTGCCAACCTGCACCACCCCGCGCACACCAACGCTGGAGGCACGGTCCAGCTGTTCACGGTAGTCCAGCGGGTTGTCACCGTCGGAGATCTCGAGGTGGGTGTGGTTGTCGTAGACACCAACGACCAGCGCCTCGGGCAGCGGCGGGTATTCCAGATTGCGGCTCTGGCCGTCCGCGGGGACTGCGGTGCGTGAGCGCACGTGGCTGGTGGGATCGGTCATCGGGTCACCTCTTCGTCAGCCGGCTGGACGCCGGCCGAGTTGGTGCCGGCCACAACGATGTTGGGAATAACACCGTTGCTGGCGCGGCGCGTCTGGCCGCTACTCAAGCAGCGGGCCCGTCCTGTTCAATGCGCGGGAACAATGCTTCCAGCGTGCCGACTTTCGAGCCAACAGGCAAGCGTCCCCAGGTTCCGGCCTCGCCCAGCAGCTCGCTGGTGAGGGCGCCGATGCTGGTGTCTGTGCCGAGGGCAGTCCACAGTTTGGTGGTCGCTTCCGGGATCACCGGGGACAGCAGCACCGTCAGCGCGCGCAGGCCCTCGAGAGCCGTGTAGAGAACGGTGCCGAGGCGCTCACGGGTTTCGGGCGTCTTCGCCAGCACCCAGGGTTCCTGGATGGTGATGTAGCCGTTCAGTTCCTCGACGATGGTCCAGATGGCAGCGATGGACTCGTGGATGGCGACACGCTGGATGGCGGCGTCCGCATTGGCTGCGGCATCCGCCACAACCTTCTGCACGTTCAGGTCGGCGTCGCTGTATTCGGCGGGGGCCGGCACAACACCGGCGAAGTAGCGGTTGACCATGGCGACGGTGCGTGAGGCCAGGTTGCCGAAACCGTTAGCGAGCTCTGCCTGATAGCGGGCGCCGAGGTCTTCCCAGCTGAACGAGCCGTCCTGGCCGAAGCTGATGGCACGCATGAAGTAGTAGCGGAACGCGTCGATGCCGAAGGTGTCGGTGATCTGCTGCGGCGCGATGCCGGTGAGCTTGGACTTGGACATCTTCTCGCCACCAACGAGCAGCCAGCCGTGGCCGAAGACCTGCTTCGGCGGCTGCAGCCCGGCGGCCATCAGCATGGCGGGCCAGATGACGGCGTGGAAGCGGGCGATGTCCTTGCCGACCAGCTGGGTTGCTGGCCAGCGGCGGTTGAAGTTTTCGTCGTCGGTGCCGTACCCGATGGCGGTGATGTAGTTCAGCAGCGCGTCGAACCAGACGTAGAGGACATGGCTGTGGTCCCACGGGATCTTGATTCCCCAGTCGAAGCTGGAGCGGGAGATCGACAGGTCGCTCAGGCCGTTCTTCACAAACGAGATGATCTCGTTGCGCACGCTCTCGGGCTGGATGAAGTTGGGCTGGGATTCGTAGAGGTCAAGCAAACGCTGCTGGAAGTCGCTCATCCGGAAGAAGTAGTTGGTCTCCTTGAGGATCTCGATCGGGCGGCCGTGGATCTTGCAGACCAGCTGGCCGGCGAAGTCACCCGTCTCGGTTTCCATCAGGTCGTCGAGCTGCTTGTACTCCTCGCA
>JAODAO010000243.1 GCA_025463465.1 Glaciihabitans sp. | reverse complement strand
GAGTGGACATAAGTGCTCGCGTGGAGGGAGTGGTACTGGGTCATGAACCGAGGTTAGAAAGAATGAGGAGGCAAAAACGACTCCCTCACGCTCTTCCTACGCTCCGCCAACGGAGTTCCCACGCCGTAGCGCCGTGCGGAGATTATTGAGCGACTGGATGACAGACCGGATTACCAATCGAATCGACCCAGGTGGGATGTTCAGCTGCGCTGTTTAACTGCACTGCTCGGCAATTGCCGAGGTGATCGAGCGATTTCCAAGGTCGCTGTCCATCACCACACATCCGGTGTCCGGAAAGGATCTCCTCCGGATTTCCGCGGCGACGCGCCCGGCGACCCACTCCATACCGTCTGTGGCGGAGAGGACGAGGGTGTTGATCATCACGCTGGATCCCCGCTCCTGCGCCGCCGCCGCACGGGCAGCAATCATCGCGGCCTGGAGCCCATAACGGGGGATCCGAGCCATCGGCGCGGTTCCCGAACGTTCTGCGACGATCAGGATCCTTGCGTTGTCCGGCATCCTCCGAATCAGATCATGCAGCTGGGCCCTCAGGTCGCGTCGGAATCCCCGGCGATCCCGGGCGCGCTCGCCCGGGAGTGTAATTTGCAACACTGCCCGGGTGGTCGTGGACGTGACTCGGCTGCCATCAACATGCACCAGCATGCTGCCGCGTGACAGCGCTGCCACGAGGACGGGGGTGAAGGTGGTCGGTGTGCCGTGCAGCAGCACTCCGATGGGAGGGTGTGTCCGCACCGGATGGGCAACATTATCCACAACGACAGTGGGTGACCATGTTCGTTCACTCACACTGCGCTCCTCGTCGGGTTGCATTGTCACTTCGGCGAGGCGCGATTGATTCGTATACCTCCGCCCACCCGAGCTCATGGAGCGACGGCGAGATATGGGACATCGTCCGCTCACGGTCGAGGTGGGAAAGCCTGCGCAACGTTGCCTGCACCAGAACCGGGTCCCCGGTCGTCTCGAGGCCGTGCGGGCCCACGATAAACGCTGACTCGACGGTGCGGCAGCTCTCCCGGAGATCGCGGGTGACCTGCGATGCCACCACAAGAGCGGAGACGTAGACAAGGATGGTCGCCGCAATGACGAGGGCCAGTGGCCACACCTCAGCGAGGAAGCAGACCGCGACGGCACCGACAAAGCCGCCTGCCAGTGGCAGGCGGCGGCGAAGGGTTAACCACACCCGCTCTGACGAGTTCGTTCCCGGCGGGTAAACGACCACACGGTACCGACGGCACACGGAGCGCCCAGCAACCGCGATATCGACCGTCCCCCAGAGGTACTCACCTTCCAGCAGCTGCCGAAGGACTCCCGTATGGACAGGATCCAACGGATCCTTCAATCCGCTCGCGCCTCGAGGCATTGTCATGGATTCAGGCTGCCACCGACCACCGTGGCGCTGACGGAACCTAACAACACCTCTACGGATTCCCGCCCCGTCCTTACGCTATCCATACGATTTGCGCGGCTAGGCGGGCCAGCCGCTTCCAGTCGTGCAGCGCACAGGTGACGCCGATGACCTGCGTGGATCGGGGATCAACGCCCCGGGAGGTGGGGGAACTCCCGGACAGGGCTGACGACCCCGGTGACCCGGAGGAAGTCGAGTTTGCCCGCGTCGACGGTGCCGGCGGCGGCGGAGTACATGATGATGCGCAGGTCGGAACACGGCACCGTTATCACGTCGCAGTCGAGGGTAATGCTGCCGACGTTGGGGTGCTGGATGGTTTTGAGGTCGCTTTCGTGGGTCATCACCGTGCCGGAGGTCCAGTAGTCCTCGAAGCGTGAGCTGCTGCGGCGCAAATCGATGATGAGCGCGGCCAGCTGCCGGTCGGTGGGGTAACTTGATTTCGCCAGCCGCAGGTCGGCGACGAGGGCCTTCGCGAATGTCTCAGACCCCTTGGTCGACGTGGCAGGCCGAAGGGACGCATTCGCCGGCCCGGAGCCGAAGACGGCCCGCAGCAGGTTGCGTTCGGCCGTGGGCAACTCCTGCGGATCACCGTGCAGCGCCGCCCACAGGGGGTTCCACGAGACGAGTTGCCAGCTGGCGGTGAAGATACCCAACGGTGTCTCGCCGAGGCGGGTGACCATCCGCTGCACCCCGGGCGGGATGTGGGCGCTGATGTGACCATCGGCCGGTGGCTGCAGCCCGGCACTGCGATACAGGTGGTCGCGTTCGGTCTGGTTCAGCTGGAGGGCGCGAGCCAGCGCCGAAACGACCTGGCCGGACGGATTCGTCGCGCGACCCTGCTCAAGGCGGACGATGTAATCGACGGAGAGCCCGGCGAGCTGCGCCAGTTCCTCACGCCGAAGCCCCGCGGCGCGACGTGCGGTCCCCACCGACAGGCCGGCGTCTGCGGGGGAGAGCCGGTCCCGCCAGGCACGCAGGATCTCACCGAGAGCGGCCGAAGAGTGTGATGTCACCCCTTATCTTCGCCCCGCCGGGCCCAATCAGCGTAGGTACCGCTGGTCCTACCGTCGAAGAGTGCACTGGTTGGCCGGTGAAGGGACGGCGAGGGTGGATGCTGCGCCATCCGGCACCGATCTCAGCCAAGGAGTTTTTATGACCACTGCATCCCCCACCGCATCGCCCGCCGCCACCCACACGATTGTGATGACGGGGGCCGGTCGTGGCCTCGGCCGGATCGCCGCCGAGCGGATCCTCGCCGGGGATCCGAGCGCACACCTGCTGGTGATTGCCCGCGGCGACAGTGGAGTCGCGTTGGCAACGGCGCTGTCCGCGGGATCCGCGAAGGCAGGACGGGTCTCTTCTTTGTCGGCCGACCTTGGTTCGCTTGCCAGCGTGCGCGCGATGGGCGCCCGGATCGTGACGATGCTGGAGTCCGGGCAGCTGCCACCACTGACCGGGTTTGTCGGCAACGCCGGCATCCAATACGCCAATGCCACAACGGTCGGCCCCGACGGTTTCGAGTCAACGTTCACGGTGAACGTGCTGGCCAACCACGTCCTCATCCGCACCCTGCAGGACCACTTTGTGGCGCCGGCGCGGATCACCATCACCGCAAGCGACGCCCACTTCGGCGACCTGCGGCACAACCTCGGGATCATGCCGGCGCCGGCCTGGCAGCCGCCCGAGGTGCTCGCGCGCGCGTCGGCGTTTGCGAAATCCTCTACGGTCGCCGCCGGGATGACGGCGTATTCGACGAGCAAGCTGGCCGTCATCCACCTCGTCCACGAGTTCGCCCGCCGGTTGCCGGCGGGCGTCACCATCGTCTCGTTCAACCCGGGGTTTGTGCCGGCGACCGGGCTCGCCCGCAATGCCAACCGGCTTTCCCAGTTCCTGATGGCCCGGGTGATGCCGCTGCTGGTACTGACCCCGCTCGCCATTAACCAAGCCGATGCCGGAGGCCATCTCGCCGACGTTGTGCTGGGGAACACCACAACATCCACCGGCGACTACGTGGACAGGGCAGCCGTCGCCCCGTCGTCGGACGCGTCCTACAACCCGGCCCGGGAGGCCGAGCTGTGGGAGGCGGCTGAGAAGCTCACCGCCGTGACGGTGTGATGGGGCAACGGTGGGGCGGTCTCGGCCCTAGGTGCTCAACGATTCGATGCAGCTGGCCAGCAGGTGCCGCAGGTCGTTCTGTTGGGGGGAGTCGAGGCCGGACTTCATGCGGTCCTCCACCGACCTGATCGCGGTGCTGGCGACGGCGAGGCGCTCACGGCCGAGGTCGGTGAGGGTTGTTGGTAACACCCGGCCGACGGCGGCCTGGTCGGGGCGGGACACAAATCCGTCCCGCTCCATCGCCTGCAGCAGCACGTTCATCGACTGCCGGGAGACGAACGCGCCGCGGGCGAGCTCCGAGTTTGACATCCCGGGGCGCTGGGAGAGCAACTCGAGGCAGGAATACTCGGTGATGGTCATCCCCTGGGGGCGCAGCGCCGCATCCATCTCGTTGTGCAGGGCGCTCGACGCCTGCTTGAGGAGATATCCGAGAGACGTATCGAGGTTGATTTGACTCATGTCAGTATTCTGACATAGATTGGTCGATGTCAGAAAGCTGACATGCAAAACAAGGAGGCAACACCATGGCCGTAACCGGACCGGACTTTATTTCACTGCAGGTGCGCGACCTCGAGGCCTCAGCGACGTTCTACGAGAATTACCTCGGGCTGAGCCGACAGGCCGGCCCGCCCCATGCCGTTGTCTTCACCACGACCCCGGTGGCGTTCGCCGTGCGCGGCATCGTGCCGGGAGCCGACCCCGCAGCGTTCGACTTTCCCGGGCACGGCGTCGCACTCTGGTTGCACGCGACGGAGGTGCAGGGAATCCACGATGCCCTCGCCGCCGACGGCGTTGAGATCACCATGGCCCCCATGGACGGCCCGTTCGGCCGCACCTTCACCTTCGCCGACCCCGACGGCTACCGGATCACCCTGCACGACCGCGCGTAGTCGGAGGTGCCGAGCCGATCCCGCGAAGCGTCAGTCGCGGTAGATGGCCCAGTCGCTCTCGAGCAGCTCCTGGGTTTCCCCGTCAATGTCAACGAGCCAGGCCTTTTTCGCCCGTCCGGTGTACCGTCCGTGCAGGATCTCGGACTGCCAGCCGTCGCGGGTGCGAACCCAACGGATAAAGCGGGCGTTGCGCCCCAGCTCAAGGGCGGCGTTGGACTTGGTGAATTCGCCAAGGGTAGTGAGTTGCCGTACGGCCATCGGTAGCTGTCCTTATGTGTCGAAAAGCAATTCGGTATGGGGGATGGGCCTCGGATAACCCTCATCCGGGGCCCGCAGCACCCCGGCGTGCGGCCGGGGTGCTGGCGGAGTGGTGCTAGATCAGCGGTGGGCGACGTTGCGTCCTGAGACGCGCAGGTAGATGAAGAGGACGATGATGGCGCCGATGATCGAGCCGATGATTCCGGCGGGCTGGAAGAAGCCGTCCATCGGGTCCCGCTGGAAGATCAGGTAGCCGAGGAAGCCGCCGACGAAGGAGCCCACGATGCCGAGGACGATGGTCATCAGGATGCTGATGTTCTGCCGTCCCGGGATGACCAGTCTGGCGATGGCGCCCGCGATGA
>JAODAO010000233.1 GCA_025463465.1 Glaciihabitans sp. | reverse complement strand
GCGAGTTCATCAAGGTCCTCGACCAGAATGGCCAGATCCCCGCCATGATCGGCGAGGTCGCCCGCGCGAAGGCACTTGCCATCGTCCTGGACAAGGCCGAGGTCGTCGACTCCAACGGCGACAAGGTGGACATCTCCGAATTCACCGCCACCATGATCTCCAACGAGGACGACGACAGCGAGCTGTTCGACACCTCCGACGCGACCAACCTGCTCGAGCAGGCGAACGACCACGACCACGACGACCACGCTGGACACAGCCACTAATCGTCTGATCGAACCTTCAGCGGGGCCAGCACACGGAGATATCCGGGTGCCGGCCCCGCCGCAGTTAACGCCGATTTACCGCCCTGGGAGCACCTACATTAGGGCTCAGTCCCGGTCTGCGAGCGTGACTATCGAGGAGCAACCGGGTCGGCGCCCTAGCTAAGGGCGGACAGGTGGATGTTGTCCTCGCGGGTGACGCGTTGCCACCAGGCTGGGCTGCCACGCAGGATCGCCGATACCGCCCAGTCCTGGTCGAGCGGATCCGGCCCACGCAACCAGGTTTCGAGGGCGGCGACCGTTCCCGATGCGGCGATCGCCGCGTAAACGGCAAATTCGCGCTGGCGCTCCTGCGCCGTCAGCCCCTCGTCGGTGGGGGCGAGGGTGGGGTGGCGGCCAAGGTGGTCGGCGAGGGCCCCCTCGATGTTGTCGGTCAGCATGTCACGCACCGGGTCGGGCAACCGCAGCCGCAGGTTGCGTCGATACAGGGCTGCATGTCGGAAAACATGGGCGACGAGCGCCCGCTCCGGTGCCTCGAGCGACACTGTTTCGAGGGCCGGGGTGGTTTCGGAGAGCCGGCTGAAGTCGCGTCGCAGCTGCTGCAGCTCGTCGTCGAGCACCCGCGCCAGGAGATCACCGGGGCTGGTCGCGTGGGCGTAGAAGGTCGGCCGGGTGATATCAGCCGCCCTCGCCAGGTCGGTCACACTGATCTCGCTGAGAGGCTTCTCGGTGGCGAGTTCGAGGATGGCGTGGGCGAGGGCCTGCCGGGTTCGCAACTGTCGGGCGTCCATAGTCCTATAGTGATGCATCCGGCACGGCCCCGGTAAAGGGGATGACCGCCCGATGGAGATATGCCATACACGCGCCGGCTGCGCCGACCGGGTGCACGGGGGAGGGTGTTGGATCAGCGAGAATTGAACAATGCACAATCTTGGACTTCTCTTCGACGTGGACGGGCCGCTCGCGAGCCCGGTGAGCCGGACGATCGCGATCAACAGCATCGTGACAGACCTCGTGTCCCTCGCGGCCGCCGGAGTTCCCATCGCGTTTATCACCGGTCGTTCCGATGCGTTCATCCGCGACGAGGTGATTACCCCGCTATTGGCGAACGGTCTCGCTGACGCCCTCGCGATCGAGGGCACCCGTATGTTTGGCGTCTTCGAGAAGGGCGCGGCGTGGGCGTCGATCACCAGTGGGGGAATGGGGGAGGTCACCGTCGACGAAAGTGTGTCCCTGCCGGAGGCGGTAGCGGCTGAGGTGCGCGGCATTGTGGCGGAGCAGTACAACGACACCCTCTTCTACGATGAGACCAAACGTGCAATGGTGTCCGTCGAACAGCGAATGGAGATCGATAGCGCCACGTTCCTGGCGTTGCAGCCGCGGCTGAGCGACATCGAGTTCGACGTGATGGTGCGGCATGGACTCGGGGTGCGCCTCGGCGACCGTGTTTCGCCAGACGCGGACGGCAAGGTTCCCTTTCGCATCGACCAGACCATCATCTCCAACGACCTCGAATCGGTGCTGCTGGATAAGGATCGCGGGGCGGAACGCGCGCTGGAGTACTTCGTCGCCAGCGGCCCCCTGCCCGCCCTCTGGCGGTCGGTCGGCGATTCACGCAGCGACTACCTGATGGCCGACCACTTGCATGCCGCAGGATACGACGTGGCGCACGTCGACGTGCGGCCCAAAGACGGCATCCTTGAGCGTCCATACCCGATCATCACCGAGGGAGAATTGATCCACGACGAAGCTGGCGCAGCCTTCCTCGCGTACTGGGTGGATGCCCTCGGGCTCCGCTAGCGTTCGGGTGCAGGCGGTATCCTTGCAGCGATGAACACTACAAACTCCGAACCCGTTCTTGATGCCCGCGCCCTGGCCCGATACATCGATCACACCCTGCTGAAGCCCGAAGCGACCGCCGCCGACGTCGAGGCCCTGATCGCCGAGGCTGTCGAACTCGGAACGTATTCGGTTTGCGTCTCGCCGGCGATGCTTCCGCTGACCCTCCCCGAAGGCAGCGACCTCAAGGTCGCCGTCGTCTGCGGGTTCCCGAGTGGCAAGCACAAGACCGAGATCAAAACGATCGAGGCGGCCCTGTCAATCGAACAGGGTGCCGACGAGATCGACATGGTCATCGACGTGGGTGCGGCGAAAGCGGGTCGTTTTGACCTCGTCGCCGCCGACATCGCCTCGGTGCGCAGCGTTATCCCCACAACCCATGTACTCAAGGTCATCATCGAGTCTGCCGTGCTGACCGACGAGGAGATCGTCGCGGTGTGCGAAGCAGCCGTCGAGGCCGGTGCCGACTTCGTCAAAACCTCTACAGGGTTTTCCCCTGCCGGCGGCGCAACGGTCCACGCCGTGCGGCTGATGGCCCACACGGTGGATGGCAAGCTGGGAGTCAAGGCTTCCGGTGGTGTCCGCAGTTACGACGACGCTGTTGCCATGATCGAGGCCGGTGCTACCCGCCTCGGCGTCTCGGGCAGTGCGGCCCTGTTGGCCGGTGCCGGTGGTGCGACGGTCACCGGCGACGATGCCGGCACATACTGACCCACTGGCAAAACGGTTGTGAAGGCTTCGGCGCCGTTCCCGATGGAGGGCGCGGCGCCGAAGCTGTCAGATGACCGGTGCGGCCGACTCCGCGAGTCCCGCTTCGATGGCTTGAATGACCTCGGGGGAGTCCGGCAGGGTAGTCGGACGGAAACGGTGGATGTCTCCGGACGGCGAGATCACGAACTTCTCGAAGTTCCATTTGATCCGGCCGGCCTTTCCATCGGCGTCGGCCGTTTTGGTCAACTCGGCGTAGAGCGGGTTTTGCGAGCGACCATTGACCTTGGACTTCTCCATCAGGGGGAAAGTGACCCCGTAAGTGGAAGAGCAGAACTCGGCAATCTTCTCGGCATCACCCGTCTCGCCCAGCGCGAACTGGTTGCTGGGAAAGCCGAGCACTGTGAAGCCGCGCTCACCGTAGGTGCGCTGCAGCTGCTCGAGGGTCTCGTACTGGGGCGTGAGGCCGCAGCGTGAGGCGACGTTGACGACCAGTACGACCTTGTCGGCGTAGGCCGCGAGTGAAGTGGTGTTTCCCTCGATGGTGGTGAGGGGGATGTCACGAATGTCCATGCAGCGATAGTAGTTCGAATGCGAAGCAGCTGGTAGTGGGTCGTTTCACACGCGGCCAACTCGAAGTCGGCTCACAGCCTTCCGCTCGTCATTTCGACGTTAGCGGTCGAGTGTTGACCGGCTCGGCATCTGACGCAGCTCATCCCTGACGGAGTCCAGGATGTCGGCGAGGACCGTCAGGTTACGGGGCGTGACGTGGTCGAGGAACATGTTCTTGACGACCTCGACGTAGTGCGGTGCGGCCGTGACAACAAGCTCCGTTCCGGCCGAGGTGATATTGGCGATAACGGAACGCTCGTCGTCGATCGACGGCGTCCGCGCGACCAGGCCACGTTTTTCGAGCTGGCTGATCTGGTACGTCAGGCCACTACGGGAGACGACCAGCTTGTCCGCGATATCGGTCATACGCATCCCGCCATCGCCGGCCTCCGCGATGCGCACAAGGATTTCCAGCTGGGCGAACGTCAGCCCGACGGCATCGCGCACCCTACGGTCTGTGGCATGTTGCACGAGGTTGGCTGTTTCAAGGAGGGCCAACCACGCTCGCATTTCCTCGGGCGACTGCTGGAACGGAGTGGACATGATGAAACCTTCGATGGTCCAATGAAGGGGACTGTGCTGCGTTTTCTTCCAGCATATTCGCGACTGGGGTCCCCGGCACCGATGGGCGCTCCGCCGATCCCCGCTCGGTTGGCCCGGGTGGCCCCGTAATCGGGCACCGCTGCGGTGGAACCCGGGCGGGACAACGCCCGGCGTTCGGCAGTCGACGCGAGCGGAATTGAGCGAGAAAACCCGCGAGTAAACAGCCCCCGGCGTCTGCGCACAGTGCTTCCGCTGCGGAGGGTGATTATCCGAGCAGGTCGCTGGAGTACGCCCGCACGGCTTTAGCGTACTCGGGCAGGTGGGCTGCCAGGGCTTCGAGGGCCACGGCCGTCGCGGCCCGGGTGTCCCCGGTATCAGCCAGGCACAGGGCGAGGAAGGCACGGGCTGCGTCCGCGAGACGGTGGTCGGGGTCGTTGCCAAAACCGTCCTGGAGCACATCGATCGCCTCCTCCGGCCGACTGAGGTTGCGCAGGGTACTGGCGAGCTGGATCATGGCCCGACCCTTGGTGGGCTCAGACAGCCCGAGTGAAAGCGCCGCGCGGTAGAGAGGTTCGGCCTCGACTTCCCGGTCGGCGTAATCCCTGGCGCTTGCCGCCTCGAAAGTCGCTCGGGGATCGGTTGCGGGGCGTTCTGCCACCAACGCGTCGATTCTCGCCAGCACGTCAGCCGGACGTGAACTGGACGCGCTCGACCATACCTGCGCGACGCGTGCGTCCCATGAGTCACCCATCCAAGGAGCATAAGACTTTGCCGACGGCGAACACGCCTCGATGGTGACACGCAACCCGATAGATTCATCAACAAGCGATAACTGAATGGGAGCGCAACAATGGCCGAACCGGCACTTGTCAGCAGTATTTTCGATCGACTGCTGAAGGATCGCATCATCTGGCTTGGCTCAGAGGTGCGTGACGAGAACGCTAACGAGATTGCGGCGAAGCTGCTGCTACTTGCCGCTGAGGACCCTGAAAAGGACATCTTCCTCTACATCAACTCACCCGGTGGATCGATCACCGCGGGAATGGCAATCTACGACACGATGCGATTTGTGCCGAACGACATTGTGACGGTCGGAATTGGTCTCGCGGCGTCCATGGGGCAGTTCCTGCTTTCCTCGGGCACCAAGGGCAAGCGATACATCACCCCGAACGCGCGTGTGCTTCTGCACCAGCCGTCCGGCGGATTCGGTGGAACCTCTGCCGACATCCAGACGCAGGCGAAGGTCATCCTCGACATGAAGCAGCGTATGGCCGAGCTGACCGCAGAGCAGACCGGCAAAACCGTCGAGCAGGTCCTGATCGACAACGACCGCGATAACTGGTTCAACGCCCAGGAAGCGCTCGAGTACGGGTTTGTCGACCATCTTCGCGAGTTCGCCTCCGACGTTATCGGCGGCGGCGGAACCGACGAAGCCGTGACCGACGCTGATATTTCAGACAAGTAGGAAAGACGATGGACAACTTCAACTTCAGCGCTGCAGGCAACCTGGGCGCCAGCGGGATCGCCGGTCAGATGCCGTCCTCCCGCTACATCCTCCCCACCTTTGAGGAGCGGACGGCCTACGGCTACAAGCGTCAGGACCCGTACGCGAAGCTCTTCGAAGACCGCATCGTTTTCCTGGGCGTCCAGATCGATGACGCGTCGGCTGATGACGTTATGGCCCAGCTTCTGGTTCTCGAAAGCCAGGACCCGGACCGCGACATCGTGATGTACATCAACTCACCCGGTGGCTCGTTCACCGCGATGACCGCGATCTACGACACGATGCAGTACATTCGTCCGCAGATCCAGACCGTTTCGCTCGGCCAGGCAGCCTCGGCTGCCGCAGTGTTGCTCGCTGCGGGAACCCCCGGCAAGCGCCTCGCCCTGCCGAACGCCCGTATCCTCATCCACCAGCCGTCCGTCAGCGGACAGGGTGGCGGACAGGCGTCTGACATCGAGATCCAGGCGCGCGAGATCCTTCGTATGCGTGAGTGGCTCGAAGAGACCCTCTCCAAGCACTCGAACCGTACGGTCGAGCAGGTCAACAAAGACATCGACCGCGACAAGATTCTCAGCGCAGCTGAGGCTCTCGAATACGGACTCATCGACCAGGTCCTCACCAGCCGGAAGAACCTTC
>JAODAO010000191.1 GCA_025463465.1 Glaciihabitans sp. | reverse complement strand
CGGATCGAGGCAGCGGGAATGCGGATTCCTCAACGCTAACCGCGTCGGTGTGGGCGTAGCGTCTTTGCCATCTCCCACCGACGCAGGACAAACGAGAGGCACCACCATGCCACAACCCACCATCGTCCTTGTACACGGAGCCTGGGCGGACGGTTCAAGTTGGAACGACGTCGCCGCTGAACTACAGCTGCGGGGATTTACCGTCCTCGTGCCACCGAACCTGCTGCGCGGAGTGGTGGGCGACGCCGCCTATATCGCGTCGTTCATCGCCCAGCGCACCACCGGTCCTGTGATCCTGGTCGGCCACTCCTACGGCGGCTTTGTCATCACCAACGCCCAGCTGAGTGACGAGGTGAAGGCCCTCGTCTACGTCGACGCCTTCATTCCGGACGAAGGCGAGTTCGTCTTCCAGATCCTGGGCGGCTCCGGCTCGGCCCTCGACGTACCTGACCCCAACACCGTGCTCAACATCGTGGGCTACCCCGGGGCGCCGGAGGGCGACTTCGAGGCGTTTCTCACCCCCGACACCGTGCACCACTACTTCGCCCAGGACCTGCCGGAGATCGCCCGCTCCCTCATCGCCGCCAACCAGCGTCCCGCTGCCCTCGGCGCAAACACCTTCCCGTCCGGCCCGCCCTCGTGGAAAGAACGCCCGGTGTGGGCAGTTATTGGCCTGAAGGATCTTGTCATTCCTCCGGCCACCCAGCGCTCGATGGCGGAACGCGCCGGGGCGACCATCACCGAGGTCGATGCCTCGCACGTCTCCATGGTGTCCCACCCGGAGGCCGCTATCGCTGCCATCCTCGCTGCCGTCGAGGCCGTCAGCGACGATGCCAGCCTGCAGATCGTCGCGGCGACGGAGGGCTAACCGCCCGGACAACGCGTTGATACGGACTTCTGTTCGATCATGCCTGTCGGGGTAGGCCCGAGGCACAGCAGGAACTCAGACTTACGGGTGTTGAACGCCATTGGATTTTCAGCGCTTGCGACATGTTCGACATCATCGGGGAAGGCGCGCGGTCGTTGGCCTACCGCTCGGCGGCGCGACCTTCCTCATCCACTCGCTCGTCGGCAGTGTGCTGTGAGCCCACCAAGTAAGGCGCCGGTGGAGCACCAACACCCTATCCAGAGACGGGACCACCCAACCTGCGGGCCTTGCCAGGGCGTGCCCACCGGGAGAGGTCCTGGAGCGCTTCAGTGCCCGGGTTCCGTGCTGGGCCTCAGCGCTGGGGCTCAGGCGCTGGCTTCATGAGGTAAACGTCAATTGGATCTTGGCTCACGAGACTAAAGCCGTGACGTTCATATAGGCGACGAGCGGGACTCCCCTGCAGAACGTTGAGCCTGAATGGCTGTCCTGCGGCTTCCGTCCGCAGAATCTGACCGAGGACCTGGCTGCCAAGGCCGCAGCCCTGCCAGGCAGGGTCGAGATAGAAATGCTCGATCCATACCCCGTCGTGTTCTGGTCGCACTGCGATAAGGCCGACGTCGACTTTGTCCACCTGGATGACGCGAGTGTGTTCCGGGGTGAATGCGTTAAGGAAACGCTGTCGCACGCGGACCGGGTCATAGCGGCCAAGGCGCTCAAGGTCGGGGCGCATGACCTCCGCCCGTAGTTCAACCATCCAGGTGGCATCCAACAGGGTGCTTGGTCGAATGTTCCAGTCCGGTGTCATCTGAAAAACCTATCGGGACCCTGAAAGAGCTACCAAATTCACAGCGGCGGGACAGGCCGCCGGGGCGAGCCGTGTTCGTCTTAGAAGATCGCTGCGGCGCGGTCCGGCACAAAATGCTGCTCGTCCTGGGGCGGCCTGTTGCTGTCTGCTGCCCTCGGGCGGTCCGGAAAGTCGACACTTTCCGGCTCGAGGTTGTCGTAGGGAACCTGGCTGAGCAGGTGCGCGATCGTGTTGATGCGGGATGACTTTTTGTCGTCACTGTTAATCGTCCACCAGGGGGACTCCGGCAGGTCGGTCGCGGCGAACATGGCGTCTTTTGCGACGGAGTAGTCCTCCCATTTGGTGATCGAGAGGAGGTCGGTGGAGGACAGCTTCCAGCGGCGCATGGGGTCGTTGAGGCGGGAGCGGAACCTTTTCTCCTGCTCGGTATCCGAGACGGAGAACCAGTACTTCAGCAGGATGATGCCGTCGTCGATTAACATGCGTTCCACCACGGGCACCTGGGCGAGGAAGAGGTTGTACTGCTCGTCGGTGCAGTAACCCATCACCCGCTCGACGCCGGCGCGGTTGTACCAGGACCGGTCCATCAGCACGATCTCACCCGCCGTGGGGAGGCGCTCGATGTAGCGCTGGAAGTACCACTGCCCCTTCTCCCGTTCGCTCGGCTGCGGAAGGGCGACCACGCGGGCGTTGCGCGGGTTCAGGTACTGCATGATCCGTTTGATCGCGCCACCCTTGCCTGCGGCGTCACGGCCCTCGAAGATGACCACAACGCGGGCACCGGTGGAGGCGACCCACTGCTGCATACTGACCAGTTCGATCTGAAGGCGGGTGAGCTCGGCCTCGTACTTTTTGGTGCGGGCCCGCTTGGCTTTACGTTTGTGGTGGTGCGTTTTGTGTGTCACCGGGGTCCTCAGGATTGTTATAGAGCATCTGCACGTTCCTCACGGACTGGAGTGACCCGTATCCGCGTTGAACGGACTGTACCCCCAGTTGTGCGCCACAAGGCGTTTACCCAGCGGGGATACAGCAACTATCCACGCGGGACACCTCACCCCGGCGGCCGTCTCATGGGCAACAGCGATCAGTTGTCGCGATACTTTCTTGGCACGCTCCAGCGTCTGCCGAACTCGTCGTTCCAGCTCTCGGGGATGAACGGGCTGTGGCCGCCGGCGGGATAGCTGGTCAGCTCACCGAAGACCACACGGTCCTCGAAGTGGTACAGGTCGACGCGCACAAAATCGGTGTCCGCCGCAAGCCGTTCGGCCAGGTCGATCATCTCGCGGAGGCGGGTTGGCGGCTGGCGGGTAACCGGGTCCCACGGCAGTCCCCCACTCATTTCGAGGTGGTTCCAGTCGCGGTCGTAGAAGTCCTGGGTGCGTGGGCCGAATCGTCCGGCATCCACCTGGATGAAGTGCACCTTGCGGTCGAACACAAAAAACTTATAGTCATCGGGGATGGTGCCGGTGGGGGCAACCAACAGCTCCTCCACGATGATGCGCGGGGTGAGCTGGCTGTATGCCCACTCCTTATTCGGACCCTGGCCGTACAGTTTGCTCAGCCAGTAGCGTCCGATGGCGACCAGCTGGGCGCGGTCAGCCGCCTCGGGGCGAACGTGGGCGTAGATCCAGCTCCAGTCCGGCCGCGGAAGGATCGTGCCGCCATCGGCATCGTCGGAGACAACGACAACGGCGCCGCTGCCGTGGGTCGGTTTGAGAACATAGGACGCCGGCAGGTCGATACCGGCTAGGTCGGCAGGATCGTCGAGGATCGCGTACACCTGCGGCAGGTAGTGCGCACCAACGACGGCGGTGACGTAGTCGCGCACCGCGGCCTTGTCGGCGAAACGCACGATCAGTGACCGGTGGTCACGCAACATCTTGT
>JAODAO010000134.1 GCA_025463465.1 Glaciihabitans sp. | reverse complement strand
TTTTTGCTTGCAGGTCGATCGACCTTCGCGTATTTCTCACGGACCCGACGCAAATACGTCTTCGCCGTCTCGTACTGGACGCCCATACGCTGGGCCACTTCAGACGTGGAAAGCCCGGACACATAGTGCCGCAATGCTTCGACCTCGCCTGCACTCAGCTTAGGACGCTGGTGGCGAACGGCTCCACCTGGCAACGGTCGCCAGTCTTTTTGAAGCCCAGGATCTCGTGTAAGGCCCATGACACCACGTGCAACATCCATCACATCACGCATCGATCTCGACTTCGATATGAACGCAGCAGCGCCTGCCGCTATTGCACGATCTTCGGACTCCTGGGAGTCGAGACTTGTCAGGACGATCACCTTCGCACCAGCTGCACGACAAGTTCGCACCCGTGCCTCTATCGAAACTGGCTCGCGGAGTTGGAAGTCGAGAAGAACCAGCTCCGTTGGAAAATTGTCACTGTGCACGAGTTGCAACCACGTACTGGCGCTCAGTACCAGATCAAAATCTGGCGCATTGGCAAAGATCCAACTACTAAGGCTATCGAGCAGTACCTCATGGTCGTCGAGTATCGCGAGCCGCACTCGTTTCGAGGGAAGCGTTTGCGCCCCAGCCATGTGTCCCGGCGTGATTAGGTGAGGAACCATCACTGCGTCATCACTCATACCCATAGGAGAACCTTAGTGTCAGACGATCGTTCTCGTTCGGACACTAGAAAAATGCCGGCCACCAGAGGCACCGATTCAGTGAGCGACGAACCAAAACAGAAAATCCCGCCATGTATTTCAGAGACGAACATGGATCGTGAATGTTGCTAGTTTTTAGCTAGTGCGGCAAACACAACGAAGGAGGACCGCCTATCGGCGGCCCTCCTCGAAGAAACTGATTTCTATTGTTACGCGTTCTTGCGTCCGCGACGAACGAAGGCGAGTGCCGACACGAGGCCAGCCCCAAGAACCAACAGTCCTCCGCCGAACCAGACGTACGGTGTCGCGTCGACACCGGTGCTGGCAAGAGCACCGGGCTTGGATCCACCGGTGCTCGCAACGGGAACGCCAACGACGCCACCGTCAGCCGGAGCTGCGGTAGCAACGATGATCGCAGAGTCCCTGAAGGCCCCAGCTGACACGTCGAGAGTGTAAACCGACCCCAGCGGAGCATCAACGGGAAGAGTCACTGCCACGTTGAGCTCGCCGTTGGCGTCAACGGCTAAGCCGCTGCTGGTGTAAAGCGATGCCAACGAGATGGAAGCCTGCTCCTGAGCAAGTTCACCGTCGAGCGTGACAACTGCCGGCGTTCCCGGAGCCTCACCCGTGGGACCAGAGGAGTAAGGTGCGATGGCCTTAGCGGCACCGGTGTTCGGTGTGACAGGCGGTGCGTAAGCAAAGGCCGACGTCTGGGCGCCGAGCACGAGCGCGGCAGCAACTACGGCAGTCGCCATAAGTCGTGTTTTCAAAATATTCCCCCTAGAAATGAAAACTAGGGACATGTCAAAGAGCCGAATCATCTCTGATATCCCTAGCTATTACTTGAACTATAGGGCACTTCGCGACGATCGTCGAAGAATACGGTTACAAGAAGATTAACTTATCCCTCACATATGTATTCTTTGGTGCAATGTGCGCCTACGGCGCTAGGCACCGCTCGCACCATCTTCGGATGAAACAGCGACTTCCCCACAGTCCAAAAAGTTATCAATCGACGTCTCGACGTTATTCGCCATCGGAGTGTGCTGAAGCACTACGGCGTCCGACGCTCCTGCGAGACCAACAAACTTCATCGAGACCGTTGACGACTGCCCAGGAGTCAACTCAACCGTGATCCCCGCTACAGAGTGACTGTCGTGTGTGGAAGCAACGAAGACATATTCTTGCCCATCGACGGTGACACTGTAGGGCACCGACCCCTCGGGCGCGTATACATACACGTTTGTGCTTATGTTGCCGGGAGAGATATCGCGGAAACCACTACCAGTCACGTATGCGGGCAAGCTTGTCGCTGCGTCGGCCGGCGCCGTCGACTTGAGCTTGACTTGCACTTCAAAATTTGGCCGCTCGTCCTGGCGACAAACCGCGGAAGCGATTCCGATTGACGCGTTGAGGTAGTAATCCATCTTGGCGCCCGTTGAATCATTGAAGTACACCCCATAACCCGTTTTGCCGTCGGCGCTGAGAGGTACCGTGCCAGTGAGCCCCGTACTGCCGAGGGCCTTTTGCTCGTCGCTATTGGCACTCCAAACGTGCAGTCGATCCTCTGATGCACTTTGACTCAAAGCGCTAAAGAGGGCTTTGGGATCAGCTTTGCCCGTTGATACAGCCGTAAAGACCTGTCCCGTAACAACAGCGAAGAAGTTGTCCTGATCATTGGTATTCGGGAACATTGAATAAACGCCACTGAGCAAAGTGCTTGCGGCGTTGTCTGTCGTGAGGGTTATCGAGTCGTTGACGGCCACAGGCCCAGTTGCCGCAATAATGTAACCGAGAGCTACCGGATCGAGTGCGATGACGCCATCAACCGCCACGCCAGTATCTTCCAGCCACATTGCTTGTGCGAGCTCACCGCTTCGCGAAAAGTCGGGTGTGGAGTTCACGTCTTGCAAGTACATGCCCATGACATCTTGGTACAGCGTCGTTTCCGGCTCGGTCAGATCGAGGACGGGAGCATCGAATTTCCCGAGGTCGTTTGCCGTAGTCGTTTCGCCCAGGCTCAATTGACCCTGGTCAGCGTGAATGACTGCCACGGCTGCCGGTATTCCACCCGTAGCCCGAAGCTCGGAATTATTCAGCGACAGGAGAAGGTAGGTCCGGGGGCCTTCCGCTCCCAGCATTGGCGGCAAGACAGTCGCTGCAGTATCTAAGCTTTCGACGACTCCGGATGCCTGCTCAACGAGCTGTTTGAGTTGACCTACCGCCGTCCCAATCTGGTTGATGGAGCCAGAGGTATTGATCGCGTCCGCCTGCCCCTGCGCGGCCTGGAGCGCGAGGTGAGCCTCGCGCAGTTTCGGCTGAGCGTCAATCAACGGCTGAAGTTCGATACGACCGTCGACAGGCGCAAAATTTGCAACCTGAACGGTCTCAGTGATGCTCACGAGCGGCGGTAGTGCGTCCGTGGCAACTTGCTCAATCATCGCTGCCGCCTGGCGGAACGCAGTGAGATTCTGACCGATCACGGGCACAAGCTCGACACCGCGCCAGATTGGGTCGGATGTCAATCGCGCTGCATTCACAGCCCGATCCTGCAATTCCGCAACATCAGCACCGACTGACTCGAGGTCGGCCGATGTTACTGCGTTGCTTATTTTCTGACCGAGCGGAACCGCACCAAGTAGCTCATCCCGCGCCATTAAGGCTCGAACCGCTACCCACAGCACGACGAAGAGCAGAATCGCGACTATCGCCGTCGCAATCCAGATTCTCGCCCGCCGTTTATTACCGCGCTGATGATCTCGACGACTGGAAATCGCCATGTAAGCCCCCCAAATTGCCTAACGCATTAATATATCTCGCAAGTGCACGGCTGAGAACCGCCTTGCTTGCGTCTATCCCTACTATGTAGAGGACTAAGGGCGACCGAGGCCCCTATAGGTCCACCCTGCCGCACGCCAGGCCACTGGGTCCAGCGTATTGCGACCATCAATGATGGTCCGCCCGTGGGTGAGCGAGGAAACGTCGCTTGGAACAAGGTTGCGATATTCGTTCCACTCAGTTACAACAACAACCACGTCAGCATCAGCGATAGCCAAGCGAGCTTCGTCTGCAAACTGAAGTTGGGGATGAAGTCGCCGAGAATTTGGGATGGCTTCGGGGTCAGTTGCAACTACACGCGCTCCGAGTCCGTGCAGCCTCACCGCAACGTCTAGGGCCGGAGAATCACGAACATCGTCTGAATCGGGCTTGAACGCGAGGCCGAGGACTGCCACCTTCTTCTCGTAGATTTCGCCACCTACGGCGTTCACCACAAGATCAACAACACGATCACGCTGACGGAGATTGATCGAGTCCACCTCTTTGAGGAACGCGACTGACTCTCCCCTGCCGAGCTCTTCAGCTCGCGCTGTAAAGGCGCGGATGTCCTTCGGCAGACATCCACCGCCGAATCCGACCCCCGCATTGAGAAAGCGACGACCAATTCGTGCATCGAAACCGATCGCATCCGCCAATTTGGTGACGTCAGCTCCGGTCGCATCGGCAATTTCGGACATCGCGTTGATGAACGAAATTTTGGTAGCCAAAAAAGCGTTCGCCGACACCTTCACCAATTCTGCGGTCGCATAATCCGTGACAACGAGAGGAGTGGAGGTGCTCAATGCGCTGGTGTACACCTCATTGAGGATCTCGGTTGCTCTCTCGCCATCCACACCGGAAGGCACCCCGTACACCAGGCGATCTGGCGCGATTGTGTCTTGCACAGCGAAGCCTTCGCGAAGAAATTCTGGGTTCCAAGCCAGGAGTGCGTTCGAATGCGCAGAAACCTTCTCCGCGAGATCTGCGGCGGTACCAACGGGAACGGTCGACTTGCCGACTACCAAATCACCGTCAGTCAGAAAAGGGATCAACCCTTCCACTGCAGCGTTGACATACGTAAGGTCCGCAGCCTGTTCGCCCTTACGTTGAGGGGTTCCCACAGCGATGAAATGAACTGCGGAACCTTGGGCATCCGATAGGTCCGTACTAAAACGAAGACGGCCGCTCGCAATCGCGGAGGCAAGTATCTCTGGAAGGCCCGGTTCGAAAAACGGCGCTTTGCCGCTGCTCAGCAGTTCGATCTTTCCCGCGTCGACATCTATTCCAACCACGTCATGTCCCAGTTCGGCCATGCTCGCAGCGTGTACTGCACCCAAGTACCCACACCCGATTACTGAGAGTTTCATTTACTGCTTCCCCAACTTGGCAAACTGGTCACGTTCACTCGGTCTAAATGGTTTCATCATAGTTGCGACGGAGGTCAGGAGATTTACGCCACGTCCGTGGCTAGATATTGGGCAAGTGCTTCGTGTGCGTTCCGAGGGTGAAGGCGGTAGAGGCTACCTTCGCTAGGCACCCGCTATTACAGAATCAATCCGGGAATTGGAGTTTCGGACGCAGAAAGCTTCTTACCGAACTTCATGCTTATCACTGGCCTTGAAGCGTGTAGCGAGCCTCGGTGTCTTGCTTCTGCGGTTCCCACCAACTGGGGTTCGACTGATACCAGTCGATAGTTGAATCTAGCCCCGCATCAAAATCTGCGAACTTCGGCTTCCAGCCCAATTCTGAGCGTAGCTTCGACGAGTCGATCGCGTAGCGCATGTCGTGACCAGGACGATCAGTAACGTGATCGTACGCATCAGAAGGTTGGCCGAGGAGTTCGAGGATCTTCTCCACAACTTGTTTATTGTTCTTCTCGCCATCAGCGCCGATCAAATAGGTCTCACCGATCTCGCCCGATTCCAGAATGGCGAGAACGGCAGACGAGTGATCGTTGGCGTGAATCCAGTCACGAACGTTCTCGCCCGCCCCGTACAGTTTCGGTCGGATGCCGGTCAATACATTCGTGATCTGCCGAGGGATAAATTTCTCAACGTGCTGATATGGGCCGTAGTTGTTGGAGCAGTTGCTAATTGTCGCCCTAACGCCAAACGAGCGCACCCACGCACGCACCAATAGGTCGGAGCCCGCTTTCGTCGAAGAGTATGGGCTCGAAGGGTTGTAAGGCGTTTGCTCAGTGAACCGAGCCGAATCGTCTAGCTCCAGGTCGCCATAAACCTCATCTGTAGATATGTGGTGGTATCTGACGTCGAATTTTCTAGCAGCCTCAAGAAGTGTGAAGGTGCCGATGATGTTCGTTTCCAGAAAAGGCCGTGGGTCATGAAGAGAATTATCGTTATGAGATTCGGCAGCGTAGTGAACGACCTCGTCGTGTTCCCTGAGAAGGGATTCAACGAGCGACGCATCACGAATATCGCCATGAACGAATTGAAAGCGATCAGCCGGAAGGCCGTCTAAGGACGCAAGGTTCCCCGCGTATGTAAGGGAATCGAGCACGGTAACCGTATGCTCGGTGTTCTCAATTACATAGTGAACGAAGTTCGAACCAATGAAGCCCGCACCGCCGGTGACGAGAATTTTTTTCATGACTTCGTTTCCCTCGGTTCAGATCGTCGAGTAGATATTTTCGGTAGTAACATTTCACAGGCTTTCCGGTTTGAGCGTGCATGTCGTCGTCGGGCAGAACCTCTTGCCGCCAGGCGACCTCTTCCGGTGCTCCGCTTTATGTACGTCGTCGACGTTCGATGGTTCGAACGTATTCGATAGCATCGCTCGTCGAGTCGGATGTGCCTGTTTGAAGCCACGCGGTTCCACGCAGAAGCCCTTTCACTCGCAGTTTGCCGAACTCTAGGCAAGCCTCATTGAAGTTTGTGATTTCCTACGCACCGCGAGCCGAAAGCCTGAGCACGGAAGCGATCTCCACAACATTGTCAACCTAGCGATATAGGCCGGACACAGCGTGATTATTTTTGAGCGAAGCCGGCTTTTCCTTCAGCGAGATCGCGTTGAATTCAGCATCGAACGCGACAATCTCATAGGCCGACGGCTCAGCAACCTAGTGAGCGAATATGGCGCCCCATCGATCTGGAGCAAGAAGGCCCTGCTCCTACTAGGGCGTGGCATGAGTACGCGCGAATGCCAAGCCCGTAAAAGTGGAGTCGTTCAGGTCGATGGCGGTCTCGAAATTCTGAATCTGACTTATGTGGTTTTATTCTCTGCCATTCCTCGCA
>JAODAO010000153.1 GCA_025463465.1 Glaciihabitans sp. | reverse complement strand
CTCCTGCTCGTCGCCGCTGGCGGAGCTGCTGCCGTGTGGGTGAACTTCGAAGATCAGGTGCGGGAGGTCTTCGGCTGGGAGCTGCAGAACGACTACGTTGGCAGCGGAAATGGTGAGCCCATCACGGTGACCGTGGTTTCCGGCCAGATTGGTTCCGACATCGCCACCACGCTTTACGACGCCGGCGTCACAATGTCATACGACGCGTTCTACGACCTCCTGGTGGCGCAGCCGACCCAGCCTTCATTTATGCCGGGTACCTACCAGCTTCAGGGCGAAATGAGCGCACAGTCCGCGCTCGACGTGCTGGTCGACCCGACCAACATCGTGACCTCCAGCTTCGTCGTCCCAGAAGGAACAATCCTGCCAGCACTGTTGCAGCGGGTGTCCGACGGCACAGGAATTCCGCTGGCCGACCTCCAGGCAGTTGCGGCGGACTACACCTCGCTCGGGATCCCCGCCGACGCACCGTCGGCCGAGGGTTTCTTCTTTCCCGCCACCTACGAATTTGAGCCCGGCGCCACCGCGCAGCAGGTTCTGCAGACGATGGCCGACCGCATGACCCAGTCGCTGGATGCCGCAGGCGTGGCCCCCGCAGACCGTCTGCGCGTACTGACGTTCGCCGCCCTTGTGCAAAAAGAGTCCGGCAGTGTCGACGACATGTACAAGATCGCCCGAGTTTTCCAGAACCGCCTCGACACCGGTGAACTACTGCGATCTGACGCCTCGATAGCCTACGGAACGGGGCATGTTGATTCGATCAACACCACCACCGAGGAGCAGGAAGACACGACCAACCTGTACAACACGTACGCGCGGCCCGGACTACCCGTCGGCCCGATTTCGGCACCTGGAGACGACGCAATCGACGCCGTGCTGCACCCCGCAGTCGGCGCGTGGCTGTTCTTCTGCCTGGTCAACCCGGAAACCGGGGAAACTAAGTTCACGAATACCTACCCCGAACACCAGGAGGCGGTTGCGGAACTTGCCGCCTGGGCCAAGGCATACGAGGAGCGCACGGGATCTCCGTACAACTTCAACGGCAGCAGGGGATCCAACTAGTGACATCGGTATACGGCCACACCCGGTGACGGCCCGGCTTGCGGTACTTGGTTCGCCGATAGCTCACTCTCAGTCGCCGACACTCCACGCCGCGGCTTACGCGGTGCTCGGCCTCGACTGGTCGTACGAGGCGGTCGACGTAACCGGTGACACCCTGGCCGGTTTCGTCGGGTCCCGCGACGAGTCCTGGCGTGGGCTGTCCCTGACCATGCCGTTGAAGCGCGACATTCTGCCGCTGTTGGATTCACGCGACCCCGTCGTCGATTTGGCGGGGGGAGCCAACACGGTCCTGTTCGATTACGGCGCCCCTACCCGCACGGTGCGGGGATTCAACACTGACGTCTACGGCATTCACCGGGCGTTCGCGGCGGCTGGTGTGTCGCAACTTTCGAGCGTGCAGATTCTCGGGGGTGGGGCGACAGCGGCTTCCGTCGTTGTCGCGGCCCACGAACTGGGGGCGAGAAAAGTGCTGATTTCTGTACGTTCACCACTGAAAGCGATCCAGCTTGCGCAACTTGGCGAGCGGCTGGAAATGGCCGTAATCGTGCGGTCCTTCGGGGAAGAGGTTGCCACCGATGGTATTCCTGACGCCGTGGTCAGCACACTTCCCGGCGGCACTAACATCGGTGCAACATTCTCCGAGAAACTCCGTTCACGGGCCGTGCTCTTCGACGTCGCATACGACCCATGGCCGAGCGCGCTGGCCTCCCAGTGGCTCGATGCCGGCGGGCGGGTGATCCCCGGAATTGACATGTTGCTCTACCAGGCACTGGCCCAGATACGAATTTTCGTTGCAGGCAGCCCTCAGGCCGCGCTGCCGCGGGAGGACGACGTGCTTGCAGCGATGCGCGCGGCAATCGGCCGGTAACGGCTATGGGAGAATTCTTTATATGCTTCGTTGGATAACCGCAGGTGAGTCCCATGGCCCCGAATTGGTGGCCATTCTCGAGGGGTTGCCAGCCGGCGTCCCCGTCAGCCTCGACGGCATCCGTGCCGACCTGGCCCGCCGCAAACTCGGGTACGGCCGTGGCGCGCGGATGAAATTCGAGCAGGACGAACTGAACATTTCGGGCGGAGTCCGCTTCGGCCTCACCATGGGCAGCCCCATTGCCCTGCGCATTGGTAACACCGAATGGCCACGCTGGGTCGACGTGATGAGCCCGTCCCCGGTGGATGTTTCAACCCTGCCGAAGGGTCGCGGTGCGCCCCTCACCCGCCCCCGTCCCGGCCACGCCGACCTCGTTGGTATGCAGAAGTACGGTTTTGATGAGGCCCGCAACGTCCTCGAGCGCGCGAGCGCTCGGGAGACCGCCGCCCGGGTGGCGCTCGGTGCGGTTGCACGTGCGTTCCTCGGTGAACTCGGCATCACCCTGGTCAGCCACACGCTGTCCATCGGCACCGTACGCGTTCCGGAGGGCTCCGATCTTCCTGCCCCCAGTGACGTCGACACCCTCGATGCCGACCTGCTGCGCTGTTTTGATCCCACAACCTCCGCCCTGATGGTGGCGGAGGTCGACAAAGCCCATGAGGATGGTGACACCCTCGGCGGAGTCGTCGAGGTTCTCGCCTACGGTGTCCCCCCGGGCCTTGGCTCCTACGTGCACTGGGACCGTCGTCTCGACTCCCAGCTCGCCGCTGCCCTCATGGGTATCCAGGCGATCAAGGGCGTCGAGGTGGGTGACGGTTTCCTGACTACCACCCGCCGTGGGTCACAAGCGCACGATGAGCTTGTCCAGGAGGGCGAAGAAATCACGCGCCTCAGCGACAAAGCCGGTGGCACCGAGGGCGGGATGAGTACCGGAACCGTGCTGCGGGTCCGCGCCGGGATGAAGCCGATTGCCACCGTCCCGCACGCCCTGCGCACGGTAGACGTCGCCACCGGGTCCGCGGCGGAAGCCCACCACCAGCGTTCAGACGTGTGCGCGGTCCCGGCCGCCGGTGTGGTTGCCGAAGCGATGGTCGCGTTGGTGCTGGCAAACTCCGTCCTCGAAAAATTTGGCGGCGACTCCGTCGAGGAGACCCGCCGCAACCTCACCGGTTACCTCGCCGCGATACCCGCGAGCCAGCGCACCGCCAGGGCAACCGATGATCGTGCCTGATGGCGCACCGCTCCTCGTCCTGATCGGAGCTCCCGCCGCCGGTAAAACTCGCCTCGGAAAGCGGATAGCGCGACTGTTGAACGTTCCGTTCATCGATACGGACAAGCGCATTATTGCCAAGCACGGAGTGATCGCAGAGATCTTCGGCACGCACGGTGAGGAACATTTCCGGGCGCTCGAGCGAGCCGAAGTCGTCGCGGCACTGCAGGAGGTCGCGGTCGTTGCCCTCGGCGGAGGCGCGGTTCTCGATGCCAACACCCAGCAGGACCTCTCGACACACCGGGTCGCGATGTTGACCGTCTCGCCGGAAGCGGTCCAGGCGCGCATCACCAACGGCAAACGGCCCCTCGTCGCCGGCATCGAGTCGTGGCGGGCCCTCGTAGAGTCCCGCCGCGAAGTATATGAGCGCCTCGCCACCCGCACCTTCGATACATCCAACCGCCCGCTCGACGATATCGCCGCTGATATCGCGGGCTGGATTCAGGAGAACAACGCATGACCGACAGCACTCCCGACCAGGTCACCACCATCACCGTCGGTGGCCTCGATCCGTACGACGTCACCATCGGCCGTGGGCTCGTCGCGCGAATTGCCGATCAGATCGGCACAAAAGCTACCAAGGTCCTGATCGTGCATGCGCCTACCCTCGGTGCCCAGGCCAACATCATCCGGGATAGCCTGCTGTCCCGCTACGAGGTTCTCCTCGCCGAGGTGCCAGACGCCGAGGCTGCCAAGCGCATCGAGGTAGCGGCATTCTGCTGGCAGGTGATGGGCCAGACCGACTTCACCCGCACCGACGCCGTGATTGGCCTCGGTGGCGGTGCCACCACCGACCTCGCCGGTTTCGTCGCAGCAACCTGGCTCCGCGGCGTTCCCCTCATCCAGGTTCCCACCACCGTGCTGGGAATGGTGGACGCGGCGATCGGCGGTAAAACGGGAATCAACACCGCAGAGGGCAAGAACCTCGTTGGTGCGTTCTACGCACCGTCCGCCGTGCTTGTCGACCTCGACCTGCTTGACAGCCTCGGCCGCAACGAGATCCTCGCCGGGTCCGCAGAGATCGTGAAGGCCGGTTTCATCGCGGTCCCGGAGATTCTCGACATCTACGAGGCCGACGTCGACCGCGCCGTCGACCCGACCACGCCGGAGTTCCGTCGTCTCATCGAGCTTGCGATCGGGATGAAGGCACGGGTGGTTGGCGCCGACTTCAAGGAGTCGGGGCTGCGGGAGACCCTCAACTACGGTCACACGCTGGCCCACGCCATCGAGCATGCCGAACGCTATTCCTGGCGTCACGGCGCAGCGGTGTCGGTCGGTATGGTGTTCGCCGCCGAGCTGTCGCGCATCACGGGCTCGCTCAGTGACGCGGCGGTCGACCGCCATCGCCGTATCCTCGAGTCCCTCACCCTGCCGACCACGTACCCTCTCGGCCGCTGGAAGACGCTGCTCGCAACGATGCAGCGCGACAAAAAGACTCGCGCGGGGATGCTGCGCTTCATCGTCCTCGATGACATCGCAAAACCCTCGGTCCTCACCGGCCCCGAGGAGTCCCTGTTGTTCGCGGCATACGCTGAGATCGGCGTCTGAGCCACCAGCACCACCACGCCGGTCGTGTCCGCGTTTAGCGACTGGCACCTCCTGCAAGTACAATCGACGGTGCCCGTTTAACCCCGGGCGGCGCACTCGCGCACAACTTCCCCAACGAAACGGACACATTGGCATGGCCTCCACCAGCGATATCAAGAACGGCGTCGTTCTCAACATGGATGGCCAGCTCTGGACCGTCATCGATTTCCAGCACGTCAAGCCGGGCAAGGGTGGCGCTTTTGTGCGTACCAAGGTCAAGAACGTGATGAGCGGTAAGGTTGTGGACCGTACGTTCAACGCCGGCGCCAAAATCGAGACCGAGGTCGTTGACCGAAGCGAGTTCCAGTACCTCTACAAAGACCTCGAGAACTACGTGTTTATGAACGTGTCCGACTACGACCAGATCAGCCTCACCGAGGCGCAGGTCGGCGACGCCGCCAACTTCATGCTCGAGAACCAGAACGTGACCCTCGCTCTGCACAATGGGGACCCGCTGTACGTCGAGCTTCCGGCCTCCGTTGTTCTCGAGATCACGTACACCGAACCGGGCCTGCAGGGTGACCGCTCCACCGGTGGCACTAAGCCGGCCACCGTCGAGACCGGTTACCAGATCCAGGTACCGCTGTTCCTCGAACAGGGCACCAAGGTCAAGGTCGACACCCGCGACGGCAGCTACCTGGGGCGCGTCAACTAGTGGGCGCCCGGAGCAAAGCACGCAAGCGCGCCCTCGACGTGCTGTACGGCGCCGATGTGCGCGAGGAATCGATCAACGTCTCGTTGCTCGCCGAGGAGACTCGGGAAATCGCCGACGGCAAGCGTGCCAGTTCCTGGCCTTATGCCAAGGAGATCATCGAAGGCATCGTCGCCCACGGCGATGAAATCGACGAACTTATTGAAACCTACGCCCAGGGCTGGACCCTCGACCGTATGCCGGCCGTCGACCGCGCGATCATCCGCATCGGCATCTGGGAATTGCTTTTCAATCCCGCGGTGCCCGATACCGTAGCCATTTCGGAGGCCGTCGAATCGGCCACGGTGCTCAGCACCGAAGATTCCGCGGGTTTTGTGAACGGCCTGCTGGCGCGGATCGCCCAGATTCACGCGTAATTTCTCCGCTGCCCTTCGTCGCAGCACAGATCGGCCCACGGTTGCCCATAACGGCCCGTGGGCCTTTTCTATTGCGGGCGTGAGTAGTGCAGCCAGGCGGAGCTGGTGGATGTTGTGAGCTCATCACGCAAATAGTCCGACCTGCCGGTTAGATTTCTCTTCATTACGGTCCGTTTGGTCGCTGGTTCCCACCTCACTTAGCGTGGACTCGTGACCATCTCAGCAACTGCCGCTACCTCGGGTGCATCCGCGCTGTCTGTCACGCTGTCCGGGGTGGGACGGAGTTTTGCCGGTCCCCAGCCCGGCGCCGCCCGCCGCCAGGTTCTGCGCAACATCGACCTCACTATCGGTGCCGGCGAAATCGTCGCCCTGCTCGGCCCTTCCGGCTGCGGAAAGTCCACCCTGCTCCGTCAGATCAGTGGGCTGGATACGCCGTCCGTCGGTACGATCACTATCGCGGGGCGACCGCTCAACGGGATCGACCAGCGCTGCTCTGTCGCGTTCCAGGAACCTCGGTTGCTACCCTGGAGATCCATCGCCCGCAACATAGAACTGGGGCTGCCGCGTGGTATCTCGCGTGTTGACGGCCGCGCGCGCGTTGCGGAACTCCTCGAGCTCGTCCAACTTTCCGACGCCGCGGACCTGCGTCCCCGCCAAGTGTCCGGGGGAATGGCCCAGCGCGCATCCCTTGCCAGGGCGCTCGCGCGCGGTCCGGGGGTGCTCGTCCTGGACGAGCCGTTCGGGGCGCTCGATGCACTCACCCGTCTGACGATGCAGGACCTCCTGCTCGATATCCACGCCGTGGAACCCGCCACCATTGTCCTGGTGACCCACGATGTCGACGAAGCGCTTTACCTGGCCGACCGGGTCGTCCTCCTCGGGGATGAGACGGGAGTTGGGCCCGGGCGAGGCGCCGTCATCCGGTCAATCGTCGACGTCCCAGGCAGGCAACCCCGGGACCGGGCAGATCCAGGCCTTGCCTCACTCAGCGTGCACCTGCTCGAGGGCCTCGGCGTGCACACCCATCACGCGCCAACACGCTGACTCTCCGCGCCGCTCCACCCGGCAACCCGTTCATATCCCTAAGCACAGCAGCCAAAAGGACATCATGCCCATCACCACGTTCCCGCTACCATCCAAAACCCGGCGATCGGCCCGGTTCACCGGCCTCACCGCACTGGTCGCATCCGCTGCCATCGCGCTCACCGGCTGTGTCGCCGGCGAAGGCTCAGCGCTTGCTCCCGAGGACGAAGCTGCCCCGGCCGGCGAGTGGAGCACCGATACTCTCAACATCGACTTCGCCACCTACAATCCGCTGAGCCTGATCATCAAGGACAAGGGCTGGCTCGAAGAGGCAGTCGGTGACGACGTCACGGTCAACTGGGTGCAATCGGCCGGTTCCAACAAAGCCAATGAAGCTCTACGCGCTGGTGCCATCGACGTCGGTTCCACCGCGGGTTCTGCAGCGCTCCTCGCCCGGTCCAACGGTTCGCCGATCAAAACGATCGACGTCTACTCGCAGCCCAACTGGTCAGCGCTGGTGGTGCCGGCGGGTTCGGACATCACCGAGGTAAGTGAGCTCGCGGGAAAGTCTGTCGCCGCCACGAAGGGAACCGACCCGTACTTCTTCCTTCTCCAGGCGCTTAACGAGGCCGGAGTTCCTATCGCTGATGTGGACATCCAGAACCTCCAGCATGCCGACGGTAAGGCAGCGCTCGAGGGCGGGGCCGTGGACGGATGGTCGGGCCTCGATCCGCTGCTGTCCACCAGCGTCGCCACCGCTGGCTCAACAATCATCTACGACAACATTGACTTCAACAGCTACGGATTCCTGAACGCGACCGAGGAATTCCTCGGAGCCTCACCCGACCTCGCCCAGCTCGTAGTCAACGGGTATGAGAAGGCCCGCGAGTTTGCCCTCGAGGACCCGTCCGCAACGGCCGCGATCCTCGCGGAGGTCGCGGGCATCGACCCGGCGATCGCGACCGCAGTGGTCGAGGAGCGCACCAACTTCGACATTGACCCTGTCCCCGGCGATGACCAGACCGATGTCCTCAGCGTCATCGGCCCTATCTTCGTCGAATCCGACGATGTCGCGAACCAGGGGCTGATCGACGACGCCCTCGACACGCTCTACGACACCACCTACGCGGAAAAAGCCGACCCGTCGGCTGTCGGATAACCCATGACAGTGCCACTCACCACGGAACGTTCCGACGCGTTACCGGCGGACAAGTCCGGTGGCGACGGTGCCGTTCTGCCTGCTGACCCTGCGGGAAACGTGGAACACGCGGACGAGCGGGTCCACTTCACACAACGCCGATGGGTGAAAGTGGTTGGTGGTGTACTGCTGCCGATAGTCATCCTCGCCACGTGGCAGCTGATATCGGCAGCAGGCATTGTTCCGTCGTACAAATTGCCATCACCACGCGCCGTTTTCGACGCCGCATCCGACCTATCGCAGAGCGGTGTGCTCTGGATGCACATCGCGATCTCAACCCAGCGTGTGCTCCTGGGGTTCCTCGCCGGAGCCGCCATCGGTCTTGTCGTCGCGTCGATAGTCGGCCTATCGCGGGTCGGATCTGTTGTCCTGAGCCCTACCCTCAGCGCTATCCGTGCCGTGCCGTCGCTGGCATGGCTGCCGCTGCTGGTTCTATATGTCGGAATCAACGAGGACCAAAAAGTGGCCCTCATCGCAATCGGCGCGTTCTTCCCCGTTTTCACTACCGTGTCATCGGCGCTTCGCCACGTCGACCCGCAACTGGTGGAAGCCGGCCGCGCTTACGGCTACCGCGGCACCGCGCTGCTGCGGGTGGTTCAGTTGCCCGCCGTGGTGCCCAGTGTCATCTCGGGGCTGCGGCTGGCACTGGCCCAATCCTGGCTGTTTATGGTCGCGGGCGAGTTGCTCGGAGCGAACTTCGGTCTTGGTTACCTGCTGATCGACTCCCAGAACAACGGCCGCTACGACCGACTCTTCGTTGCCATCATCGTGCTGGCCATTTTCGGAAAAATCACCGACGGGGTCGTCGGACTGCTCGAGCGTTACCTTCTGAAGCGCTGGGGTTGACAGCAGGCTGCAGCCTTACCGGTCGCGAGCCCTCGTTTGAGCGGCGGCCGAGCCACCGTTGCCGCCGAGCCCGCCGGGCTGCTGTGCCTGTCCAGAAGGTAGGCCCATTGTGAACTGCTAAGCTTCTGGAACCACCCAGACATCCTTTAAGTTCCGTCCAGAGAGACGGGGAAGGAGGTCATCGTGACTGCACGCATCGTTTTGCAGCCCGCTGACATCACGCGAGCGTTGACCCGTATCTCCCACGAGATCCTTGAGTCCAATCGCGGCGGATCAGATCTCGTCATTCTTGGCATTCCCACCAGGGGCGTCACTCTCGCGAAGCGTATCGCTGCGATCCTCGAGTCGATCGAGCCAGGCTCCGGCACCGTGGGATCCCTCGACGTCACGATGTACCGAGACGACCTTGCTGGTCAACCCACGAGGGCGCCCTCCCCGACACAGGTCCCGCGTGGCGGAATCGACGGTAAAATGGTAGTCCTCGTTGACGATGTTCTTTACTCCGGCCGCACCATTCGCGCCGCCCTCGACGCACTGGGCGACCACGGCCGCCCACGTGCCGTCCGGCTCGCTGTTCTCGTCGACCGCGGCCACCGCCAGCTTCCCATCCGCGCCGACTTCGTCGGAAAAAACCTGCCGACGTCTTCCGAGGAACGAATTCGTGTCCGTCTCGTGGAAACCGACGGTATCGACGAGGTGACGATCGAATCATGAAGCACCTGCTGACAACCCGCGACCTGGACCGCGCAACGGCCGTCGGAATCCTCGACGTCGCCGAAGACATGGCCGATGTGGCGAACCGTGAAGTGAAGAAGCTGCCAACTTTGCGCGGCAAAACGGTGATCAATCTCTTCTTCGAGGACTCCACGCGCACCCGCACGTCCTTCGAACTCGCCGCGAAACGATTAAGCGCCGACCTGATTACCTTCAGTGCGAAAGGGTCCAGCGTCTCCAA
>JAODAO010000148.1 GCA_025463465.1 Glaciihabitans sp. | reverse complement strand
AGCCGGTTCATCACGTCGATGAGAGGAGAAATGGTCAGCATACATTGACTATACAGTGATGACTGACCTTTTGGACAGTGCCGTGGAGCCCGTCGCAGTCACACGGCACTGTGGTCAGGGGTCGGGTTTGGCGCAGGAAGGCTGATTACGAAGGTGCTGCCCTCCCCTGGAGTGCTGCTGACCGTGATCGTGCCGTGGTGCGCCTCGACGATCGTCTTCACGATCGACAACCCCAGTCCGGTTCCGCGCGTGTGATTTTTGTGGGCAGAGCTGGAACGGAAGAACCGGTCGAACAGTTGGTGCTGGTCTTCCTCGCTGATTCCCAACCCGTTGTCCGCGATGGAGACCAGGATGTTGTCTCCCGCGCGGCGGGAGATCACGATGACCGACTGGCCCCGAGGGCTGAACTTAATGGCATTCGACAGGACGTTGTCAACGACCTGGCGGAGTTTCACCGCGTCGCCCTCGGTGGGAAGGGGACCGAAGGACACGTACTCAAGGGACAGCCCGGACACCTGCGCCTCCAGGCGAAGGCGGTCAACGCTGGCACGCACAATCTGTTCAAGGTCGATGGACTCCACCGAGACGCGAACGGCCGAGGGGTTGGCGGCCAGCAGCTCGTTGATCATGCCGTTGAGGCTGGTGGCGTTGCGGGCGAGGGGCTGCAGTTCATTTTCGAGCCCGAGTTGGCCGTCTTCGTTGGCGTCCTCGATGAGTTCGAGATACCCGAGGATCGACGTGAGCGGGGTGAGCAGCTCGTGTGAGACCGTCACCAGGAACGCGTCGCGGACCGCGATGGCGTTCGCAAGGTCGGTTACGTCATGGGCGACGAAGATGGTGCCGATGAATTCGCCACCGGGGCCGATCACCGGGCTGGAACGTGACATGATCGCCTGCTGGTTTCCCTCGGGTCCCAGCCATTGGAGTCGTTCGTCGATGTCCTCTCCCCGCCGGAGGCGGTTCAGGTTCTGCTCGTCCTCGGCGACCGGCGTGGAGCGGTCGGCTTCGAACACGGCTCCACCCGCACGCCTTTCAGGGTCGTATCCTGCGATGTCGAGAATTTTTTGCATCGCCACGTTGGTCGACCGGATCTGGTGCTGGGGATCAATGAAGAAGATTCCGACGTCCACGGCATCCGCCGCAGCGCGGGTGATGGCGGCTTGTTGACCGGCTCGTTTCACGGATTCACGGAGGGCGTTGTTCGCGCCGTCCAACGATCGCTGGTGCTGGCGGAGCTTTCGAGCCGTGTGGAACGTGGCGAGCGCGACGAACGACATCACGATGGGCATCAGGAGGACGTTGGCCCATTCCCCCGGATCTACCGGCCAGTTCCCGCTCCTGGCGTAGGGGAAGAAGGTGACGAAGAAGGCTCCGACAACGGCCACCGGGATCAGGCGAGCGGACAGGACCGAGCTGAGCCACACGACCGGGAAGATGATGAGCAGTGAGGATCCCTGGATGTCACTGAAGACAGAATCTCGGAACAGGGCAACAGCCACGATGTCGCCCACGGCGATGGACATCACCCACGGGCGGCGAATCGTTGCTCCCGGGACGACCAGGCTGACAACGGTGGCAACGGCCGTGAGCGCGATCCCGGTCAGGAACTGCCCACCGAGGACTACATCCGGCAGGAAAACGAAGGCGAGGATAGCGAGCGCGGCTACGCTCGCCGCGAAGGGGAGCTGGCGCTGCACAAACGTCGTCCGCTCAACGGACCGGTGTGGCGTTGTGTCAGGCATTGTTGGTCCCCCGGTGCACGGTTCGATTACTCGTGTTCGACGGAGACCTCGCGTTGAAGTCGAACTATCGTCATTCTAATTGGCGCTCGCTGTGAACGGACATCGCAGCGGGACCCGATGAAACCGGGCTCGTTATGCCGGGCCGTCTCCCGCGATGACGAGCCCACCCTCATACGCCGCGACCACGGCCTGGGCGCGGTCGCGCGCACCCAGTTTGCCGAGCACCCGGCTGACGTGGGACTTCACCGTCTGCCCGGCGATCACCAGTTCCGCCGCGATCTCGGCGTTGGAGAACCCGCGGGCGACAAGAACGAGGACCTCGGTCTCGCGTTCGGTGAGGTAGGGCAGGGTGGTGCGGTGAGCGCGTGTGGGTGAGGCCTGCACAAAGTGCTCGATCATCCGACGGGTCACGGATGGGGCGAGCAGGGCGTCACCGCGGGCGACGACCTCCACAGCGGCGATGAGGTCGGCCGGCGGGGCATCCTTCAGAAGGAAACCACTGGCTCCCGCGCGGATGGCGTCGAACACGTAGTCGTCGACATCGAAGGTGGTCAACATAATGACGCGCGGGTACTCCCCCTGGCCGTATGGCTCGGAGAGCAGGCGCCGGGTGGCCTCGATGCCATCGAGCTCGGGCATACGGACATCCATCAGCACAACATCGGGCGCGAGCTCACGGGCAAGGCTCAGCCCGATGGCGCCGTTCTCTGCCTGGCCAACAACCTCGAAGTCGGGTTGGGCGCCGAGAAGGGCCGCGAAGCCCGCGCGCACCATCGCGTGGTCGTCAACGATGAGGATACGCACACTCACCGGCGGACCTCCGCTGCAGAAAGCGGGAGAACCGCGCGCACCACAAAGCTGCGGTCGGCGGCGAAGGCGGCGTCGAGGGTGCCGCCGATGGCTGCGGCCCTTTCACGCATACCGGTCATACCGTGCCCGGGAACACCGGCGGTGACGGGGATCTGCGGCGGAGCATTGGTGACCGTGATCTTCAGGGTGTCGGAGAGGCGCACACATTCGACGGTGATCGCTGCCCCCGGAGCGTGGCGCAGGGCGTTGCTGATCGACTCCTGCACGATGCGGAACGCGGCGAGGCTGGCGAGATCAGCGACTCCGTCGGAGTTGTCCACGTCCCAGACGAGGCTGACTTCCGCCCCTGATCGTGTGCTCGCCTGGACCAAGGCGGGAATGTCGGCGAGGGTGGGTTGCGGGGCGAGTTCTCGGCCGCCGTCTTCGGCGCGAAGCACGCTGAGCAGCCGGCGCAGCTCCACGAGGGCGTTGCGCGCTTCCGTGGCGATATCGTCGAATTCGGACACGAGGGGTCCTGGTACGTCGGTGAACCGGTACGCCGCCGTTGATGCGCGCACGTTGATGATCGACATGTTGTGGGCGACAACATCGTGGAGTTCCCGGGCGATGCGTGCCTTTTCCTCGGCAACAACACGCCAGCCGTGTTCCTCTGCCGAGACGGCCCGCTCGTGCATTAACTGGCCCCAGATGCTGCGCCATTCACGCAACACCATTCCGGTCATAAACGCCACACCGATGATGGCTGCCGCGACGATGATGTTCACGGCGGAGGCGTCGGCGTCCCTCGGGTGAAGGAACCAGACGCCGATGGTGCCGGCGACGCTGAGCAGCCATGCCCCGACGCCGATCTTGGATCCGGACTGGGCGGTGACCAGGAACACCACAATGGCCTGGGTGACGTTGGTGCTGGCAGACCACGGCCACGGCGCGGTCGCGCCGCCGGTTGCCGCAAGCGACAGCAGGGGCACGGCGAGCACCGAACCGATGGCCGCAGCGACGGGCCGGAGCAAGGCGACCGGCACAGCGGCACTGTGCAAAAGCACTAGGGCGAAGGCCCCGGCCACGGTCATGCCGTAGACCGAAGCCCCGATCGACGTGCCGACCGCCAGCAGAGCGATGGCCGCTGCGATCGCGCCGATCATCGTCCAGCCAACTACGGCAGGGCTGAAGTCGCGGCGTGCAATTTTCACAGTGCCAGTCTCGCGCATGGCGGCCAGCAGCGTCACCGGCTGCGGAACTCCATGGTGACCGGGCAGTCGAACGGGTCGGCGTGCTTGAGCCCAACGCGCTTGAGGTACTGCAGGACGATACGGTACGAGCCAACCAGGGTCGTCTCGGTGTACTGGACGTCGTGGGTGGCGCAGTACTCCTGGATGAGCGGGCGTGCCTTGCGCAGGTTGACGCTCGGCATGGTCGGGAAGAGATGGTGCTCGATCTGGTAGTTCAGGCCGCCCATCAGCACGGCGACAGGAAGGCCGCCGTTGATGTTGCGGGACATCAGGGTCTGGCGGCGGAGGAAGTCGATCTTGACCGTCTTCGGAACCACGGGCATGCCCTTGTGGTTCGGGGCGAAGCTGCCACCCATGTAAACACCGAACGAGGCGATCTGGACGACCATAAATGCGAGGCCCCAGAGCGGTCCCACCGCGATGAAAACGGCCGCGGCGAAGCCGACGAGACGGATCGTGAGCAGGGCGCCCTCGAGCTTCGCGTGCTTGATTCTGCTGTTCTTGCCGAGCACGGCCTTGAAGGAGTTGATGTGCAGGTCGAGGCCCGCGAGGGTGAGGATGGGGAAGAAGAACCAGTGCTGGCGCGCCATCAACCAGGCTCGACGGCCGGTGATCTCGCGGGCGTCATCGGCGGTGAAAACGATCGCGCCTGGGTCGATGTCGCCGTCCTTGCCCATTTTGTTGGGGTTGGCGTGATGCTTGCCGTGTTTGTTCATCCACCAGCCGTAGCCGAGTCCGACGAACAGGTTGGCGATGATGCGGGAGGCCCACTCGTTGCGTTTGGCGGAGACGAAGATCTGCCGGTGGGCGCCGTCGTGGCCGAGGAACGCTGTCTGGGTGAACAGGATGCCGAAGCCGAGGGCGAGCAGCAGGAGCCACGGCCCGGGCGTGATGGTGAACAGGGCGACGAAGCCGGCCGCGAACAGTGCGAGCAGCAGCGTAATTCGCGCGATGTACCAGCCGTAGCGGCGGCGCATGAGGCCCATGTCGTCCATGGTGTTGAGCAGGTCCGCGTAGTCAGCGGTGTACTGCGCCTGCGTGCGCGGGTTAGTGCCACGAACGCCTACGTTCTGTGGGAACCCGGCTGGTGCACTCGGTGTGGTGGGAGCGAGAGGAGCGTCAATCGACATACTCAATTCTAAAAAGTCAATCCCCCCTTACGCGTCACTCCACGGAGCGCTTTTGCACCCCTACCCGGGTAGGGGGTCGACGCTGATGGGTGAACCGTCTGCGACATTCCAATCCCGTAGCAGTGGGGACACCACAACCGACTCGAGGCCGCAACGACGGTGGCGAACTTACGTCGATGGAGCGTCGACCCGGACGAGGTTCCGCGAAGCGTGGCTCATGTGGGCCATGATCGTGTCGCGGGCCTGGCCGCTGTCACCGGAAGCGATGGCGTCGACGATGTCGCTGTGGCGATGAGCGTCCATGTTCTCAACCGCCCTGTCGACACCTCCGTACATGATCGACAAACGGATGGCTCCCTCGAGCCCTACCCACGAGGTGACCAGGGTCTCATTTGTAGTGAGTACGCACAGGGTGCGGTGGAAGTCCAGGTCGGTCTCGATACGTTCCTCGAGGCCAACGGCCACAGCTTCTTCCATCCGGTCGACGGCCAACATCAGGCTCTCCACGGCGGCGTCGCGGCCGTCACCGTCAACGAGCAGCTGCGCCGCGAGGGACTCCAACGCACCACGAACGATGAAAATATCGTGGATCTCGTTGGGGGTCAGCGAGCGCACAAGGAGCCTGCCGCGTGGTCCCGACGTCACAAGTCCCTCCTGCTGCAGCTCGCGCAGCGCTTCGCGGAGGGTACCGCGGCTGATCATCAGCTTCTGAGCGAGATCAGTTTCGGCGAGGTGGGTGCCGGGAGAGATCTCCCCGGAGGTGATGGCCCGCCGCAGGGCGATAAGCGCCTGCTGTCGGAGGTTTACCCGCTCGAGTCCCAGGAGCGAGGTCGTTTCGATCGCCATGGTGTCCTCAGTGTTCGCGCTGTCGACATCGGGCTGTTGACAGTCCCACCTATTCTACGTTTGTCGAATTCATCGTCCGAGTTCCGAGAGCACC
>JAODAO010000118.1 GCA_025463465.1 Glaciihabitans sp. | reverse complement strand
GTGGGCGGAACGGTCCAGCGTTCGAACGCGGCGATCGCCGTGTAGCCGGCGAGGGAGATGGCGACCTGAATCGCCATGATGAGCGCGGCCACCGCGATCTTCCAGCCGTAGTTGGGCTCGTCGGGGTTGACCCAGCCCAGCTTGCCAAACAGCGCCATCACCAGGTCCAGTACGATCCAGGTGTTCACCGCGCACCAGCCGATCACGACCACCGACTGGATGGCGGCCGGAACATAGTTGCCGCGCCGACCGAACACGGCCCGGCTGAGCACCAGCCCGGTGACCCCGGTGCGCTGGCCAAGCAGGACGAAGAGCCCGAACACGCTCATGCCCACCGCGTTGCCGATGATCAGCACCGTCATGGTGTCCCAGAGGCCGAGACCCATCTGGTTCCCGAGGGCGCCGAGCACCCAGTTGATCGGGGCGATGTTGGCGCCGGCCCAGATCCAGAACTGCCCGGACATTCGCGCGGTGCGCTGGCCCGTCGGGATGGGTTGCAGACTTTCTTCGACGTCGTGCGTCGACGTGTCCACTGTGGTTGTCATGGAAGCTCCTCGGGTGCAGTTTCTGGTGGGTGACGTCGCTCGGTCTGGCGGAGGGCCCGGCTGACATCCCCAGTCTGGAAGGGCTGCGTTTCCCCCGAAGCATCGTTGTGTAAATTCGTCGTGACACAGAATGGACAAAACGTATGGTTATGTCGATCCGGGATATTTTTGAGGACGCCTACTTTTTCGCCTCGGAGCCGACGGTCGTCGCCGGTTTCGCCGACCTCGACCGGCCGGTGCGCTGGGTGCACGCGAGTGAGATGCTCGAGATAGCGCCGCTGCTGCGCGGCGGTGAACTCGTCCTGATGGAGGCGGTCAACTTGGCGGAAGATTCCGCCGATGACGCTGTGCGGGCCCGGTATATCGCCTCTTTGAACGATGCCGGGATTGCGGCGCTCGCCATTGAACTGACTGGCCGGATGCCCGCGATACCGCAGCCGATGATCGACAGCGCGAACGCCCTCGGGCTGCCCCTGATCGCCATGAAGCGCCGCATTCCCTTTGTGCAAATCTGTGAGAGCATCAACACTCAACTCGCTGACAGCAGCCTGATCCGTTTGAGGTTGGCGGACAGTATGTCCATTGCGTTGTCCGAGACGGTGCGGGAGCTCACTGAGATCCCCGCGATGCTGGCAGTGCTGAGTGCGCAAACCCACGCCGAAGTGGTTCTGATGTCCCTCGCCGGGGAGGAAATCGGCCGTGCAGAAGGTGCCGGGGGTGCACCCCTGCAACTGTCCTTCTCCGCACCGGTCAGCTTCGGTGGCACCGTCGTGGCCTACCTGACCCTGCGGCCCCGCGAGGAGGCCGACATCTACCTCATCAACGCCGCCCTCGAACGCGCTCCGGAGTTGCTGGCGATCGCACTGCTCCAGGTGCAGCCGCCAACCGCGGAGGAGCGGCTCGCCGGCCAATTCTTCGCCCTCCTCGACGGTTTGCGGGGAAGTGAACGTGCCGACGCTGAAAGTGAGCTACGCCTCGTCGCCATCGCCGAGCGACTGGGGGTGCCGGACAGCGGCGCCTTCTTCGCCGTCATCGCCGACCTGTCCGGAGACATCCACTCCCTGCCGGCGCTGCGCCAACTGCTCGCAAAGGTGTCGGCGGGCCAACTGAGCCAACTCGTTGGCACCGACTTCGTGTCGATCCTGTGGTTCGATGACCGGCACGTCCTCGACCGGGCCAGGACATCGCTGCGCAGAACCCTGCAACAGCTGGTCGCCGGGGGTGCGTATGGCACCATTGCCATCGGACCTGGTGGGACGGGGCGGGGGAGTGTTGCCCGCGAGGTGGCCGCCGCGCGCGGAGCGATCGAGGTGGTGGGGAACCGTGGCGAGGGCGTCGTGGTTGATGCGCGCGAGCAGGCCGTGGCGAGGCTCGTGCAGTCCCTTGACTCCGCCGAGGTGCTTTCGGCATTCCTTGGGGAACACCTTGGGGCGCTGCGCGAGGTGGATCCCGAGCTGGTGGTGACCATAGCCGCGCTCGTCGACAACTGGGGGAGCAAAACTGCCGCGGCCGAGGCGCTCGGTCTGCAACGCCAGACGCTGCATCAGCGGATCAAACGCATCGAGGCAGTGGTGGGGCCACTGTCAATGTTGGGGGCGCGAACGGCGCCGCTGATCATTGCGGCGTTGCTCGGCAGGGTGATGGGCGACCCCTCCCCGGAACGCTGAGCGGGTGGGGCCGCCGAATCCGTCACCCACGGGTCTGATCACTGACCCGCCCTATTCAACACGCGGTCCTAATAGGAGTTTCCGTGTTCCACAAAAAGGAACAAGACTCAGGTGTTCTTCCCACGGAGGTTCCGAGCGTGACGCGATCTAAAAGGTGAGGACCTCCAGCATCGATTGGGTTACCACACCCAAAGCAACGCCGACAATCCGAGTGCACACGTCGCGCATCCGGGCCACGGCAGTATCACTCGCCTCGAGTGATGACGACCATGACCATATCGTCCGGTGTAGGCATAAAAATAGGCCTGCGGGCAGTAGTAATCCATGGTGTCGCGGACTTGAGTGAGAACTGTGCCGCCCGGCCGCACCGGCCGTCGACACTTGCTCCAGAAGAGGTAGTTGTGACGACAAAAACTGGTGAAATTAAGCCCTCCGTCGTCCGCTCGGGTGGTCAGACTTGGGTTCGACTTCAACACTCAAAAAGCCGTGTTGGCACTGATTGCCGACAGGGGGATTGAGAATGGGCTGGTCTCGTGGAGACGGACATGAAAGATTGCATGCGCTGCACCACCAATTCGGGCCGCCCCATCCCAGCGAACAAACCAACCCGCTCCAGTGTGTGGCCGGGGTTGCAGAGGATCGTCGGCGGTTTCACCGTAGATGACAAAGTTCGTCGGCGAGAAGCGCTGAGTAGAACCATCATCACCACGGTTCGGGCGGCGCACTGCGGTGAGATTGTGTTTGACGTCCCGCTCCACCCGGTGGTTGCATGATGCCAACAGCGCTGTGAACGGCACTGTCAACGGCACTGTCAACTGCATTGCCCGCCGCACCGCCGAAGGAGTCCATCATGGTTGTCCGCGTTGACCTTAACATCTCCCTCGACGGGTTCGCTACCACCACCGACCAGAGCCCCGAGGAGCCGTTCGGCACCGACTGGGGGCGGCTGGTCGCCGCATACATTGCCACCAAGACGATGCAGGAACGGGTTTTCCACAACACCACAGGCGCCGGGACCACCGGAGTGGACGAGCAATACGCCAGCGCCTACTTCGAGGGCGTCGGTGCCGAGGTGATGGGCGCCGGGATGTTCGGGCTGCACAACTTTCCAGACGATCCCAATTGGACGGGGTGGTGGGGAGACGAGCCACCATTCGGGTATCCGGTGTTTGTGCTGACCCACACCCCACG
>JAODAO010000085.1 GCA_025463465.1 Glaciihabitans sp. | reverse complement strand
GCCTGCACCATCACGGGCTCCTCGTTCATCGGCGCCGTGTTCAGCGGCCCGCGAACCTGGAAGAATTCGCCGGCGTGGTCGATCGTGTGCACCTTGGTGAAGTCGGCGAAGACGCCGGCCGCGGCATCCTCCAGCACGGCCCCGTCATCCCAGCTGCGCCACAGTTTGCGCACGACCTGCACCCACTCCTCCGCGCGGTCGTAACGCACGTCGTGGTCGATCTGCTTGTCGAGGCCGTAGTTCTGGGCGGCGAGGTCGCTGCCGCTGGTGACGACGTTGAAACCGAGGCGGCCGTCGGCGAAGTGCTGCAGGGTGGCGAGCAGGCGTGCCGCGGTGAACGGTTCGTAGAAGGAAGCGCTGAGGGTGGGCACAATGCCGAGCTTCTCGGTGGCGGCCAACAGGTACGGCACCAGGGGAAGCGGGTCGTGTTTGGGCACAAAGCGGGCGTTGGCGAGGTTCACCTCGGCCGTGCCGCCGTAGGTGTCCGGCACCGTGACACCGTCCTCGATGATAAACAGGTCGAGTCCCGCGGCCTCGAAGGCGACGGCGGCGTCCTGGTACACACGCGGCTTTTTCCAGTCGTAGCCGATGCCGAAGGTGGGGTCGCCCCAGCCCTGCACACCGAAACCTGCGCCGAGGAACCAACCGAAGTGCTGCAGTGCCATTAGTTACGTGTTCCATCCGTGCTGGGGGTATTGGTGCTGGTCGGTCCTGTGCTGGTGGGATCGATGCCGAGTCCCTCTGAGTCGAGCCACTCGGGGTTAAACGCCTTGCTGAGGTAGTTGCCGCCGCCGTCCGGCGACACCACCACGATGACGGAACCCGGCTCGACGGTGGCGGCGAGATCAAGGGCGACCGAGATCGCGAGGCCAGAGGACGGGCCGAGCAGGAGGGCCTCACGCAGGGCAAGCTGGCGCACCGTGTGGTACACCACCCTGTCCTCCACAATGCGGATCTCGTCGGTGACGGTCGGGTCGAAGATATCGGGCCAGTTGGCGCGCGGCCAGTTGGTGCCGACCCCGTCGACGAGGATCGTGCCCGGCAGGTTGCCGCCGTAGGTCGACCCGGTCGGGTCAACCCCGATGACCTTCACGGCGCCGTTGCTGGCATCCTTCAGGAACCTGCCTGTTCCGGTGACGGTGCCACCGGTGCCGATGCTCGCCACAAAGTGGGTGACGGTTCCTTCGGTCTGCTTCCAGATCTCGGGGCCGGTCGAGGTGTAGTGGGCGCGCGGGTTGGCCGCGTTTTTGAACTGCGACGAACGCCAGGCGCCGGGTATCTCCGAGGCGATACGGTCGGCGACGGCCCTGGCATTGCTCGGGTCGTTGGGCGCGGCATCCCAGTCCGCCTCGACAAGGCGGGCGCCGTACGCGAGCAGGATGGCGCGCTTCTCGGCCGAGATGGTGGCGCCGTGCACGATGACAACGGGGTGCCCGGTCAGCTGGCCGACAAGGGCGAGACCGATTCCGGTGTTGCCGGAGGTCGACTCGACGATGGTGGCGCCGGGAGCGAGGTCGCCGTTGGCCTCAGCGGTGCGGATGATGTTCAGCGCAACGCGGTCCTTCGCGGATCCCCCGGGATTGCGGCTCTCCAGCTTCGCAAACACCCGCCCTGGCAGGCCCGCGGCGAGGTGGCGCAGCTCCACCAGCGGGGTGTTGCCGATCAGGTCGGTCACCGAATCCAGGACGGGCGCCGTGATGGGCGCCGCCCTCAGCGTGTCCTGCGGCGCCAAAAATGGTGTGGGCGCGGCGGTCGGCTGGGCTGTCGCAACGGGCGCGATCGTGTGGCGGTTCGAGTAACTCACGGCACTGGTTCTCTTTCTTATCGTGCTGTGAGACTAAACCCGTTGCTCCGGCGCCGCTCGCAGGTTGCCGCGTATTACGCGTGTAAGGCTGACCGGGTGGTGCCGGTGGGGCCGCTCACGATGGAAGTGCACCCCGCTCGCCCCGCATCAACCTGGTGGATGTCGACGACGAATCCGTTCATCGGAGTCGCCTGTATGCCTGTGTGGATCGCGCTTGTGGAGTCGATGATGGCGATGCAGCTTGCCCCACCCGGTCGTCAAATAGTTTGTGCCGGCCTAGCCGTCAAGGTTCGACGGGCAGCAACGTAGCGCGGAGACATACTGTGTCGATCGGCGTAACGAGATGCTGCGGAGGCTGGAGCGGCTGCCTAGGGTTGGACCCGTAACAACCCCGTGGCGTATCCAAGTGGTCAAAGGAAACGGTTTCATATTCCGTTGTTCGCAGGTTCGAATCCTGCCGTCACGTCTTATTCCTCGTCGAAATGTCCGTGCCAGGACCTTCGCGCGGGTGACGCGGCGTTTAGCCGAAGGGCAGGAGCTTTTCGAAGCAGAGGCTGTCCGGGACGGCCTCGTAGCCACGGAAGTACGGGATCGGCGAGTAGCCGAGGGTCTCGTACAGGCGGATGGCAGGAATCTGCATAAAACCGGTGTGCAGCACAAGCGACTTCATACCGCGCTCGCGGGCGATGGATTCCATCTCACGCATCAGCAGCTTCGCGATGCCGAGGCCCCGGTGCGACTCCGCGACCACAACACGCTTGACCTCGAGGGAGTCGTTGAAGGGGCGCAGCGCCGCGTGGCCAACCGCCGTTTCACCGTCGAGCACTAAAATCGTGAACAGGATCTCGTCAGGGTCAACGACCAGGACGGCGTCCATTTTCTCGCCAACACCGGGCTCAGCCACGGCGGCAATCTCGCGGTACAGCTCCATCATCTCGACATCCATCGCGTCGCGGAGAGAGATCGCGCGGGGGTCGTTCCACGAGACCCGCGCGAGGGTCAGCGGCGAGTGAGGGGCAGAATTAGGCACAATCGACGATCCTAGCCGAGGGTGGCCTTCTCGGCCAATTGTGATGTTGAGGATGGGAACGACCACCGGGAAGCCAATACCCCGCACGTTGGTCGGCTATGAGTAGTCTGGAGGCCTTGTGAGTACGTATGGCAGCCTGTTAAAAACCCCGGGGGTCGCCCGGATCATCGCCGCGCAACTTACCGCCCGGTTTCCGAACGGGATGCTGTCGCTCGCATTCCTTCTCCACATCGAGCAGGTCACCGGCTCCTACGGCGCCGCTGGCCTTGTCCTCGCCGCGACCAGCGTCGGCCAGGCCATTGCCGGTCCGCTCACCAGCCGCTGGATGGGTGTCTGGGGGATGCGTCGTGTGCTCACCCTCACGATGGTGGTGTGCGCCAGTGGAATAGCGGCCATCGCCTTCATCGAGATGACCGTCCCCTTTTATATGATCGTCGGCACCGTCGTTGGGCTGAGCACGCCGCCCGTGCAGTCGGCGGTGCGCACGATCTACCCGAAACTGGTGAACTCCAAGCAGCTGACCCCGCTGTTCTCGCTGGATGCCTCGGCGCAGGAGATCATCTGGGTTGCCGGCCCGGTGATCACCACCTTCGTCGCCATCCAGGTCAGCACCGTCGTCGCGATCCTGATTGCGCTGATCTTCCTCATCGGTGGGGGGCTGTGGTTCATCCTCTCCCCCGAGGTCGGCCGGGTTCGTATCCCCCGCAGCCGCCGCAAGATCGGCAAGGTGCTTACCAAGCGCGCCGTGCTGCTGTCGACGATCACCGGATTCCTGCTCCTCGGCGCCTGCTCCGCCGTCGAGGCCAGCGTTGTGGCCACCTTTGGCCACGGCGGCTCCGAGTCCGGCATCATCCTCGCCATCTTCGCCGTCGGTTCGCTGGTCGGCGGCCTGTCGCTCGGCCACCTTCCGGTCGGCCCCTGGTCGATGGGCCGGCGGATGTTCGCCGTGTTTTTCGGCATGGCGCTCGCGCTGTTCTCGCTGAACTTCTGGTGGCTCGCCTTCGCCCTGCTGGTCGCCGGGATGGGCATCGCTCCGGCGTTCGCCGTGATGTCCGCCATCGTCACCTCGAGCGTCAAGTTCAGCGACACCGCCGAGGCCTACGGCTGGGTCGGTACCGGCCAGCTAATGGGCGCAGCGCTCGGCTCCGCCCTTGCCGGGTTCCTCATCGATGTCAACGGCGCCGTCGGCGGCTACTTCATCGCGGCGGCCTTCGCCTGCGTCGGCTTCCTGGTGCCCACCGTGTTCCGCCGTTGGCACCCCGACCTGCGCGGGCGGGACTCCAGCCCCATTCCCGACACCGAACCGGTGCCGATGCAGCCCAGCTGACCCGGCTCGACTGATCCGGCTTAGCTGATCCGGCTCGACTGGACGGCGCCGGGCGGCGTCAGCGCAGGGGCTTCAGTGCCGTCGCGAGGGTATCCAGCTCGGTGAACATGTTGTCCAGGATCGCCGTGAACTTGTCATTCGGGGTGAACCGGCCGTCGACGACGAGGCTGCCGGCGAACGGGATCTCAACCGCCGCCCCCGTTTTGATCAGGCCGACCGTGGTCATCGCCGGCTCGAACGCCGAAACTCCGCGGGAGCCGCCGGACACCCCGCCGTAGCTGACGAATCCGGCGGGTTTGCGCCACCATTCCTGACTGAGGAAGTCGAGGGCGTTTTTCAGCGGCGCGGTGTAGCTGTGGTTGTACTCGGGGGTCACGAACACAAAAGCGTCAGCCGCCGCGACGCGCTCACTCCAGTCGATGGTGTGCTGTTTTGTGTACTGCTTCAGGCGCGGGTGGTTCGGCTCGTCCATAAACGGCAGGTTGATTTCGGCCAGGTCGGCGAAGTCGATGTCGAAGATGTTGCGGCGCTCCGCCTGTTCCCGCACCCATTGCGCGATGGGGAGGCCAATTCGGCCCGGACGAACACTGGCGACGACAATCATCAATCTGGACATGGCTGGAACTATAGACCGTGCAACCATGGGAGCTATGACCAGCGCCGATTTTTCGCCCCGCCTGAGCTTCTCCGACGGCACCACCATCCCCCAATTCGGCCTTGGCGTGTACAAGGTGGATGATGCAGCGGCGGCGGCGCTGGTGACCGGGGCGATCAATGCCGGCTACCGCCACATCGACACGGCGGCGCTCTACCTGAACGAACGCGGGGTCGGCGAGGGCGTGCGCACCGCCGACATCCCCCGCTCCGACATCTTCGTCACCACCAAGGTATGGAACGACGACCACGGCTACGACCAGACCCTGAAGGCCTTCGACCGCAGCCTGGAGCTGCTCGGAATGGACTACGTCGACCTGTACCTGATCCACTGGCCGGCGCCCGCCCGGGACAGCTACGTGCAAACCTGGAAGGCTCTGGAGACGCTGAAGGCCGATGGCCGGGCCCGCTCTATCGGGGTCAGCAACTTTCAGGTACCGCACCTGGAACGGCTGATCAACGAGAGCGACAGTGTTCCCGTGGTGAACCAGGTGGAGTTGCACCCGTGGCTGCCGCAGTCCGAGCTGCGCGCCTTCAACTCGGCGCACGACATTCGCACCGAGTCGTGGTCGCCGCTGGCGCGCGGCCGGGTGCTCAGCGACCCGCTGCTGGCGGGCATCGCCGCCAAACACGGCAAATCCCCCGCCCAGGTTGTGCTGCGCTGGCACCTGCAGCTTGGCCTCATCGTGATCCCGAAATCGAACTCCCTCGAGCGCATCGTGGAGAACTCGAGGGTGTTCGACTTCGAACTCGACGAGAGCGACCTTGCCGCGATCGCCACGCTGGAATCCGGCGAGCGCACCGGATCCCACCCGGACAAGGTCAGCTAACACCCGGGCATTCGCGGCCGATTCCGCTGGTCGCTGCGACTACCAGCGGCCCCTACCGCCGATGGCGGCTACCAGCGGTCGTGAACGGCTGCGCGGAAGTACCGGTTGTAGAGTTCGGTGACGGCGGTGTTGAAGGCTTCGTCGATGTTCTCGACCGTTCCCGCCGACGCGTTGGCCGCGGCCTGCTCGACCGAGCGGGCGCCCGGGATGACGGTGCTGACACCGTCGAGCTGGGCGATCCAGGCCAGCGCGGCGCGCGCGGGGGTGAGCTCGTAGCGGGCGGCGAGG
>JAODAO010000082.1 GCA_025463465.1 Glaciihabitans sp. | reverse complement strand
CAAGTAGCTGGGCCCAGATGTCCAAGCGCTGGAAAAAGCTCTTGCTGTCGCCGAGACCAACGGCAAAGAATCCGACCCCGACGGCGATGCCGGTCACCGCGACGCTGATCTTGACCCAGCGCTTGACGGCATCCCCGCTGAGGAACACCGCGGCAACGACGCTGACGATCAGCACAACAACGCCGGTGCGGTAGGTGCTGAGCGCTAAGCAGCCGACGGCGGAGATCAGTGCGACGATCCGCCAGATGATGTCTTTTCTGGCCCCTTCGAGAGAACTCCACCAGAGCAGCGCAACGACCGCAATCACGGAGGAGAATGCGCCAAGGTGGTAGTTGGTGGCGAACGTACCCGGCGCTCGCAGTGCCGTACCGAAGTTGCGAATGCTTGTGCCGTACTCCAATCCGGTGAGTTCGAGTAGTCGGTCGGATCCCAGGGCTGTCTCCACGATTGCTGCGGCGAAGCTGGCCGCCATCAGGGCGGCGACGGCACGGAGGAGTACTCGAAGCTGCCGGTCGTTCAGCGCTGACGCGAGGACGGCGACGGCGATGGGGACGAGGAAGTAGCGCGCGCCGCTCAGCCATTGAGAGGTAGGGAAAGCGATGAGTGCTATCACCATTCCGGTGATGCTGGTGGCTGCGAGTGCGGCAGCAATCTTAATCACTATGGTGTTTGCTCGACGTCGGATGAGCGCGACCGGAAGCGCGGCAATGACCGCACCAAGGACGCCGATGTTGATCAGGGTGGTACTGAATCCTGTGATGAGTGCAGGGAAAGCGACACCGTCAGACAAGACGGCGATACCGACCCCCATAAGAGGGAAGAGAATCACGGCGGGGACGGCGAATACTGCGACCAAGGCTACGGGGAACGCGGAGACCATCGCGCCGAAGCCCAGCGCCGCGACACCTCCGACGCCGAGAGTGATCGCGCCACGTCGCGCCGCTGACCGTGGGGTGGTCGCGTGGCTGAGTGGCGGCGGCGTCATGATGACCTGATGCCGGTGATAGCGGAACTGTTGGCGACGTGCAGTGACGCCAGGGGTGCGTGGGTGATAACTATGCCGTCGATTGCGCCACCAGCACGACGGATCTGCTCGACCGCCCGGGTGAGGACCTGCCTGGTGACGCCGCCCATTGCGACCACGAGAATGACGCTCGCCACGGAGCGGGCCACCTCGAGGGCGTCGGCTGCGGACACGATTGAGGGGGTGTCGACAAGGACGATGTCTGATGATCTCGATAGTTCGAGCAGCACCAACTCGAGTGCGCCGGACGCGACGAGGTCGCCGGGTGAATCGGTGAGTCCTGCCGGGACAACCGTCAGGTCTCGCAGAAGTGGGGCGGGGGCGAGGACTCGGTCGAGTTCCATCACTCCGTTGAGGAGGTCGGCAAGGCCAGGAGTGGGAGCGACGTGGAAAATGTTATGCAGGGTAGGTTCCCGCAGGTTCGCATCCACGGTGACGGTACGCAATCCCGATTTGGCGAACGAGGCTGCGAGGGCGGTGACGGTTGCGGTGGTGCCCTCACCGTCGGTGGCCGAGCTGAATTGCACGGGGCCGCCAGCGGACACCCAGCTGGACATGGCGCTCCGCAGGGTGCGGACGGCGTCCGACCAAACCGGATCGTTGTCGCGGGACTCCCAGTTCGTGCCTTCCACATCGGGTAGCCGGGCGATAACGGGGGAGCCGACAATGGTGATGATCTCTTCCTCGCTCCGCACGCGAGTGTCAAGAACATTGCGGGTCAGAGCGACGCCGACACCGATCAGTAGGCCGGCTACGAACCCGAGTGCAACAGTCATCACCAGTGTGGGCGAGTCCCGCCCGAGGGGCAGGGTCGCCTCATCGAGTATCGACAGCTTCACCTCGGCAGTAACGAGTTGCGCAGATGGATCAGCGGTCAGATCGGAGGCAACCGGAGAAATCAGCGCGGGGGCAACCGCGATAAATCGGTCAGTGACGGCGGCGGCAATGGCCTGAGCCTCAACAGCGGTCGAGGCTTTTGCGGTGATTGTGATCAGCGCGGCGTTGGCCTCAGCGACCGCAGTCACACTTTCACGAAGTTCGCCAACCGTGTCGTCCAGCCCCAGCTCGTCGATTACAGGACCGAGCACCACGGAGCTGGTTACCGCGGAAGTGTAGGTGGGGAGGGTCTGCACCACGTAAGCGGCGCCCTGCTGGCGGTCGCCGGGAGAGCCGCTAGAGCTGACCGCGATTAAGACTTGAGAGGTGGAGGTGAAAACTGGCGTGACGGCGGCGGAATATCCGATCGCGCCAATTAGGCCGAGGACAATGCCGCCGAGGAGAACCGGCCACTGGCGCAAAAGCAGATTGACCTGCTGGATGATGCCGTTCACTGGGTTTTTCCGGACGGGCTCCCGGGAAGCACCCGGGCCGCCAGGATGTTGGAGATGGCAGCCTCGAACACATCGATGTCGACAGTGCCCGTCTCATCCCAGATTGACACGACGGAATGACCACCAACATCAGCGATCTGGATGATTGGGCTTGTGGCTTGGATCGGGTGAAGCAATACGACGGCCAGTTCGGGGAGAGCCCCCTCAGCCCAGAATTCATCCGGAACCCTCGACTGCACAATGGACACGGTGACCTCCACCGTGTCGCGGCGGCCATCACCGCTCGGGCGTCCGAGCGGGTGGCGAACGGTGGCTTTCGCGAGGCCGAGCATGTCGCCGATAAGAGCAGCCAGCGGTTCCTTTGAATTGAGGATGGTGCTGACTCGCTTGGTGAGGGCGCCGGCGGAGTTGTCCGTCGTGCGCAGGGTGCCGATTGGGTAGGCGGTAGAGAATGGTCCGAGAACGCGCACACCTTTGGGAAGGTATCGGCGCAGGTCGACTCCCATGCGGATGCGGAAGTCGGCGGCGGGATCTACGGCGGCGCTAAATGCTCCGATAACGAGCTCGGTCAGCTTCATCCCACGGGTGGAGCGCCCGGCTGTCGACGGGGTTCCGTCGGCGAGCGCCGGGACGGATCTGTCGAGGTAGGTGACCTGGTCGGGGGTCAGCATGACAAAACGGTGACCGGTCTTACGCAGCCGCGGATTCTGCGCGATTCCCGCTGGGTACTGTGGTGCCGTCGAAGTGGATACCTCGGCGTGGCGGCGCTTTTCGCGGGCCGCTAGGAGCGCCTCGCGATTGTCGATCTTCGAGTGCCTGACGGCTGTCCACACGGCGCGGCGGAGCGGGGTCTTGTCGTCGGTCCTCAATGTGCCCGTCGCACGCTCCAGAATCCACACGATGTGCTCCCAGCCCCCGGTTCCATCGAACAGGTCGTGAGGGAACATCATGGCAATCCGGTCGCCGGAGACCAGGATCGATATGGGAAGGGTGGCGTAACCCTGGTGGGATGCCGCCACGCCGATTTCTGCGGTGCTGAGCCCGGGCTCCACCTCGGTGATGACCTCGTCGATGCCGCGTTCGACCTGCGGCATGGTCGCTCTCGCCCACGCATAACGGGAAGTGGCCCTGCGGTGCAACGATGCGCCCTCTGTGCTCAGGACATGCGTGCGAACCGCCTCTGGTAGCAGTGCGAGTACGTCAGGGTCGGCTGGTCCGAGGACGGCGATCATGTCGAGCTGGTCATGCAGGTGTTCACGCAGATACAAAAGATGCCGTCCGCTCTGTGTCTAGAAACGGACCGGGACAACGCATGCGCCCCCGCCGAATCAACGGTGTCAGGTTGATAGTGTCTGCGATACTAACACCGCTCTGCGGGCCTGATAAGGAACGTCAAAAGTGACATAAGCCCCCGTCAGGAGGCTAAAAATCTGATGGAACGTGGCGGCGACAGGGATTCGCTTCCCGACGGAAAGGACTACTGTGTCGGAAAAACCAGTGTTCGAAAAAACGCCAGTGATTTTATCAGTGGTCATACCGTCCTACCGTCGGTTGGACCGTCTGGCTCCCCTCATTGAGGCATATCTGGCTCAGAATGCCGATGAAATTGTCGTCATTCTGGATGGACCGCACCCGGGCTGGCGGTCCGCTCTCGCGGGCGTTTTGACGTCACCGGCGGTCGTCGTTGAGGAGCTCCCCGTCAACGGGGGACTGGCGTTGGCGCGCATTGCGGGGCTGGTCAAATCCACTGGGGATGTTGTGCTGATAACCGACGACGACATCGTGCCGGCCGCGGGACTTGTTGAGCGCCATCGCGCCTTTCACTCCAACAACCCGGACTCGGCGCTACTCGGGTATATGCCGGTAGCGCTGCCGCCGAGGCGAGGTCGCGACCAGGCGGCGACCTATATTTATGCGCGCGACTACGAGAACCAGGTTGCGTCGTGGCGGACTGCCGCACCCGGTGATTCACACCAGCTTTTGCAGTCATTCTGGGGAGGAAACGCCAGTATCGATCGCAAGTTGTATGAGGCCGCCGAGCTTTTTAAGCCGTCACAGCGTCTCAACTACAACGAGGATATGGACCTTGGGCTTCGTCTCGACATGATTGGCGCCCAGGCTGCTTTCGATCCCGCCGCGCTCAGTTGGCACCATCATGAACGTGGTTACGCCGCCTTCACCCGGGAATGCGTTGTTCGCGGGGAGGCTGTTTTTGACATGCAGCAACGTTGGAATGACTTGCCCGGAGAGCTACTGTCACTGGTCCAGATTCCGTCCACCCACTCCCGTATCGAGGGTTCCCTGCAACGTGGAATTGGCGCGCGCGACACCCCTGGCCTCACAGAACACGTCGCCCTGCTGGGCTACCGGATCAGCGGTGCGTTGTCGATATGGAAGGTCCAGGATGCGATCGCCCGGTTCGTCCGCCGGGGATTGGCAATGCGGGGGTATCGCCTCGCCGAACGGCGGTCTGACCCCCGTCCGGGTGACAAGAATTCCGTGCGAAGTTACTCTATAGTCATGCGCATCACGAGTAGAAAGTCTCGTGATGACGTCGGGCGGAGTAGCTCGGGCACCGGCCCCCGGTGAACGGCGTAATTGCATTTATCCGCTCATCCGCGCCTCCAGCGCGCCGGGTTCCGAATATCCTTCGCCTGAATGGCATGCCACGGTTTGGCCAATCGGTGCAGCGCCCCATGGGGTGATGTATCTCAGCTGATCAACCCAAGGACACGGCGACACATCTAAGTGTTTTCCCAGTGCTCGAACCACCACCTCATCAGCGCCGACGGCTACGAATATTGCACCAAACCGACTTACCGATTACCTCCGGAGGCTGACATGACCATCACAGGATCCCACCTAGACACCGCCGTGTCCGATGCGCGCATCCTGATCAATGGCTCTTTCCGGGGACAACGCATCACTGGCCAGCAGAGGTATGCCACCGAGATCGCTACCCGCCTGCTCTCCCAGTCCGGCGTACGGGAGCGGCCCATAGATGAATGGTCGCAGAAGTCCCCCATCCGGGCATGGGCGAAGGCTCAACT
>JAODAO010000061.1 GCA_025463465.1 Glaciihabitans sp. | reverse complement strand
CCGGTGCCTTTGGTGGTTTGGCTCATGAGTTCTTCCCCACAATCGCGCCGGTCATCGCGCCGACAAGTTCTTCCATGGACGTTTCCTTCGCCTGCAACGTCGCGACCCGATGCCCCAGCCGCAACACCTGCACCCGGTCGGCAACATCGATCACGTGGGGCATCGAGTGGCTGATAAACACCACCCCCACCCCCTTGTCCCGTACCCGACGGATGGTCTCCAACACGTTCTTCGTCTGCACCACCCCGAGGGCCGCGGTGGGCTCGTCCAAAAAGACGACACCCTTCGCCCACGCCACGGCGCGGGCGATCGCGATCGCCTGCCTTTGCCCGCCCGACATCCCCCCGACCGGATCCGACAGGCTGCGAACGGTGGCCCCCAAATCGTCGAACGCGGTTTTGGAACGCAGGCGCATGGCCTTGTTGTCCAGGAAACCGAATCTGCCTTTCAGGCCCGCTGCGGCGATCTCCCGTCCCAGGAACATGTTCTGCACCGGGTTCAGATGCGGGGCCAGGGCCAGATCCTGGTAGACGGTTTCGATGCCAAGGGCGCTGGCCTGGCTGGGGGTGTTCAGCTCCACCGGGTTGCCGTTGTAGAGAATCTCGCCGCTGTCCACGGCCAGGCTGCCGGAGAGGGCTTTGACGAGGGTGGACTTACCGGCACCGTTGTCGCCGATCAAAGCGACCACCTCGCCGGGGTAGAGCTCGAAGTCGACGTTGTCGAGCGCACGCACGGCGCCGAAACTACGGGTCAGGCCGCGTGCCTCCAGCACCGGGGTCCGGGTTTCTGTGTGGGTCATCGTTGGTTTCCTTGCGTCATTGAGAGGAGCGATTGTGGTTCGTGGGTCATTCAGTCGGTCAGGTGGATGATTCGATCGGCACGGTTTTGGGTGGCGTCGATCAGCACCGCGTTTTTCTGGTCAACCGCGGCCACCCACTTCTCGGCGGCGTCGTGCGAGCGACCGTGCAGCTCGTGCCGGCGGATGAGCCGTTCGAGGCGCACGTCGCCGGGGATGTCGATGTACCAGATCTCGTCAATGGCGGCCCCGGCACGGCCCCAGCCGCGGTCTTCCATCAGCAGGTAGTTGCCCTCGGTGATCACCAGCGGCGTTGTGGGAGACACCGGGATGGCGCTGCCAATGGATTCCTCGATGCCGCGATTGAACCAGGGGGCGTAGATGGTATCGGTCTCCCGGGTGTTGCGCAGGCGTTCGAGCAGCGCGGCGTAGCCGTGGGAGTCGAAGGTGTCGGAGGCGCCCTTGCGGTCGGCGCGGCCGAGGCGGCTCAGTTCCTGGTTGGCGAGGTGGAAGCCGTCCATCCCCACGATCACGGCGGCATCTCCCAGCGCTTCGGCGATGGCGGTGCTGACGGTGGACTTGCCAGCCCCGGGAGCGCCGGTGATGCCGAGGATGCGGCGCTCACCGGGAATGGCCATGGCACGGGCGAGCTCGATGAGGTCCGCGGTACTTGCGCTGAGCACGGCCGGGGCGGCGGTGCTGCGCGGCGGCGGCACGGAAGCGATCATCGAGTCTCCATTGGTCGAGTCGTCACCAATGCAGGGAAGAGGATCGCTGCACCAGTGGAGCAAAACTTATGAGCTGAACATCCCCCTGCCCCGTTTTGACCGGTGCCAAAACATGGAAGGAATGTGCCGCTGGATTGAACGTATGCCTCTCATGACACCGGTGTCAACAATTTTTGGAGAAAATCATGACACCGGTGTCATGCGGTCAATTTTCGTGATTACATGGGTGTGCGACATCCCGGGGAAAGCCGTCACGTCGCTGCCACCTCGCATTTTCAGAGTCGAAGAAAAGAGATCCAGGAACATGACTGACTTCACCGGGCGTACCATCCTCGTCACCGGCGCCAGTGGCGGAATCGGTGGGGCAACCGTGCGCCACCTGGTCGCACAGGGTGCCGATGTGATCGCCAGCGGACGCAACATGGACGGCCTTGACACCCTCGCCGCCGAGACCGGTGCACGCCCCCTGCCGTTCGACCTCACGTCGGAAGAATCGATCAAGGGCGCCCTCGAGGGCCTCGACCTGTGGGGTGTTGTCAACTGCGGCGGCTGGGGCGGCGAGATCGCCGGTCCCGTCGAGACCAACATCGACGTATTCGACAAGGTGATGAGCATCAACGCCCGCGGCAGCCTGCTGGTCACCAAGTACGCGGCGGCCTCGATGATCCGGCTCTGCAAGGGAGGCGCCATCGTCAACGTTTCCAGCCAGGCCAGCCTGGTCGCCCTCACCGGCCACATCTCCTACGGCTCCTCCAAGGCGGCGCTCGACAACATCACGCGCGTCTCGGCGCTGGAGCTCGGCAAGTACAACATCCGGGTGAACAGCGTGAACCCGACCGTGGTGATGACCGAGATGTCCGCGTTCTACTGGGGCCTTCCCGAAATCGAAAAGCCGTTCCTCGAGGCCATGCCGCTTGGTCGCTGGGCCACCGTGGACGACATCGCCGGCCCCATCACCTTCCTGCTCAGCGACGAGGCCTCCATGATCTCCGGCGTCTCTCTGCCCATCGACGGTGGTTACACGGCGCGCTGACACATGCCGTCTCACGCCGACAGCGGTGGCACCCCACTCATTTCCACCCGGTCCACTAAAGTGGCGAGCCACCGCTGTCGTCCCGCACGACCCGTGCACAATCACCAGTGAGGTCTTTTCCGCATGACCACCATGTACGACGTGGCGGCCCACGCACAGGTGAGCACCAAAACCGTGTCCCGGGTGTTCAACAACGACCCGCACGTGCTTCCCCTCACCCGCGACCGTGTGCTGGCGTCGATGAAGGAACTGCAGTACATCCCGAATACCCTGTCGCAGAACTTCCGCACCGGACGTGCCCGGGTCATTGGCGTCGCCGTTCCCGACATCGCCGACCCATTTTTCGCCGCCATCGCCCGCGCCGTTGAGAGGGTCGCCGCCACCCACGGGCAGGCGGTCGCCGTCACCAGCCTTGGCGAGGATGCCGATCGCGAGCGCACGATCATCGAGTCGCTGCTGACCTGGCAGCTGAGCGGGCTGATCGTGGCCCCGATCTCACACGACCAGTCCTACCTGCGTCGCTGGGCCGACGGCACTCCCCTGGTATTCGTCGACCGCGCTCCCACCAAACTCGCCGCCGATAGTTTTGTTGAGGACGACCACGGCGGTGCGAAGATGGCGACGACGCACCTGCTCGGTCACGGGCATCGGCGGGTCGCATTTATCGGCGACTCCCTGGCCATTCCCACCACCCAGAACCGCCTCGCCGGCTACAAACTCGCGCTGGCGGACGCCGGCATCGACTTCGACCCGTCGCTGGTGACGTTTGGTGCCAGCGACCGGGCCGGGGCGACCAACGCGGTGCGGGCCCTGGCGGATAACGCCGACCCGGCGACAGCGGTTTTTTCTTCCAACGCCCGCTGCTCAATGGTGCTGATCCCCGCCCTGCAGCAGTTGCGGCGCACCGATCTCGCCCTGGTCGGTTTCGGCGACTTCCCGATGGCCGACGCGCTCACCCCCGCCACCACCGTGGTGGACCAGGACCCGGCGAACCTCGGCGAGGAGGCCGTGCAACGCATCCTCGACCGGATCGCCAGCCCCAGCAGGAAGTTCCGTCGCCGCACCATCCTGCCGGTCAGCCTGCTGGAGCGGGATTCCTGCTTCGCCCCGGTTCCGAGTGGCCGCTGATGCTGGCCACCGCCCGGCAATACTGACTCTCTTCGACCCACGGTGACTCGCGATTTCCGGCGGCCTGTGCTCCGCGCGGCGGTCCGCTCCCGGCGCACCTGAGCCGATCGGGGCGCGGGGCGCGCCGAAGCCACCCGCATTTCGGAACTAGGGTCATGGTGTGAATCGCACCGACCGACTGTATGCACTCGTGGAGGAGCTGCGGGCCGTAGCGCCACGACCGCGGAGTGCGCGGTGGCTTGCCGAGAAATTTGCTGTCAGTTCCCGAACCATCGAGCGCGACCTGTCGGCGTTGCAACAGAGTGGGGTTCCTATCTGGGCTGAACCCGGCCGGACCGGAGGCTATTGCCTCGATCCCGCCCACACCCTCGCGCCCCTCGGGTTCACCGTCGACGAGGCACTTGCCGTGATGATCGCCCTTGGCACCCTGGTCACCAGCCCCTTCCGCGACGCCGCGAGGTCAGCTCTCCGCAAGGTCGTCGCCGTCACCGACGATCGCAGCCTCGCAGAGACGGCAGAACTCGCAACGCGCATTCACCTGCTCGGCCAGGACAGGCCACAGGAAGCGCCGCCCGTACTGGCCCGTGCGCTGCGGACCGGTCATGTTATACAGATCGCTTACATCGCCAGCGATGGGACCGCGACCCAAAGGGACGTCGAACCGATGGGCTTCGTCGGCAAGGGCAGCGACTGGTACCTCATCGGCTGGTGCCGCCTTCGCAGCGGGCTTCGCGCGTTCCGAGGGGACCGCATCACCGAGGCAACGCAATTGGACGAGCGACCACCGAGGCGCCCACTGCGCGTGGAGGATCTCGGAATTATGCACGGGATCCTGCGGATGGTCGGCCCGGGCGAAACCTCGCTGTAAACACCGACAGGACGCTGTCGCGCAGCCAGCCCATGATGGTCACGTCGAGCCGGATGGCTCGCGCGAAAGGACCACAGTGAACCTCGCATCGATACGTATCATCACCGCCGACGTCGACCGGCTGACCCATTTCTACGAGGCTGTCACAGACACGGTCGCCACACGACCCGCCCCTGTTTTTGCCGAATTTCGGACAACCACGGGCACCCTGGCGATCGCCGATACCGCAACCGTTGCGATGCTCGGTGATTACGCACCACAGCCGGGTAGCAATAACACGGTCATCATCGAATTCCTCGTGGCGGACGTCGACGCGGAATTCGCTCGACTGAGAAACGTGCTCGAGGTCATCGTGCTCGAACCAACCACCATGCCGTGGGGCAATAGGTCCGCCCTCTTTCACGATCCCGACGGCAATCTCGTGAACCTCTTCTCCCGACCAACCGACCGGGGTGAACTGCACGCCGTTCCGCACCCGGCCTCGTAGGACGCTCCAGCGCTGATACTCATCGTGTATCTGCAGGAACTGGAGGGCGCGTTGGTGCCGCCGCGCGGTCATCCGGCGGTTTACTGAACAGATGGAATCCTTCCCGCTGTGGCTGCTCGCCGTTATCTTCGTCGGCGGCGCCGCCGTGATCTGGGTGGCGGGCATCCAGCTGTCGAAAACGGCGGACGTGCTCGATGCGCGACTGCACCTCGGCAGCGCGCTCGGCGGGTTGATCGTGCTGGCCGTGGCGACCAACCTGCCCGAGATCGCCATCACCGTGTCGGCGGCGATCTCTGGCAATCTCGACGTCGCCGTTGGCAATATCCTGGGCGGGATCGCCCTGCAGACCGTGGTCCTGGTGATCCTCGACGTGTTCGGAAAACGGGGAAGCGGTGTGAAGCCGCTCACGTATCGCGCCGCCTCGCTCACCCTCGTACTGGAGGGCATCGTTGTTGTTGCGGTCCTGACGGTGGTGATCGCCGGCAGCCAGCTTCCCGCCGGCCTCGAGATGCTGCGGCTCACCCCGGATGTTGTCCTTATCGCGGCCCTCTGGGTGGTTGGGCTTGTGCTGGTGCAGCGCGCCGGCACTCACCTGCCCTGGCATGAGGACGGGCGGGCGCCGGATGCCGCGCCCCACACGGGTGGCCATCGGCGCAAAAAGCCGGAGAAGAAGATGGGCACCAAGAAGGCCGCCATCATTTTCAGCGTCTCGGCGCTGGCCACCCTGGTCGCCGGTGTTGTCCTCGAGAGGTCGGGGGATGCGGCATCCAGCCAGCTCGGCCTGTCCGGTGTGCTCTTCGGCGCCACGGTGCTGGCGCTGGCCACCTCCCTCCCCGAGATCTCCACCGGGCTGCAGGCCATCAAGCAGGGGGACGACAACCTCGCCATCAGCGACATCTTCGGCGGCAACGCGTTCCTGCCCGTTCTTTTCCTCGTCGCCACGGTCATCTCGGGCGACGCGGTACTGCCGCAGGCCAACGGCTCGGACATCTATCTGACGGCGCTCGCCGCGCTGCTCACCCTTGTCTATGTTGTTGGACTCATCTTCCGCCCGCAGAAACGCATCGCCGGTATGGGGGTGGACTCACTGGTTGTGCTCGTCCTCTATGTCGCGGGCATCGGCGGGCTGTTGGCGATCAGCGCGGCATAACCGCGACTCTCGGCTGACGCCGCGCCGCGACACCCGCGTTCATCCCGCGTACACGTACGGGCCACCTCCGGTCCACCTCGCCGCCACGGCCCCGTTGCCCAGCCCCGGAACCCTCGAAGAGTACGACTGAATCCGTACCCAGGCACGTCCACGGCGAAACACAGGGGTTTAATTGCGATTTTCCACACCGGCGCGCGGCGCCGCTTTTGTTCTTGGGGCAACACTGGCGGTCGGTTGCCTCGGTGCGGCACCGCTGCTGGCCTCCGCCGAAACTCCGGCGCTGTCCTTCCACCGCACGGCGACCTAGCCCGTGTACCAGCACGTTCGGGCTGGTGTCGACCCGGCCGACGCCACCGCCGCTGAGATTTCCGGCGTCACCGAGGACGGCAACACCGTCATCTACACGGACGCCCCCGGCAAAAGGATCGGTTTCCTCGACATCACCGATGCCAACAACCCCGTCGGCACCGACAGCATCTCGCTGGCCGAACTCGGCCACGCCGACGACCAGCCCACGTCGGTCGCCGTCTACGGGGACTACGTCCTGGTGGTTGTCGACGAGAGCGGTGGGGACTTCGTGAACCCCTCCGGGCGGCTCGACGTCATCCGGATCAGCGACCGCACCCGCATCACCAGCATCGACCTCGGCGGCCAGCCGGACTCGATCGCGATCAGCAAAGACGGCGCATACGCCGCGATTGCCATCGAGAACCAGCGCAACGAAGAGGTCACCCCGGAGGGCGGCGAGGAGGGCGACCTCCCGCAGCTTCCCGCCGGCTTCGTCCAGGTCATCGACCTCGGCACCGACCCTTTGGATTGGGCGGCCACCCCGATTCCCCTGGTCAACGAGGACGGCTCCGCGCTCAACTCGTTCGTCGACGCCGGCCTCGACTCCCCCACAGACCCCGAGCCCGAGTACGTCACCATCAACGGTAAGAACCAGCTCGCGGTGACCATGCAGGAAAACAACGGCATCATCCTCATCGACCTCGAGTCGCGCGCGATCACCAAGGTCTTCACCGCCGGTTCGGTCAGCGTCTCCGCGATCGACACCGAGGACGACGGAATCATCAGCCTTACCGGCTCCATCACCGACGTGCCGCGCGAACCGGACTCCATCGCCTGGGTGGATGACTCCCACCTCGCCACCGCCAACGAGGGAGACTGGAAGGGCGGCACCCGCGGCTGGACCGTCTTCGACGCATCCACCGGCGCAGTCGCATGGGATGCCGGCAACACCGTCGAGCACCTCGCCGTCGCCAACGGCGTGCACAACAACGACCGTGCCGGTAAAAAGGGCAGCGAGCCGGAGGGCCTCGCGGTCTCCACCATCAACGGTGTCCGCTACGGATTCGTCGCCTCGGAGCGCAGCAACTTCGTCGCCGTCTACGACCTCACCGACCCGGTCGCGCCGAAGTACCTGCAGCTGGTGTTCACCACCAACGGGCCGGAGGGGCTGCTGGCCGTACCGGAACGCAACCTGCTGGTCGTCTCAAGCGAAACCGACGAGGCCGAAGCCGGGGTGCGGGCCTCTGTTGCCGTTTTCGAACTCGGTACGGGAACGGAGGGTCAGCCCGGCATCGTCTCAGACGATGTCGACGGCCTGCCCATCGGCTGGCTCGCTCTCGGCGCGCTGAGTGCCAAGCCCGGCGACGAGGATCACCTCTACACGGCGAGCGACTCTGCCCTGTCACCGAGCACCATCTTCACGGTCGACATCAGCGAAACCCCGGCGCGCATCACCGACAGCATTCCCGTCACCGAGGCGGGCGAGCCGGCCGTTCTCGACATTGAGGGCCTCTACGCCCGCGAACAGGGCGGCTTCTGGCTCGCCTCCGAGGGCGCGACCGGCGCCGACAATCTGCTGTATCGCACCGACGCCGACGGTGCGGTGCTCGAGTCCGTCACCCTGCCCTCGGACGTGTCCGACCACATTGCCAAGTGGGGATACGAGGGCGTCACCGCCATCACCGACGCCGAGGGCAACGAGCAGGTCTACGTGGCGATCCAGCGTCCGCTGTGGACCGACCCGGCCGACCAGGGTGCCGAGGTGGATGGTGCGGGAATTACCCGTATCGGCCGCTACGACGTTGCCACCGCGACGTGGTCGTGGTTCGGTTACCAGCTCGAGTCGACAGACACCGCTGGCGACTGGCTTGGCCTGTCGGAGATCGTGGCCGTCGACGGCAACACCCTTGCCGTCATCGAGCGCGACAAGCTGAACGGACCGAGCGCGGCGATCAAGCGCATCTACACGGTGCAGATCCCCAAGACTGACCCGGCGGAGGGAACCCTCCCGCTGCTGGAGAAGACGCTCGCCTACGACGTGTTGCCCGACCTGCGGGCCACCAACGGCTGGACCCAGGAGAAGCTCGAGGGCCTCACCATTGGCGCGGACGGAAACGTGTATGCGGTGACCGACAACGACGGTGTGGCCGACGCCACCGGCGAGACGGTGTTCCTGCGGCTCGGTACCGGCACCGAGGTCTTCGGCCCCGCCGATGCCACCCCGACACCGGCACCGACCACACCGGCACCCACCACACCGGCACCCACCACACCGCCCACGACCCCGCCGACCGCCGAACCGACGACCCCGCCGGCGACCCCGCCGACGACCCCGCCGACGACCCAGGACGCCGCGATTCGCATCGACGGTGGCAGCCGGGTGATCGCCGGCAACAGCTTCGGCCTCAGCGGCACCGGTTTCGCCGACTCGGTGGAACTTACCGTGACGTTGCACTCGGCGCCGGTCGCGCTCGGCACGGTCAACACCAACGGAGAGGGCGCCTTCTCATCCAGCTTCACCGTCCCGGCTGGCGCCACCGCGGGTGAACACCGCGTTGTTGTGACCGGCGAAGGTGTGTCCGTTGAGACCACCCTGACGGTGCTTGCCGCACCGGCCAGCCCAACCCCCACCCCGGCTGTTCCCGCCGCCGGCGAGCTGGCCAACACCGGCGTCAACTCGATCGGCGCCTGGCTGGGCGGGGCACTCACCCTGCTTCTTGCCGGCGCCGGCGCGTTGCTGCTGCGTCGCCGCAACCAGCACTAGGAATCGGGGCGCCGATCCGCCCGGGGTACACAAGTCCCCCGACCGGATCGGCGCCCTTTTCTGTAAGCCCGTGCACGGCGGTGAAACCAATGGTCTACCTATCCCCATTGGTGGACGCTGCGCCAAGTTCACCCGAGAAGCGTTATGCCGCGGTCACGGAAATGATTCGGGCCGATCCAATCCGTAAGACAAAACTGTGAATTTTCAGGTCGCGGATTTGCCAGTCTTCGCCCTGAATCCAACCCTCTCTGATGGGACTTATGAAACATACATACGTATTTAGATGTACTGCCCAGACAGTCCGAAACTACGGACCGGCTGACCGTGTTTTGCCTACGATACAAACCACCGCCACGAGGCACTCGGTGGCCTCAGGCAGCCATATCGCTACCTTCTATGCAGGCATAGATTCGCGGGATAACGAGTCGAAGTGTTCCTTAGTGCACACCAACGGTGCGTATTCGGAGGCCGAAGAACAGCGGGGTGAGCGACGAACCTGAGAGGATCTCTCAGGGTTCCGTTTCGACTTTGTGCCAATATACGTGAGGCGTCTTTCCGACCTTCACTGGCCGAGGGGCGCTGTGCTAGCCGACCGAACCGACTTTCCCGGAAGTCAGGCTACGGACAGTGAACACGATCCGACCCAGTTTGACCATGGCTCATTCACTGGTCGGATCTCCCACACGTTCATCCCGTCCCACCGGACCTCTTACCGGCGGGGCGGGATGTTGTGGTTAACACGCCGGGCAGGCTAAACAGGCTGGTCGGCGCGATCAGGCGACGGTGTCCGCGACATCCACCCCAACGGCCACCGATGTGGTGTTGGTGGTGTCGTCGAACCTGGTTCCGAGCGCCGGCTTCAGTGCACTGAACAGCAGGTAGTACGCCACGGCCGCCACCACAAGACCCACAACGGCGGTCAGGTCACCCACCGCAGGAAACAGGGTGGGCAGCAGCCCGGTGTAAAACGCCTGGTTGGAGAACAGGGCGATGGACAGGACGAGTCCGATAAGGAATGCGGCGACGCCGGCCGGATTGCGATACCTGGCCCGCTCGCTGACCAGCGACGCGATCTTGGTGCCACGGCGCAGATAACGGTCGACGAAGACAACGCCGAGCCACGGGGCGATCCAGTAGGCGATCACCAGCAGGAAGTTTTCATACGCGTGGCCGGCGTCGGCGAGGGCGCTCCAGGCGAGGAAGAATCCCACGACGCCGAAGCCGAGGGCAACGATGGCGCGGCGTAGCGCGAAGGGAATCTTGACCCCCGCCGCGAGAAACGACATGGCCCCCGAGTAGATGTTGAGCGCGTTGGCGGCGATGGCGCCGATCGCGATAGCGATGAGGGTGAGGTCGCGCACGATCGTCGGCAGCGAGGCGGTGAACGAGTCGGTCGGATCCCCCGCGTCGAAGCCGACAATGGTCGCTGCCGCCGCGCCCGCCGCCATCAGCACCGTGCAGGACACGAAGTTGCCGAGGCCGGCAGCGAGGCCGATGGTGCGCCGGCTGGTGTTCTTCGGCAGGTAGCGACTGTAATCGGACGCGTAGGGGTTCCAGCCGGCCGCGTAGCCAAACGCGGCACCCGCCGCGAGGGTGAATCCGCCGAAGCTGAATCCGCCGCCCTCGGGGACGAATCCGAGGTTCGAATGGCTGAAAACGGTGATCGTGGCGATGAGGAAGATTGCGCCGAGGATGAAGGTGGAGTAGCGCTCGAAGAGCTGAACGATGTCGTGGCCGACGAAGGCGACGCCGACCTCCACCACCACGATGATGAACAGCGACAGCACCAGGGGCATCCCGGTGAGGGTGGTCAGGGCGAAGGCGCCGCTAACGGAGTTGACGGCGAACCAGCCGATTCCCGCCATCAGGGTATTGAGGGCCGCCGGCAGGATGTTGCCGCGGTAGCCGAACGCGGTCCTGCTGAGAACCATCTGGGCCAGGCCGTCGCGGGGACCCCAGGTCGAGAGGACACCCTGGGTGAGCCCACCGACCAGGTTTCCGAGGACGAGGGCGGCTATGGCCTGCCAGAAACCGAGGCCGAAGAAGGCGACGGCGATCACGCCGACGAAGATCGTCGCGAACTCGAGGTTCGGCGCGGTCCAGGTCGCGTAGAGCTGCCACGGGGAGCCGTGGCGGCGGGAGGCGGGGATGGCTTCGATACCGCCCGGCTCAATGATCGAGCTTTTGGCGGGAGCCGGCACGGGGTCCATTTTGAGGTTGGTCATGCCCGAATAGTAGAAACCTGCGGGCGCGGAGATAATCCCCCCTGGGCACTCGTCACGCACTGTTTACACGCGGTAGCAGGCCGGAAATATACGGGGCCGTTGACGGTTCACAACCGCCGGCCGGTCAGAGTTTGAGTTGCTGCGCAACCACCGTCGCTGCGACCTCACGCAGTGGGGACTGGTTGCTGCGGGCGTGTGACCGCAGCCGGGAGAAGGCCTCATCCATGGAGACACCGGAGTGCTGCGAGATGACCCCCTTCGCCTGCTCGATGATCACCCGGCTGTCGAGTGCACTCTGCAACTGGCTGGTCACCAGCGAACTCTCGCTGACGAGTCGATACTGGAGGATGGCGATGGTCGCCACATCTGCGAGCGCCTGGGCGACGATGGCATCCTCTTCGTTGAGGGCACCTGGATTTTCACTGAAGAGGTTCAAGGCGCCAATTACCTCGTTGCGCAGGCGTAACGGCACTGCGTGCACCGCCCGGAAACCCGCCTCGTCTGCCCGGCGCCGGAACGCGGGCCAGTCGGTGGTTCGTTCGATGTCGTCAACGGTGACGACCTTCCCGGTGGTGAAACAGTCTATGCAGGGTCCCTCGTTGTGTTCCAATTGGACTTCTTCGAGGGAAGCAGCGCGGGCGCCTGTCGATGCCATGGTGCTCAGATTTCGTTTGATACCGAGAAGGACGATTCCCGCCTCATCAACGTCGAGGACGCTCTTGCATTCCTCCACCAGGGTGTCCAAGATATCCACGACGTCGAATCCCCCGACGAGTGAATCCGACAGTTTCACAAATGCGCTGCCCAGCCGTGCTTCACGGGTCGTTACTGTCATGCCAGAAATCTAGAGCGGTGGGCGGCCTCGAAGCAACCAAAAGGCCTAACTCTCAGAATCACCGCCGGCGCGGGACGACCCGTCGCTCGTTCTGCGCGGCACCAAGGGCCACAAAAATTGCGCGGGCGACTCAGCGCGCGAAGGGGTTAAGGAGCGAGACCAGCCCATGCTGGGAGCACAGGTAGGCGACAACCACCGAGGTTTTGTTCGGAATGAACTCGACGTGCAATTCCTGCGAGCATTCGGCACAGCGGTGGTACGAAACAACGGTGGGCGACGGATCAGCGGCCATAGTCGAATACTGTCGGCATTTCGCCCGGGCAAACAGGGGTGGGGATAAGTTTTCGCACCCTGTAGGGGCACGTGTCCCGGCTCAAAATCTCAGTACTGTGACGGAACACAATCGTGACAGTAGCTGTGCCATCCGCGGGGCCCGAGTCACTAAAATCGAACCATAAGGCAGCGACGCCGCGCGTCCTGTCCGCTCATGCTGCAGAAGAGACTTACCTCATGACCGTATGGTCTTCGTTCTACATAGCCGTTCTCATCGGTGGTGTACTGGCGATGGCTTCTGCCGGCAGCATTGGGGCTGCTGCGGCACCTCCTGTTATGGGTTCGAGCGTTTCCGCGCCATCCACCGCGGCCCCGCGCACAACCACCGTGGCGGCCCGGCCGGACAGCACCCCCGCACCGTCGACGACACCCAGGGTTGTTCCCACCCCGCCCGTCGTTGTGCCGACGACGGCCCCGCCCGTTGCCACCGCAACACCGATACCCACGAAAACGCCCACCGCGGCTCCGGTGCCGGAGAAAACGCCGACACCCACTCCCGTGCCCACCATCCCGGTGGACGAGATCATCCCGGCCGAACCGGAACCCGAGGTCGTTGTCACGCCGGTGCCAACCGTCACCCTCGTCTCGCCTGCACCCACGGTAACGGCAACCATCGCTGCACCGGTGATGCCCCAGGTCACGGTGACCGTGACGCCCACTCCGAGCGCAACATCGACTCCCGCCAGCCTCGCCGACAGCGGCAATCGAAACGGCAGGCCGGAGAATCCGGTGCTGTGGGCGATTATCGGCGCGACAAGCGTTGGCCTGATCGGGGCGTCATCACTGCTGTACCTGTTGAGTATTCGGCCGACCGTGATCTCACGCCGGGCCGAGCGCGAAGAGGGCTGGAGCTAGAAGCTAGGCGACAGCTGCGTTCCAGCGGGCGAGTTCCTGGTGGATCTCGGCCGCGGTGTGGGCGGCACCGAAGATGATCGTGCCCGGCTCGAACGAGGCACCGGACGCGAGACTGCCCGTGTTCACGGCGTCGTAGCCGAGGTTCTCGATGAAGTGCATCACGGCGTAAGCGGCCTGCGTGTCATCGCTAGCCACGGCGAGCGCGCGGCGGTGTGGATGGCCGGACGGCTTGTCGTCCGCTTCGAGCTCGTGATAACCGATGTGGTTGAGGGTCTTCACGAGGCGGGCGCCTGGCAGGTACTCAGCGATCGTTTCGCTGCTGGTGCCCTCCTCGAAGTCGTCCTGGGTGCCGTCGATGGGTGACCAGTAATTCATGGCGTCGATCACGATTTTGCCGGACAGGGCAGCGGCATCGATCGAGCGGTACTTGTGCAAAGGCAGGGCGAGCACCACGATGTCGGCCGACGCGACGGCTTCCGCGGCCGTTACGGCTTTCGCACCCGGCACCACGATCTCTACGATGAGCGCAATCTGCGACGGGTCACCCGAGGCGGCGATGTTGACGGCGTAGCCGGCCTTCAGCGCGGCGCGGGCCACGGAAGTGCCCACCCGGCCGGCACCGAGGATGCCCAGTGTGCCGCGGACCGCTTCGGGGGACGTGATGGGTGTCGCGGCGTGCGTGGGGAACTCAGACATTACAACCTCTTTTGTATGCGTTGTAATGGAAATCGCTTTTCGAGGGGCAAATATTCCCGCTCCCCCCAGCCTGTCAAGCTCGATCCACTATCCCCTCAGTTTCCACTGCCGTCCGTTCCTCAACTGCTCGACGCGGGGGCGTCGGTGAAGAGCAGCAGGTCGGGGAGGGAGGTAGCGAAGTAGTCCGTGATGCCGTCGCTGCGGACCGGCGCCGGGGCGATGAACGCGGGACGCGCCTCGCCGAGCGACACCGGGGGGTCAACCAACCCACGCCCGAGTGCCGCATTCGCCGCATCCCACGCCGCGAGGGTCAGCCCCTCCCCACCTTCCCAGGGCGCGAAGGGTCGGGAAAGCAACAGGGCGAGTGCCCGCTCTGGTTCCCCGGTCTCGGTGAGAAGGGTCGCTACTTCGACGGCGAGGTCGTCTCGAACGAGAGCATGGTCCGGAATACTCGCAAGTCTTTCGGCCGCGGCAATACCCCGGCGTTTGGACAACTGGTCGTGTTCGTACCAGAGCCGGGCGTCGGTCGGCGCTACGGACAAGGCGCGTTCGTAGAGCTGCACCGCGAGTTGCACGTCGCCGCCGTGGTTGTGGCTGGCGACGGCGGCATTGCGCAGGGCAACGACGTCGGTCGGGTTGAGTTCAACCGCTCGCAGCCAGTGCCGCAGGGCGGCAGCATGGCGGCGGTGGTGATACAGCCAGGTACCTAGCAGCGAGTGGGCGCGGGCGTCGGTTTCGTCCACCTCCAGCGCTGCGGCCAGTGCGTCGTGGTGGTCGAGCAGATGGGGAAAGGCGAGGGTCGCATCGACCAGGCGCGCCCGGGCACGGGCGGCGGCCGCCTCGGCGGCGCGGCCGAGGCTGTCGAGCCACTGGGCGGCGAGGTACAGTGCGATCGGCGCGGGGTTGCCTGCGGCGGTTCGCCCCTCCTCACCTACCGTGGTTGCCAGCGCGGCAGCCTCGGCTAGCTCGCCGGCGGAGGCAAGTTCCACCGCGAGGTCAAGCCGGATGCCGGCATCGGCGTTGACCGGCATTCCGGCGAGGTGGCGCGCCATCACATCGAGGGGGTCGAGGGCCAGCGCGGCATCCAGCAACGCATCGGCGTCCAGCCCCAGGCGACGGCGGGCGATGACCAGGAGGTTGCTCGCACGGGAATCATCCGAGGCACGGCGCAGTGCCTCTGCCGCGCGGCGGGCGGCGTCGAGGTAGCGTCCGCCCTGGAGGTCCAGTCGCGCTAATTCGACGCCGGCCGGCCCGCTCCATTCGCCGGTCCAGCTCGCTTTGGCGAAGGCGTCGTAGGCTTCGTCGGCGCGTCCCAGTCGAGTCAGCACCAGCCCGAGGCGGTAGGACGCTTCACCGGAGGCGGGGTTGCCGTTGCGGATGGTGAGGCGGCGCAGCGCGGTCCTGGTGTGCGCCAGCGCTGTCTCGTACTCCGCCTCCGCGAAGGCGGCTTCGGCGAGCGCCAGGTTCACCCTGGCATCTCCCGGGTCGCGGCGGAGGGCCTCATTCCAGTACTGCAGTGGCGACCAGGTCGGATGCCGGTACTGGGCCAGGTGCACCCCGGTGAGATACAGCTCGTCGATGCTCTCGATCTCCGTCGGCGGTGCCGGTTCGGTCGCCGGCTCCGGCTCCGGTTCCGCAACGTGGGCTCGCGGGCTCCAGCTCATCAGCCCGTCGACGACGAGGGTGAGTTCGCTCAGTGGAAGTGCCGTGTCGACGTACGCGACCAGTGGCGCATCGGGCGCCAGGTCGAGCGTCCATTCGGCGATCCGTTCGCCGGCGCCAAAAAGCGTAACCCGTTGGCCGGGGCGTACGGACGTGGTCATTACCCCCACTCGCGCGGAAGTGGTGTCAGATGAGAGGTGCACGGCGGCTTCCAGATTGGCCTGGTGCACAACCCCGATCTTCTGGATGGGGTACCAGTACTGCTCAAAGGTTTTGGTCTCCCCGGGGCGGATCCAGGAGAAGTCGGGCTGATTGTCCGTGTAGACCCCGGCCATCAGCTCAACGTATGGACCGTCATGGTCGGTCAGCAAGGCATCCCAGGCGTGACCGAATCTGTCGTTGCCCCACGTCCATTGCTTTTTACCCGGCGCGATGTGCCGGTCAGCCCAGTGCACAAACCCGGCATCGGCCGTGTGGTCATAGCCGCCAAAAAAGTTGTCCCGGGTGGAGGTCACCATGTAGCTGGTCGGAACGGGGATGTCACGATAGAAGTCGAGACGATCGGCGCCGTTACGCGCCGGATAGTCGACGCCGTAGTACTCGCGGTCGGCGACGGGAAACGCGGTGATGGATCGCTCGGCATGGTCGGCGACCCACTGCACGTCGGTGGGGAAAAACGACTGGTAGTCGTTGTGCACCTTCGCTGCGACGTTGGCCCACCAGAGGAAAGTCTGGGTCTCGCTGGTGCGATTGTGCAGGCGAACCACCAGCTCAATCACCGCGCGATCGGGATACAGGCGGACGCCGTGCATCCCCTTCATCCGGGCGAAAGGATCGTGGTCGCTGTTCCACACCGTCACGGAGCCGTCGTCACCGTACTCGATGGTTGACTCGACGGGCAGGAACGTCGCGGGGCGGTGGTGCTGCGGCCAGTTGAACTCGACCCCGCCACTTACCCAGGGACCCGCGAGCCCTACCAGGGCCGGCTTGATGACGTTGTTGCGGTAGAAGAAGTCGTAGTCCGCTTTTTTGTCATACCCGATGTGAATACGCCCGCCGAGTTCTGGCAGGATCACCAGGCGGATCCACTCGTTCTCGAGGTGAATCGCGTCCCATACCCGCATCGTTTTGGTGCTGCTCACGCTGTCAATGAACGGCAGCGGATACACCCGCCCGCTGGAGCCCTGGTAGACCCGCTGGTCAAGGAACATCGGGTAGCGGTCGGGTTCCCCCGGCTCATACGTGCCGATCTCGATGGATTCTCGCCACCCGATGGCGGCTCCCGCGGCGAGACGTTCCGCCTCCTCGGCGGGGGCGGAGGGGAGGATAAGAGGGGTGGGATCTTCGCTGGTCACCCTCCAACGTTAGGATCGCCGGGACAGGATGGGAATGTCGAAATCCGCAGCAAACATGGACGATTCGCCGATTCCTGTTCTTGATTTCGCCGCAGGTAACGCCGATTATCCTCGTCGCGCTGGATGATATAACGACTTAAGAATCGTGACGTCAAATAGCAAGGATCTCGGCATTCATCCGCCGCTGCCACTCGATATTGCTCCAGAGCGGGTGGTGCGGCGCGGCGTTGGAACAGAGGACCATACCCCACACCCCAGCCTCAAGGGAGGTGCGGATT
>JAODAO010000057.1 GCA_025463465.1 Glaciihabitans sp. | reverse complement strand
TCGTTCCAGGCCACGAGGAAACCGAACACCCCGGTGGAGACCAGTCCGGGGCCGAGCAGCGGAACGGTCACCCGGAAGAAGGCGCCGACCTTGCTGCAGCCATCCATCATCGCCGCTTCCTCCAGCTCGACCGGCACCCCGTCGACGAACCCCTTGAGCATCCAGACGATGAACGGCAGGATCGTGCCGACGTAGAGCAGCGACAGCCCGAGCACGGTGTTCAGCAGGCCCCAGCCCTCGAGCATGCGGTACTGCGAGATGAACAGCGCCTCGGCGGGGATCATCTGCACCACCAGCACACCGATGATCATTCCGGTGCGACCGCGGAAGCGGAACCGGCTGAGGGTAACGGCCGAGAGGATGGCCGACACCAGGCAAAGCGCGATGGCGAGCAGGCTGACCCGCAGGCTCATCGACATCGACTCCCAGAACGACGAGTCGGCGAGGATGCCGGAGTAGTTGTCGAACGACAGGCTGGTGGGGAAGAACGAGGGGGTGCGGCTGCGGATCTGGCTGGCGCCCTGCAGCGACGTGTTCACCATCCAGTAGAGCGGGAACACCCAGAGCAGCGCGAACACGATCGCGACGATGCTGGCCACGGTGCGTGTGGACCTGCGCCCGCCGAAACCGCGGCGACGGCCGGTGGATGCCGGGGGGATGATGACGGCGGCCGGTGCCACAACAACGCTGGTGTCTGCGGCGGCGGACGCCTGCGGGGCGGTGGTGGTCATGCGAGGTCTCCTTGGCGGCTCAGGGTGCGCACGTAGCGCCAGGTGATCACGAGCAGGATCAGCAGCATCACCATGGCAAGGGCAGACGCCATGCCGTAGTCGCCGCCGGCGATGCCGGTGCTGTAGACGTAGGTGCCGAGCAGGTTGGTGGCCGTGGCGTCACCGCCGCTGATCTGGAGGACGTGGATCTGGGTGAACACGCGGAGGTCCCAGATGATCTGCAGGATGCCAAGCAGCGCGAGCACCGGGGCGACGAGGGGCAACACGATCCTGCGCAGCAGGCTGACCAGGCCGGCGCCGTCGAGCTGCGCGGCCTCCACCACCTCCGGGTCGATCTGGTTGAGCGCGGCGAAGGTGGTGAGGGTGACCAGGGGCACGCTCGCCCAGACGATCACCGAGCCGGCGACGACGTAGAACGAGAAGGAGCTGTGGTGCAGCCAGTTGAAGTTCTCGAAGTTGCTGAGCCCGAGCGAGGTGAGCAGCCAGTTGACGAGCCCGTAGCGGGAGTCGATGAGCAGCTGCCAGACGGCGAGGGCCGCAATGGAGGGCATCGCCCATGCAAGCACAAGGGCCAGCTGCAGCATCATTTTGCTGGCGGGCCAGACCCGCTGCATCAGCACCGCGAAACCCACCCCGATCACCATGGTGAGCCCGGCGACGGCGAAGCAGAAGACCAGGGAACGCAGCAGCACCTGCCAGAAGTAGGGGTCGGTGACGATCTCGACGTAGTTGTCCAGTCCCACCCATTCCGCGGGCCGGCCGAACTGCTGGGCGAGCCCGAACTCCTGGAACGACATGATCAGCTGCTTGAACAGCGGATAACCAAGGGAGATGATCACCAGGGTGATCGGGAACGCGATCAGCAGGTAGGGGGTGGCGCGGAAGGCTAACCCCCGGCTCGTGCCCGCCGGGGTGCCGGCCGCGGATGACGCAGCGGCGAGGCGGGGCACCCTGGGGGGCGCCGCTTTCGTTTCTTTGATGCTCATGCGCTGTCCTTTCGGTGAATGCCCGCCGGGCCGTGAAACCCGGCGGGCATTCCATCGAGGCCGAAATCAGTCGTTCAGCAGCTCTTCGAGCTGGGCGTTGACGTCGACGGCGATGGTCTTGACGTCTTCACCGCCGGCGATCCTGGTCCAGATGCTCGCGGGCACCCCGGCGCTGTCCGCCACTCCCCAGGTGGGGGTGTTCGGGGTCAGCTTGGAGCCGACGACGGCCGTTTCTGAGAACTCGGCGGTGACCCCCTGCAGGGCGGAGGAGTAGGTCGTGTTGCCGGGAACCCAGCCCCCCTCGGCGGCCAGGGCCGACTGGAAGTCTTCGCTGTACATCATCTCCAGCGCCGCGGTTGCCAGCTTCTGGTTGGGGGATGCCGCGGAGATCGCGAGGTTCGAGCCGCCGGCGAACGGTGTTCCTGCCTCACCGGCGGTCAGCCCGGGCAGCGCCATCACGCCGACCTTGTCGGCTTCCCAGAGGGCGGGGTCGATCTGCGCCTCTGCAAAGTTCAGGTAGGAGAGGAAACCGACTTTGCCCTCGTTGAACAGCGTCGGGGCGGACTGCACAGCTTCGACGGAGTCGAGGTCGTACTCGCTTCCCTCGGCGAAGACATCCTGGATCGCCTGCAGCGCCTCGAGCGATTCCGGGGTGTCGAGCGTGCCGGTCCAGGTGCCGTCGTCGTTCTGCTCGGCGTAGTCCCCGCCGTAGGTGAACAGCCAGCCCTCAAGGCTGTGCGGGTCGGCGGCGGCCAGGTAGATGCCGGAGAAGTCCTCTGTCCCCTCCGGGTTGGCCGCGTTCAGGGCGATCGCCGCGGCGTTGAGCTCGTCGATGGTGGTGGGCACCGGGATACCGGCAGCTTTCAGCAGATCCTGGCGGTAGAAGAGGATGCGCGCGCCCTGGTACATCGGGGCGGCGAAGACGGTGCCGTCCCAGGTCGCCGAATTGATGCCGCTCACCGACAGGTCGTCGCCGCCGAGGTCAACGAGCATGTCGTCGAGCGGGGTGAAGGCGCCGACGGAGCTGAAGGTGGATGTCTGGGTGTTGCCGATCTCGACGATGTCGGGGGTTTCCGACGGGGAGGCGAGGGCCGTCTGCAGCTTCTCCACGATTCCCGGCCAGACCTGTTCGTTCACGGTCAGGGTCGAACCGGGGTTCTCGCTGGCGAACTCCGTCTCCAGCCAGTCGATGGCCGACGCCGGCACGGAATCCTGCATCACCCACACGGTCAGGTCCGCGGTGTCCGATTCCGCGGCCGTGGAGGCCCCGGAACTACACGCTGTCAAGCCGAGTAATGCGACGCCACCGATGGCGACAGTGCGGAGAATTTTCACTGTGATCGTCCTTGTATTGGAGGGAGTGGCCTCAACGGCAGTCGAGACCAGCTGGTGTACGGGACTGCGCGTGATGTGGAACACTCCCCCGAGCCCGCGGTGAATGCGGGGCCGAAGGGCGAGGTAATGGAATAACTATAGGAAGTTTACAAACCAACCTAGCCCTGATGTCATCGCTTGTAACAGAACGTTTCCAATTCGGAAATGTTCACAACAAATTGGCTCGGAGACGGCCGGCGGGTGAACGGGGCCTTAAAACAGCCAAGGGGCGGACCCGGGATGTCCTCCCGGATCCGCCCCTTGATGAGCGGTGCTGCTGGTGTTAGCGGGCGTCGACCGCCGACGATGCTTCGGAAACGGTCACCTTGTGCGCGGTCGCCAGCAGGGTGCGGGCGTCGGCGATCTCGGCGTCCCTGGTGATGGCGTCCCAGCCGAGGGATGCGGCCATCACGTCGGCGAGCTCGACCAGCAGGTCGCCGGTGATGCTGCCGGTGAAGGCGAGGCTGGTGCGGCGCAGGAACAGGTCGGGCAGGTGCACAACCGACTCGTGGCTGACCAGGTACTCGATCTCGGTGCGGGAATACTCGGTGGATGACTTCAGCGCGACATCCCCCTTCTCGAACAGGTAGTCGATGACCTCGGTGGCGCGGGTGCCGTAGCGGCCAAGCAGCATCTCGGCGCGTTCCTTGCCAACGGAGTCGCTGTTGGAGGCGATCCACACCTTTATGGCGGCGGCGGTGGTGGGGAAGTTCTTTCCGCCACCGATCGCGAGGCCAACGGTGCTGACGCTGCGGGTTTTGCCGAGGATAACAAGCACCTCGTTGGTGATGTGCTCGGACAGGGCGCGGAACGTTGTCCACTTTCCGCCGACGAGGCTGAGCAGGGTGCTGCCGGGGCGGACCTCGATCGGGGACTGCTCGATGCGGTAATCACGCGAGACGAAGCCGGGGGCTTCGTCGTCGTGCTTGGGCAACGGGCGGATGCCGGAGAAGGTGTAGACGATCTGCGAGCGGTCGAGGGTGAACGTGGGGAACACGTGGGTGACCAGGTCGAAGAAGTAGTCGATCTCGTCCTCGGTGATGACCGAGGGCTGGCGGATGTCTGCCTCGAGGTCGGTGGTGCCCACCATCACCCGGCCCTTGAGCGGGTAGATCAGCACAATGCGGCCGTCGTTGTTCTCGAAGAACAGCTCGCGCCCGGCAAGTTCCTTGTAGAGGTCGGGGTGGTCGAGCACGATGTGCGAGCCCTTTGTGCCACCCATGTAGGCGCTCGGCATACCGAGGGCCTCGTTGGTGAGGTCGGTCCAGGGGCCGGAGGTGTTGACAACAACGTCTGACTCGATGGTGAACTCGATGCCGGTCTCGGTGTCGCGTACCCGCACGCCGCCGGCGGTGAGGGCAACGGCTTCGAGGTAGTTGGCGCTGCGGGCCTTGTCGCCCGTGATGAGCCCGTCGTGCAGAACGTCGAGGGCGAGGCGCTCCGGGTCGTGCATGGAGGCGTCGAAGTAGGTCGCGGTGTACTTGATGCCGTCGTTCAGGGCGGGCAGCTGGCGCAGTGACTCACGCTTGCCGTGGAACTGGTGGCGGGGAACCGAGCCACCGTCGCGGCTGAAGGAGTCGTACATGGTGAGCCCGATTTTGATGAGGGCGGCACCGCGTTCCTTCGTCGAGCGCTGCTTGTGGGTCAGCAGGCGAAGCGGGGCGTTCAGGATTCCCGAGACGGTGCTGAAGATGGGGATGGTGGTGCGCAGCGGCTTGACGTAGTGGGGCGCGGTCTTCAGCAGGCCGTTACGCTCCTGCACGGATTCGCGCACGAGGCGGAACTCGCCGTTTTCGAGGTAGCGGATTCCGCCGTGCACCATGTGCGACGACGCGCTGGAGGCGCCGGAGACGTAGTCCCCACGCTCGACCAGGACAACGTCGACACCCTGGAGGGCGAGATCGCGGAACGTCGCGATGCCGTTGATGCCACCACCGATGATGACTACCTCTGCACGCGGGCGCTCTGAAATGAGCGCAACGTCTGCACGATGCGGTCCGGTCGTCTTCGACTGGTCAACCATAGAAATTTCCGCCTTTGTGATCTGGTGTGATCGGGTGTGATAATCCAGTGTGTGCTTCTTGTCACAAACGATCAAGCACGCTGCACATACGTGCAACAGAGGAACTGGGGCCCCATGCCGAACGGCGTCATCGACAGTCATTCCGACAAGACCAGGGACGCCCTGCGGGCTGCCCATCTGTACTATTTGCAGGACCTCACCATGGACGCGATCGCCTCCGAACTACGCACGTCGCGCTCATCGGTTTCGCGTCTTCTGAGTTTTGCCCGGTCAACCGGCCTTGTTGATATCCAGATCAAGTCTCCCCTCGACCAGATCACCCACATCCAGCAGGAGATCTACTCCCGCTTCGCTGTCTCCGCCCACATCGTGCCCGTCCCCGACCACACCAGCGAGGTCGACCGGCTCGAGCGGGTCGCGCTGTCCGCTGCACGAATTCTCGGGTCATTTTTCGATTCCAACATGACGATGGGCATCGCCTGGGGCTCCACCATGAGCGCCGTAAGCCGACACCTCGTGAGCAAAAAGACCCACAACGCCCAGATCGTCCAGCTCAACGGGGCCGCCAACACCCGCACCACCGGCATCGTCTACGCGAGCGAGATCCTGCAGCGCTTCGGCGACGCGTATGGCGCGTACGTGCAGCACTTTCCCGTGCCGGCCTTCTTCGACGAATCAACAACGAAGGATGCGTTCTGGCGCGAGCGCAGCACCCGCCGGGTGCTGGAAATCCAGGGCCGGATGGATGTCGCGCTGTTCGGCATCGGCAGCCCATACGCCGATGTGCCGAGCCACGTGTACACAACGGGTTACCTCGACGAGCAGGACTTCGACGCCCTGAAAACCGCTGGGGTCGTCGGTGACGTCGCCACCATTTTTTTGCGTGCGGACGGTTCGGACTCCGGCATCCCCCTGAACGCCCGCGCCACCGGCCCGGACTTCGCGACGCTGCGCCAGGTGGCACGGCGGGTCTGTGTCAGTTCGGGAATCTCGAAGCTCGACGCCCTGCGCGGGGCCCTCGCCGCCCAGCTCATCACCGACCTGATCGTCGACGAGAGCACGGCCCGCGCCCTGGTCGACTGAGCACCGGTGGACAGAGCGCTGTTGAACAGAGCGCTGGTGGACTGAGGCAGCCCTGCCGGATGAACTGAGCCTGCGCCAGGGGGTGCACTGGGGGTGCACTGGAGGTGTGCTGTGGGGTCGCTGGGATTCCCGGCGGCACCCCCGGTGCCCGGGCATACGCTCGGATCACCCGACGAAAGGATTCTTATGTCTGACGACACCACCACACCCAGCACCCCCGGCCAGCAGGAAGCGAACATCGCACTGCAGGAGCGCTTCGGTGCGGCGGTCAACGAGGGCAACCTCGACCTACTTGTCGATTTGGTCTCGGCCAGCAACGTCGACCACGACCCCGCGCCCGGCCAGGTTCCCGGCCCGCAGGGGTACAAAGACTTCTTCGGCGAGATGCGCACCGCGTTCCCCGACCTGGGTATCGCCGTCGATCACCTCGTCGCTGACGAGAACAACGTGTCCTTCGCGTACACCCTCACCGGCACCCACGATGGCCCCTTCCAGGGTCACGAGGCCACCGGCAAAAAGATCAGCGTGCGTGGCCTGCAGATCAGCCGTTTTGAAGACGGCAAAATGGTGGAGCGCTGGGGCAGCAGCGACGAGCTGGGAATCCTCAAGCAGCTTGGCCTGTTTCCCACGTCCTGATCGCCGGGCCCGGCAGCCACAACCTCGCAACCTCGATACGCCAACAGGCAGGAACCGCATTGCGGTTCCTGCCTGTTTTGCGCTGGTATCAACGCATCCGCAGCGGTTCTGCCGTTACCGGCGGCGGGAAGATGCTGTCGAGTTCGGCGAGTTGATCGTCGCTGAAGGTCACGTCCGCGGCCGCGCGGTTGTCGCGGGCGTGGGCGGGGGTGGATGCCTTCACCACGGTGCACGCCTGCGGCGACAGCCGCAGCACCCACGCGATGGCGAGCTGTGCCGCGCTGATGCCCTTGGCCTGCGCCATCTCGCGGACCCTCGGGTGCCGGTTCAGTTCGCCATGGTCAATGGGTGAATACGCCATCAGCGGCACCCGGCGGTCACCCCCGCGGGAGAGCAGGTCGAACTCCGGGCCGCGGGATGCCAGGTTGTAGAGAACCTGGTTCGTCTGCACGGCGGAGCCTCCCGGCAGCGAGAGCAGTTCGTCCATGTCGTCCGCGTCGAAGTTGCTGACTCCCCAGCCGCGGATAAGACCGTCCTGTGCCAGGGTCTCGAATGCCTCGATGGTCGCCGATAGCGGGAACGATCCGCGCCAGTGCAGCAGGTAAAGGTCGAGGTAGTCCGTTCTGAGCCTCCGCAAGCTTTCCTTGCACGCGTTTACGGTGCCCCGCAGCGACGCGTTGCCGGGCAGCACCTTGCTCACCAGGAACACCTCGTCCCGTTGGCCCCCGATCGCCTCACCCACCAGGCGCTCGGCGGCCCCTTCGCCGTACATCTCCGCCGTGTCGATCATGGTGAGCCCCAGCTCGATGCCGGTGCGCAGTGCGGCGAGCTCCTCCGCGTGGCTGCTGCTGCGCTCCCCCAGGTACCAGGTCCCCTGGCCAAGGGCCGGCGCCGTCAGTCCGTTGGGGAAGGTGACCGTGGGAAGGGCGGCCGGCACCCGACCGCCCACCCGGTCGGTGACGCGCGAGTTGCCATGGCCGGGTGTCCGCAGTGGCTCGGACGGCTCGGGAAGATTGTTGTGGTCGGTTTCTCCGGCGGTTGTCATGGTGACTCCTTCGTATGCGCGCGACCCGTCACACCGGTAGGTGGTGGTGGTGGTTTCGCGATACGGCGTCGGAGAGACATTGCGGTGGGCAGCACCCGTAAAGCAGCACTACACCGATGCCGCGTACCTCCAATGTTCCTCGACTGAACACCGAAGGGGAAGACCTTTGCAGAGTGTGACGTGCCGGGCGCGGGTAATCTGAGCGGATGAACACCGCACGCGATTCCCGCTCCCCCGCTCGCGGTGGAATACCCGCCGCCCCGATCCCGGGGCGTCTGTCCGGGTTCATTTTCGCAATCCTGACGGCCCTGGCCTGCACGACCCCGCTATTCTGCGTGCCGCTCGGGGTTTTCGCTCTCATCCAGTCGTTGCGTGCGCTGCGTCGGGCGCCCAAAGGAACCGCCGGCCGCGGCCTTGTGGTCGCAGCGCTGGTGATCACCGTGCTCGCGCTGGCACTCACCGTGATGCTGATGATCTCCGCCGCCGTCAAGTTGGCCGACCAGGGCGTTCTCTGAGCCGAGGCACTCGGCACGAGACGCCTGGGTATTAGAGGCGCTCGGCGGCCTCAACAACGTTGACCAGCAGCATGGCCCTGGTCATCGGGCCAACACCGCCGGGAACCGGCGACAGGAAGCCAGCGACATTCGCGGCGCCGGGGTCAACGTCACCAACAAGGCGGGCCTTGCCGGTCTCCGCGTTGACAACGCGGGTGATTCCCACGTCGAGCACCGCGGCGCCTGGCTTGATCCACTCCGGCTTCACCAGGCCAGCGACGCCAACGGCGGCGACGATGATGTCGGCGCCGCGCACGTGGGATTCAAGGTCGAGGGTGCGTGAGTGGGTGAGGGTGACGGTCGCATCGATGCCCTTGCGGGTCAGCAGCAGGCCGAGCGGTCGGCCCACCGTGAGGCCGCGGCCGATAACGACAACGTTTTTCCCGGGGAGGGTGACGTGGTAGCGGCGCAGCATCTCTACGATGCCGGCGGGGGTGCAGGGCAGCGGTGAGTCGAGCTCGCCGTCGACCCCGAGCACCAGCCGGCCGAGGTTGGTGGGGTGCAGGCCGTCCGCATCCTTGTCCGGGTCCATGAGCTCGAGCATCGCGTTCTCGTTGATGCTGGCCGGCAGGGGAAGCTGGATGATGTAACCGGTCACCGCCGGGTTGTTGTTCAGCCCCTCGATGGCCTCGCGCACCTCGGCCTCCGTCGCGGTCGCGGGAAGATCAACGCGGATGGATTCGATGCCCACCTCCGCGCAGTCGCGGTGCTTGCCTGCGACGTATGACAGCGATCCGGGGTCACTGCCGACCAGCAGCGTGCCGAGCCCGGGGTTGATACCGCGTGCCTTCAGTGCGGCGATGCGCTCGGCGAGTTCGTTTTTGACGGCCTTAGCCGTCGCGACGCCGTCAAGAGTGGTTGCGACCATCGGAAAATCCTTTCACAGCCGTGGTGGATGCCGGCGCCAAGCGTTCTGCAACACATCGGCCTCTGGCATCCCACGGAAAAGCGGAAACAGCGGGATACGGCGGGGTACGGCGAAGCCCGCGCGGCCGGGAGGAAAAACTGCCGGCCGCGCCGGGTCGGCTAGGACCAGGTACCGGGGCTGACCAGGTTCGGGTACAGCGGGTAGCCGTCGGTGAGTTTGAGCACACGGGCGCGCAGCGCGTCGACGTCCGGTGCCGGCTTCAGAGCGGTGGCGATGATGTCGGCGACCTCGGTGAACTCCTCGTCACCGAAACCACGGGTGGCGAGGGCAGGGGTGCCGATGCGCACACCGGACGGGGTCAGCGGCGGGCGCGGGTCGAAGGGAACCGAGTTGCGGTTCACGGTGATGCCGACGGAGTGCAGGATGTCTTCCGCGTCCTTGCCGTGGATGGCGGAGTTGCGAAGGTCAACGAGTACCAGGTGCACGTCGGTGCCACCGGTCAGCACGTCGACGCCGCCGGCCTTGGAGTCCTCGGCGGTCAGACGATCGGCCAGGATCTGCGCGCCCTTGATGGTGCGCTCCTGACGGTCGCGGAACTCAGGTG
>JAODAO010000075.1 GCA_025463465.1 Glaciihabitans sp. | reverse complement strand
GTCGTGACTCCGGGCGAGTACAGCACGGAGTCTGGTGGTGTGTCTGCCAGCCCCGGGAAGCCCGCTGTTGCAAGCAGCGTGTCCGTGAGGTGCAACAACTCGGCTTCGTAAAGCTGCCAAGAATCATGGGTATTTCGCAGGTAAATCGTGCGCCCCAGGATGCTCGAGAACAACGCCCAGCGTGCGGTGAGGAAGTCGGCGAGCTCATCATCAGCTACGGGTCGATCCGTTACCCTGGCTACAACAAAAGCACGGGCGGATGGGTTCAGGTGCCGGTGGGAGCTAAACCTCAGTTCGTTGTCGCGTCGTCCGAACTGCGTCTTGGACCAGACGTATGGCAAACCGAACAGCGTTCGGGCCGCGATGACAGCTGCCAACCTCGATGCCTCCAATGAGACGAAAACGACGCCGCGTCTCCCCTGCGCATCAACCGCGTAAAGCCGTACGTTCACCTCGACGAACGAACCGAAGTATGGCACCGGGGGGCTGCCAAGAACGGTCGCCCGGTCGAGCACAAAGGGAATAAGCCCCACCCAGCTACTTCCATCGAAGATGTCCGGCGTAAGCCCTTCTGGCAGAAGCGGTGCGACCTGGTCGGCGCTGACGCGCCAGTGCAGGAAAACTAGTTCTGACCATCGTTGGCTTGCCACTGACCGTCCAGACAGCGGCGGTGCGATGGCTGAGATGGGAACTGCACCGTCGTCGGCAAACACCCGCCCGGTCACATCATCCCTCGTGTACGAGCCCGGCAGTTAGACCGGGTCGTAGGAGTCCGTAGAGAACGCTGCCTGCCAGAGCTTTCGGTGGTGCGCGCATTAGTAGTCACAAGTGGATTGTGCGCTGGATTGCTGGAAACGGTCTCCACGGCCTCTGGGACGCCAGAGAGCGAACACTGATTGGCTTACCCCGGCCTCGTCCGCCACGTACACACTGCGGTCCACAAGACTCGTCAGTGCGCGGCAACAGAGTAAGGGGCGCCGTCCCGAAGGACGACGCCCCTTATCTGAGCTGCTGTTGTGAATACTGCTGGGTGTTAGATACTGCTGGGTGTTATGCGCTGACTAGCGTGCATCGGCGAGGACGTAACCCTCTTCGCCGTGAACCGACGTGTCGATGCCGGCAATTTCGTCTTCGTTCTTGACCCGGAAGCCCATGGTCTTCTGGATGACGAATGCAATCGCGTAGGACAGAACGAACGAGTACACCAAAACGATGAGTGCGGACAGGGCCTGCACTCCGAGCTGGTGCGCACCGTTGCCGAAGAAGAGGCCAACGCCCTCGCCCAGCAGGCCGATGTAGAGCGTACCGATGACGCCACCGACGAGGTGGATGCCCACAACGTCGAGCGAGTCGTCGAACCCGAGGCGGAACTTGAGGTCGATTGCGAGGGCACAGACTGCACCAGCGATCAGGCCGAGCACAATGGCCCAGAAGGGTGTGAGTGCTGCACAGGCCGGGGTGATGGCAACAAGACCGGCTACGGCACCGGAGGCGGCACCGACCGAGGTCGGCTTTCCGTCGCGGATCTTCTCGATGACAAGCCAGCCGAGGATTGCTGCAGCGGGTGCGGCGATGGTGTTGAGGAACGCGATAGCGGCGACACCGTCGGCGGCGAGCTCAGAACCGGCGTTGAATCCGAACCAACCGAACCAGAGGAGACCGGCACCAAGGAGTACGAAGGGCGGGTTGTGCGGGACGTAGGCACCCTTTGCGAAGCCGACGCGCTTTCCGAGAACCAGCGCAAGTGCCAGCGCGGCTGCACCGGCGTTGATGTGCACCGCGGTTCCACCGGCGAAGTCGATCACACCGAGGTTGTAAGCGATGAAACCACCATCAACCACTCCACCCTCACCGAGGGTGAAGTTGAAGACCCAGCTGGCGACGGGGAAGTAAACGATGGTTGCCCAGATACCGGCGAACACCATCCACGCCCCGAACTTGGCGCGGTCGGCGATTGCTCCGGAGATCAGGGCGACGGTGATGATGGCGAAGGTTGCCTGGAAGGCAGCGAAAGCGATCAGCGGGAATCCACCCTGGGGGTCGGCGGCTTCGGCGTAGACACCGTTGAGTCCCAGCTGGTCCAGGTCGATTCCGATGAAGCCGTCGATACCGACGTAGTTACCAACTCCATCGTTCGCGAAGGCGATTGCGTATCCGTACAGAACCCACAGGACGCCGATGAGCCCCATGGCTCCGAAGCTCATCATCATCATGCTGATGACGCTCTTGGCCTTGACGAGTCCTCCGTAGAAGAACGCGAGACCCGGAGTCATCAGCAGGACGAGAGCCGCGCTAATGAGAAGGAAGGCGGTGTTGCCTTGATCCATTGTGTTACCTCTCTTACGTTTGCAAAGGATGCACCGTCGGCAAGCGCGCTCAGAGAGGCCAGGTTCCGCAGGTACGCAGCCAGTTTGGGCCGTAGAAGTTACGTCGCGTGCGTCGCCGTGTTTCGGGAATGTTACGCGGAGCCCTCCAATGTAAACATCATGTTTCGGGCGTCCTTATGTTCGCTGCTAGTGGCCCGCAGACGGGTGGCAGGTGCCTATATTCATCGACCGACTTTTCCGGTCCGCCATATTGGCCGTCGGCGGGTGCTGAGGACGTTTTTCGCTCCAGGGCATGGCGATCACGAGTTCCGAATGAATGCATCCCTGACGGCGCGGTGTCGGCGATCTGGGTTCGCAGCCGAGGACATCCACCTCGGCTCGTGAACGTCAGACGCCCACGCCGGAGGTGAGCGCGATCAACCGCGACACCGCCCGGAGATATTTCTTTCGATATCCACCCGCGAGCATTTCGTCGGGAAAGATCATGTCGAGGCTGGTTCCCGTTGCGACGACCCGAACCTGGGCGTCGTACAACCGGTCAACAAAAGCGACGAATCGAAGTGCGTCGGTTTGCGAGGCGAACGGGTGCACGTCGCGCAGCGCGACAGCATCGAGATCTTCCACAAGGCGGACGTATCGCGAGGGGTGGACCTGGGAAAGGTGATGGAGCAGCGCGTCGAAATCGTCGACGGTTGCCGCGCCGGCGAGTCCAGCGAGGGCTGACTCAAATTCGTCGGTGGACAAGGAGACAGCGTGACCCTCGAGATCACGTTTGCGATAGTCGAGTCCGTCGATACGCAGGGTGGTGAACTTCGCCGCGAGCGCGTCGATCTCGCGGAGGAAGTCCTGGGCGGCGAAACGACCTTCGCCGAGCGCGTTCGGCGGGGTGTTCGACGTCGCGGCGATTTTCGTTCCCGACGCGACGAGTTCGGAGAGAAGCCGCGACATCAACCGGGTGTCCCCGGGATCGTCCAGCTCGAACTCGTCAATGCATACCAGTGAAGCACCCTTGAGCTGTTGCACCGCCGGCGCGTATCCGAGCGCCCCGACCAGCGCCGTGTACTCGATGAAGGTGCCGAAGTATTTTCGGCCGGGAGCGCCGTGCCACAGCGCGGCGAGCAGATGGGTCTTGCCCACTCCGAATCCCCCGTCGAGGTAGATGCCCGGCAGGGCCGCCGGGGTTTTCTTCCGCGAGAAAAGACCTCCCCGTGGGATTGTCCAGGATGCGACGAAGTTGCGGACAGCTGCGACGGCGGCGCCCTGGGAGGGATAGTCCCGATCGGGCCGGTAGGAGTCGAGGGTTGCCGTTTCGAACTGACGTGGTGGCACCAGGTGGGTGACCATCTGCTCACCGGTCAACGTCGGGTTGTGCTCGACAAGGGATCCGAGCGTGCGTGTCGGTTCGGGGCTCATGGCAGACCTCGTTGTGTGTCGTTGATTTACCGCCACGTAACACGACTCACGATTACTGCGTAAGTTCGACCGTGCGGATATGGCATAAAGCCTAAACCGCCAGACTTGCCCTTAGTGTCGCGTCGTTCACGGCGGCGCCGCATTTCACTCACCACCGGAGGTACGCCATGCCCGTTGAGATCGATCCGTCCACTCGGTTCGCCGACTATGCCCATCCCGAGCGATTGGTTTCAACCGATTGGCTTCAGGAGCACCTTGGGTCAGATGGACTCGTCGTTGTTGAATCCGACGAGGACGTGCTCCTCTACGAGACCGGGCACATCGATGGCGCGGTCAAAATCGATTGGCACACCGATCTCAATGACCCGGTTGAGCGCGACTACATCGACGGCGCCGAGTTTGCCGCTCTGCTCGGGAGGAAGGGCATCTCCCGCGACAGCACCGTGGTGATCTACGGCGATAAAAACAACTGGTGGGCGGCGTATGCCCTCTGGGTGTTCACCCTCTTTGGCCATGAGGATGTTCGCCTCCTCGATGGTGGTCGAGCGAAGTGGGAGGCAGAAGGCCGCGCATACACAACTGCTCGCGAGAGCGCCCAAAAGGTCGAATACCCCGTGGTCGAGCGAAACGACGCTCCCATCCGCGCCTATCAGTCCGATGTCCTCGCTCACTTCGGCAACCCGCTGATCGACGTCCGCTCCCCCGAGGAATACAGCGGAGCACGCACCACCGCTCCCGCCTATCCCGACGAGGGTGCGCTTCGCGCCGGCCACATCCCTACAGCGCAAAACGTGCCGTGGGGCAAGGCCGCCGCAGACGACGGCACCTTCCGTCCCGTCGCTGAACTCGACGCCCTGTACCGGGACGGTGCCGGCCTGAGGGACGGTGATAGCGTGATTGCGTACTGCCGGATCGGTGAGCGTTCAAGCCACACCTGGTTCGTTCTTACACATCTTCTTGGCTTCGAAGGGGTTCGCAATTATGACGGTTCATGGACCGAATGGGGAAGCGCCGTGCGCGTTCCCATCGCCAAGGGCAACGAACCGGGCAGCATTGCCTCACGCTGATTCGACACGGATGGGCGCGCTGCGATGAGCGCCGTACTTCCCGAAGCGCTGTTGGAGATCCAAAGCGATTTCCTGGACCTGGAACTGCGGGAACGGCTCGAACTGTTGCTGGAGTTCTCCCAGGAACTGCCGGAATTACCGGAGCGATACCGGGATCATCCGGACCTGTTCGAACGTGTCGAGGAGTGCCAGTCCCCGGTGTTCATCTTTGTCGAGATCGACGAGGCCTCCATCGTGCACCTGTACGTCACGGCTCCCCGTGAGGCGCCAACGACGCGGGGATTCGCCTCGATCCTCGCCCAGGGCCTGGCCGGCCTCACCGTGGAAGAAGTTCTTGCGGTTCCGGACGACTTCCCGCAGGACCTCGGATTGACAGAGGCCGTGAGCCCCCTGCGCATCCGCGGTATGACCGCGATGCTCGGCCGAACCAAACGGCAGATCAGGCAGCGAATCGCCGCGTGATCCTCACCCGCGTTGTCCCCGGCAGCCCGCTTACGGTGAATCTTGGGATTGATGGGTCGCGCGACAGCCTGGTCGAGCTCTACCGGCCGGGCGGTGCGGACTGGGTTCGCCTCAACCTGATCGGAAGTATCAGCGGTAGCGCCGTCGGATCGGATGGGACCAGCGAAACCTTGACCAACCCGACGGACCGTCTTATCCTGCGAATTATTCGTGAGCATGCCGATGTGGTGGTAGTTGGCGCGGAGAGCGTCAGAACCGAGGGCTTTTTTGTACCTCGAGGGGCGGCGCTGGCGGTCGTTACGGGGTCGGGCGAGCTCGGCGACCACCAGGTATCGATACCAGGGGGCCGCGGGCCCCTTGTGGTGTTATGCCCGGCCTCGGCCGAACCGGTAGCCCGTCGCACGCTTGGCACTACCCCGGCGACGATCGTGACGGTTACCGATGTCGACGGGCGACTCACACCCGCCGCCATCCTGAACGCGCTTCGTGAGCTCGGTTACCGTTCCGTCGTTTGTGAGGGCGGGCCGAGCCTCGCTGCGCAATTCGTCGAGGCGGGGGTGCTCGACGAAATTTGCCTGACCCTCGCTCCTGTCCTCAACGGGAGCGCGACGCCTTTGCTCGGCGGGCGAGGTTTCACCGACCAGCGGCTTACTCTGACCCAGCTTCTGGTTGATGAGACGAGCTGCCTTTACGCGCGCTGGTCGCTGGCAGCCACCTGAGCCAGGCGGCAATACTCGCCGTCCAACGCTGGGCGTCGTAATTCCAGAGCCGGGTGTGACCGGCGATCGTGAACTCGTCGTAGGTCACGATGTCAGGGCGCAACCTGGCCAGGGCGCGGGAAGCGGTAACGGGAACGTAGTCATCGTCGGCGCTGTGCATCAGCAGGATGGGCACCGTGAGTTCCGCTGAACGTTCCACAAAGTCGAGGCGGCGCAGGTCAATGGGCTGCAGCTGGCCTGTAAGACGTCCACCCCACGAGCCGCTGATCATGGCCAGGACACCGTGTCGGAATGGGTTGGCGAGCCCAAGGGAGCGTCCCTGGTGCGTCAACACCGTGATCCAATCGACAACGGGCGACTCGAGGACGATTCCCCGAATGGCACCCGCCAGAGGCGACCTGGTTGCCGTCTGCAGTACCGTCGCGCCGCCCATCGACCACCCCATCAACACGATGTCCCTGGCGCCGTGGCCAACGGCGAACTCCAGCGCGGCGTCCACGTCCTCCCATTCCGTATCACCGAGCGCGTAGAGGCCGTCGCCACTGGGCGGGGCCTCACCGTCATTTCGATACGACACAAGCAGGACCGTGTAACCCGCGTCGCGAAACACCTCGACGGCGCGAAGGCCCTCGGTGCGACGGACGCCGCGACCGTGCACGGCAATCATCCAGCGACCGGTCTCCTCGACCGCGGGAACCAGCCACGCTGGCGCCGGACCGAGCGGGGTCGGTACCGTGACGTTCTCGTAGGCGAGCCCCAGGCTTGCCGGCGTGCGAAACACCCAACCGCCGATGCGCGCCCGGACGGCCGTCGCCAGGTCTCCCGAGTCGACGGCCAGCAGTTCGCGGGTGACCGAACGGTCGTCCCGCGCGACAACCTGGCCGATCCTTGCGTGGCCGGCGTCCTGGGAGAACCACAGGCTGTAGACGCCGGGCAATTGGGAATCCGCCGAGAGCGACAGCGTTACGGTTCCGTCGCCGACGCCAAGGACACGGAGGTCCTCCACCCGTTTTGTGGGTGGGGTGACGACCTTCCTGGCCACGGCGACAACGAGCGCCGCATTGGCCAGGGAGGCGAAAGCCAGGAATCCACCCGCGGCGATCGCCCCGATCATCAGGATCTTGCCGGCACTGGTGTCGGGCGTGCTGCGCTTGCGCATAAATTCGTCCCCCATTTTGGGCTCAGGACGAAACGGCGAGCCTCACCTGAGTAGCTCACAAAAAAGCCTAACCTGCAGACGTGCCCGAGAACCCCGAAGGACCACCGGATCCGCCAGCGTTTGCCGCGGCGCGCCGCGCGATCGCCGCTGCTCAGATTCGGCCGGAGCTCACCATCGGTGAGATGCCCGCCCCCGGACACCTCGCCCCGCACTCGATCGCGCTCGCCGCCGACGTCACACCCAGCCGCCATGCGACAGACTCCATCCTCGGCACTGGCCGTTTTGTCCTGCTGCACGACCCGAGCGAACCAGATGCCTGGGGAGGAGCGTTCCGGGTGGTCTGTTTCGCCCAGGCTCCGCTCGAGACAGACATCGGTATGGACCCCTTCCTGGCCGACGTCGCCTGGTCGTGGCTGGTGGATGCGCTTGACGAACGAGGGGCCGAGTACACGGCCGCGTCGGGAACGGCCACTAAAATCCTTTCTACGGGGTTTGGTGAACTTGCCGACCAGGGCGACGGAGCCCAAATTGAATTGAGAGCGTCCTGGACGCCGCGGGGCGCAGAGATAGGCGCTCATGTGGAAGGCTGGGGCGAACTATTGTGCATGTTGGCCGGGTTACCGCCCGCCATCGAGGGAGTGAGCCTATTGTCATCGCGCCGAGTTGGACGTGAGTAGTCCCGA
>JAODAO010000464.1 GCA_025463465.1 Glaciihabitans sp. | reverse complement strand
GCGGCCAGCGACGCGGGCGGTGTCGCCCACCACCACGGTTGTCGATGGGTCGATTGACGCGAGCAACTGCTTGGCCAGCTCGGCGGGGGTCTGGGTGGCGTCGGGAACGGCGGTGGCCTCGTCGGTTTTGTCAGCCAGGGTGACGTGGGTTGCCTCGTTTGCCTCGGAGCTGTAGAACCAGACGTCGCTGCCGTTGCGCACAACGTCACGCTCGGCGAGGGTGTCCATCACCTGGACGCGGGAGGCATCCGCCCCGTCGACGTAGACCCTGGCGGTGTGGGCGCCGGTCAGGAGCTCCATCGCGGTGGAAACCGAATCCGATGAACCGGACGACGCGCCCCCGACGGAGGGAAGCTCGGGCAGGCCGAGGTCGGAGCTCTGCTCGATCGTGCCGGAGTAGGCGGTGTCGCCGCTGGCGGAGACGAGGGCGAGAACCTCGTCAGCGGTTTTGTCGGGTAGGCGCGGTGACGCATCGGCGACCGCGGGCACAGCCACAGCGGCAACGGCGATAACAACGGGAAGCGCCGCGGCCGGAAGCCAGCGCTTGATGCTTTTCTTCATTACAGAGCCTTCCACCGGGGACCCACAACGGAGTCCTCCCGACCCTTCGCACGCTACACCCGCCCGGCGAATTTCGGCTGGGAAGAATGCCTACGATTTGCCGGGAACCGGGGGAAACGCTGGCACGCGCCCCGCTCAGTGACGGCTGGGCGGCTGGCTGTCCGGGAGCTCGTCCGCGGATTCGAAGTCGGTCTCCACGGGCATTCCCAGGTCGGATTCGGCGAGTGCGCGGGCCCCCGGGCCATCAGGGTTGTTGTGGGCGTCGCGGATCACCGAGATGGTGGAGGTGAACAGGCTGGCGCGTTCCTCGGCGTCGGCGTTCCCGGTGAAGAGGCCGATCTGGTCGGTGTGGGTTTTTTCGACCGGACGCGGTGCGACCCGCTCCTCGGCATCCACCATCTGCACGCGCGTTCGGGGGATGCCGGCGGGATCCTGGGTGTGGATCCACTCGACCATCTCCTCGCGCACGTAACAGCGGAGGTCGAACAGGGTGGGGGCGTCGACCGCGGTGACGAGGATGCGCACACGAACGAAACCGCCGACGGCGTCGGTCACCTGCAGCACGGAGGCGCGGCCGTCCCAAATCTCGGTGTTGGCGAGCACAATCTCGAGCTGCTGGCGCATCGCGGAGGGGCTCACGCGCCAGTCGAGGTCGAGTTCGATGGAACCGAGCAGTTCGCTGCTGTTGCGGGTCCAGTTTTGGAACGGGGTGGTGGTGAAGTAGGTGGAGGGCAGCACCATCCGCCGGTCGTCCCAGATGTGCACAACAACGTAGGTGAGGGTGATCTCCTCGATGCGGCCCCACTCCCCCTCGGCGATGACCACGTCATCCACCCGGATCGCGTCGCTGAAGGCGAGCTGCACCCCGGCGAACACGTTCGCGAGGGTGGACTGCGCGGCGAGGCCGGCGACGATGCTGAGCACACCGGCGGAGGCGAGCACGGAGGCGCCTATGGCCTGGATGCCGGGGAAGGTGAGCAGGATGGAGGCGATCGCGAGGATGGTGATCACGGCGATGGCGAGGCGGCGCACGATCGCCAGCTGCGTCTGCATCCGCCGCGCGACCTTGTTGTCGGGGATGTCGACGCGGTAACGGGCCATCCCGAGCTTGATGGCGAAGCTGACCAGCCCTCCGACGAACCAGGCGGTGACGGCGATCGTCGCGATGACAAAGCCGTGGTTGATGTTGTTCTTCCAGTCCGGCTCTGGCAGCGTCAGGTTCACCGCCACCCATACGGCCAGGACGGCGATGAGCGCACGGAACGGGTGACGTGCGCCGCTGGCAAGAACCTTTGGCCACTCTCTCCGCTTCGAGACGGCCGACATCACCAGCGCCACAACACCGAGGATCACCAGGGTGACGATCAGGGCGAGGAGGATGGCGATCGGCAGCCCGACCCAGGATTTCCACGCGAACATGCCGAACATTCAGTCCCTTCGACGGGACGGCCAGTTCTCACTGGCTGCGTCGTCCCTCAACAGCGTTTGTGCAGCCGGTGGCGATACGTAACGAGTGCGGTGTGCAGTCGTTGCCACTGCGCATAACGCAAGGCTAGGGGACATCAGGTCGCATTCCCTACGGTTGACCAACCGTGAAAGGCATTCACCGGATTTCTATAGAAAAGCCACCGGCGCAGCCGCACGGTGAGACCGCGGAGCTGCGCCGGTGGTGATAGTCCGCCGAGGCTGGCCCGGTGGTGGGACGGGGCTTAGCCGAACAGGTTGGGCTGCGCTGTCCAGGAGGTGAGGCCGCCGTCGACGGGCAGGATCACGCCGGTGACGAAGCTGGCGTCATCTGAGGCGAGGTACAGGATTGCCGCGGCGATCTCGTCGGGCTGCGCGACACGGCCGAGGGGGATGCGCTCGGCGTAGGTGTTGCGCACCGCCTCGTTGGACTCCAGTACGGGTGTGAGAAGGGGTGTGGCCACGGGGCCGGGGGCGACGGCGTTGACGCGCACACCCTGGTGTCCGTAGTC
>JAODAO010000109.1 GCA_025463465.1 Glaciihabitans sp. | reverse complement strand
GTCTGGGCGAAGCCCGAGGAGTCGCGGAGGTCGATGAAGGCGACCCCGCCGTGGTCGCGCAGGCGGGCCACCCAGCCGGAGAGGGTGACCTCGGAGCCGACGTCGGTGAGGCGCAACGCCGAGGCGTAATGGGTTCTATACATGGTTGGATTTCCCTGGGCTATCGCAGCTCCGTCTCGGCAGGTGCGAGCGGGAGGGTCACAAGACCGCTTATAACCCTAGGTCACTCGGCCGTCGCCCGGGCGTGCCTCGTGGTGCTCGAGCCCGTGTGTGCGCCGATCTTCCTTCATTTCGGCCTCGAACAGGTGTCGTTTACCGCCGAGCAGTTGGCCGCGGGCGGCGCTTTCCGCGGCCTTGAACGCCGCGTAATAGTTGTCGTCGTAATCCTCGACGATCTGGAACGTCCAGCGCCCCTCGATCACGTTGCGCCCCACGATCTCCCGGTCGATCCGCTCGGCCAGCTCCGTGTGGCCGGCGTCGCGCAGCATCTCGACCGCCTCGCCGAGGGCAAGGTCGGCCTTGCCGGTCAGCCGGTGGAACCCGTAGAGAAAGCCGCGCGCCTGCTCCACCACCTCAAGCGCCTCTGACAGTTTGCCGACGGCCGCTACCGTCTCATCCCCCACCAGCTGGCCGTTGGGATACCGCGGTCGGCGGTGCGCCTCGTCCGGTCCGTCCGCCCGCGCGTTCGACGCGGTCGACGCGTTCGACGCGGACGACGCGTTCGACGCGGACCCCACGGAGATGGGGGATGTCGCGCTGCCGGTTGCCCGATCTCCCGTGCTCGCCGTCAGGGCCGCGGCCGCCAGACGGATCGAGGGCGGGATGGGGACGGTAGGTCGGATGGTGATGGGGGTTGTTGTGACAGGGACGGGGTCAGGCGATTCGGCCCCATCGGAATTCGCGCCGGTGCTGGTAGTGCTCGTCATGGCAGCGACGCTACTCGCACACCCGCCGTCGGTGAAGGACTTGTTTTGGCCCGGCCTTCCCCAACGGCCCTGCCAGGTTTCAGCCCCGGTCGCGCCGGTACTGGGTCAGCATCATGTTGCCGGCCAGCAACACGGTCGCCAGCGTCATCCCGCGCAGCTCGAACGGCTCCGCTCCCTCCGCCAAGTGACTGATCCGCTGGCCGGCTCCCCCCTCGAGCGACGGGCTGAGGGTCAGGCACAGCCCGTCGAGCAGGTCTGTCTCGATCAGCCCGCCCAGGATGCTCGGCCCGCCTTCACAGTGGATCTCCCGAAACCCGCGGTCGCTGAGAGCGGCGATCATCGTGGCGGCATCCACCGAGGAATCACCGCAGTCGATGACGTCCGCCACCCGGGACAGGGCCTCGCGGCGACCGGCATCGGCGGACGCCGCGGTCAGCAGAATCGGCCTCACCGGCGCCTTGGTGAAGATGTCGCTGTCCGCTTCGAGGTTCAGCCGGCCGGTGATGATCGCGAAGGTGGGCTGGGCGGCGAGGCCGTTCGCCAGCCGCCACCGCACCGCCTCGTCGTCGAGGCGCAACGCCCCGTAGCCCTCGTCGCGCACCGTTCCCGCGCCGATCAGCAGCACGTCGCAGCGCTGGCGCAGCAGGTCGAACACCCGCTTGTCTGCGGGGGCACCGAGCCCGCCAGACACCCCGGCCGCGGTCGCCGAACCATCGAGGCTCGAGATGAAGTTGGCGCGCACGGTGGTCCCCGCCGGGTCCGCCGGCGCGTAGAGGGCGAGCAACTGTGCGTCGGTCAGTGCCGTCGCCGGCCCGCCGACGGGATATAGCTGGTGGATGTCAGCGCTCGTGGTGTGTGCGTGTGCGGTGTCGCTCATTCGTTCTCCTCGCCCAGGTTGTGCACGGCCAGGACGGGTCGCCGCCAGCCCATAATCGTCTCGACCATACGCATCGCGTCGACCGATGCCCGCACGTTGTGCATGCGCACGATCCGGGCCCCGAGCATCACACACACCGTCGCGGCGGCGATGGAACCGTCCTGCCGCTGCCCCTTGTCGCGGTCGAGGGATTCCCCAATGAAGTCCTTGTTCGAGACGGCGGCCAGCGTCGGCAGGCCAAGCGCCGCGATCTCACGGAACCGCCGGGTCAGCTCAAGTGTCTGTACGGTGTTTTTGTTGAGGTCGTGGCCGGGGTCGACGATGAGTCGCTCCTCGGGGATTCCCCGGGAGATGGCGAAGTCCACTCTTCCGCGCAAAAACGCGGCAACCTCCCCGGCGACGTCGTTGTAGTGGGGCCGCGGGTAGTGCTGGCGCGGCCGCGCGAGGCTGTGGGTGATCACCAGGGTGGCGTCGCTGGCGGCCACCACGTCGGCCAGCCGGGGGTCGTGGATTCCGGTCGTGTCGTTGATCACCGCGGCGCCAGCGGCGATAGCGGCCTCGGCCACCTCCGGCCGGAACGTGTCGACCGAGATGACCACGTCGGAGCGTTGCGACAGGGCCTCGATCACCGGGATAACCCGGTCCAGTTCCTCTGCGAGAGGCAGTTCGGGGCCGGGTTTGAAAGGCACCCCACCGATGTCCACCCAGTCGGCGCCGTCATCGGCGGCCTGCACCGCGGCGAGCACGGCCGTCTCGAGGGCGAAGGTTTTACCCTCGTCATAGAAGGAGTCCGGGGTGCGATTGATGATCGCCATCACGGCAACCTGGCGGGAGAAGTCGAAGTCGCGCCGCCCGATCCGTCGCTGCGGGATCCGGATCAGGCCAGAGCCGGCATCGTCCCGCACGGCGATATCGGGCACCGTGTTGTCGGGCACCGCGTTATCGGACGTTGCGTTATCGGGAACTGAGTTATCCGGCACTGCGCAGGCCGATCAACGCAAGGGCCTCTGCCCGGGCTGCGGGTTCAGCGAGGCAGCCGCGGCTCGCCACGGTGACCGTGCGGGGTGAGTTGGTGCGGCGACCGGGTGCGGCGAGGCAGCCCTCGGTGTCCAGCACCAGCAGCACCCCGGCTGGCTTGATGCCCAGCTCGAAGACGTCGACAACCTGTTCGGCGAGGTTCTCCGGGGTCTGCAGGCGACCGGCGACGGCGTCGATCACGCGGGGGATGCTGCTGAGCCCCACGATCTGGGCCGCGGGAAGGTAGGCGAGGTGGGCGATACCGGTAAAGGGGAGGAGGTGTTGTTCGCAGATTGAGCGGAAGTCGATGTCCCGCATCACCACCATCTCGCCGAGCTCGTCTTCATCGGCGACGAGCGACCCGCTGGCGAGCAGTGCGACGGCGTCGACGCTCTCCCCCGCGAGCAGTTCGGCGTAGGCCTCGGCCACGCGCCGGGGCGTGTCCTGCAGCCCGGGGCGGGAGGTGTCCTCGCCGATCGCGGCCAACAGCTCCGCGACGGCGGCCTCGAGCCGCGCCCGACGCTCCGCCGCGCCGCTCGCACGGTCCGTGCCTCTACTGCCCACGGTGCGAGCGTACGCGATGGGAGCGGGTCAGCGCTGGTGTCGCTCAGCTGACCGGCAAATACTTCGCCCACCACGACAGGATGGACTCGAAGCGCTGCACCCGGTGCCTGGGCCGCCCGGTGCGGCTGAGGTTGTGACCCTCCCCCGGGAAGACGAGCAGCTCGCTCGCAACCCCGGCGCGCAACAGCGACAGGTGGTACCGCTCGGCCTGCGGCAACGGGCAGCGCAGGTCGTTTTCCGAATGGATGAGCAGGGTCGGGGTGGTCACGGACTTCACCACGGCCTGCGGGCTCTGCTCCATCATTTGTTCCAGCGTCGGGCCGGTGTATTCCTCGGCGAACCAGCTGCCAATGTCGGAGGTGCCGACAAAGAATTGCGGGTCGAGGAAGCCGCGTTCCACGATCGACGCCGCAAAACGATGGTTGTGGGCGATGATCCACGCGGTCAGGTAGCCGCCGTATGACCCACCCATAATGCCGGCCCGGTGCCCATCGATCTGCGGGAACGCTTCGAGAGCGCCCTCGAAGAAGTCGAGAACGTCGGTGGCGTCGACGGTGCCCATCCGCCCGCGGATGGCTCGGCCGTGTTCCTCGCCGTAACCGGCCGCGCCACGCGGGTTGCACATCACCACCGCGTAGCCGGCGTCGACGTAGACCTGGGCCTCGTCGAAGATGCTGCCGGTGTATTGCGCGAAGGGTCCGCCGTGGATGTTCAGCAGCACCGGGTGCGGGCCGTGGCCCTCGGGGACAAGCACCCAGCCGTGCACGGGGAAGCCGTCGCCGGTGGTGATCTCCAGTTCCTGGGCCTCGGCGATGCCGGCCGCGCGAAGGCTCGCAGAGAAGTCGGTGACGGTGCGCAGCACCCCATCCTCAAGCAGGGCGAGGTCACCGGCCGTGCTGCCGTTGGTGAGCGTGACGGCGATGAGGCCCGCAGCGGCGGCATGCCCGGTGATCTCGAGGGGGCCGTCGGTCAGCGCGGTGACGGTGCCATCAATATCCACCTGCAGCAGGGGCTGGGTGCCGCGGTCGACCGCGAGCACCAGCACGTCGCCGTTGGTGAGTTCGGTGATGGCCGCACCACCATCGAGGTCGTACTCGGCGGGGTCGGTCAGTCGGCTGAGCACGGGGACGGCGCTGGGGGATGTCTCGCCGGCGGCACCGGCCGCGCGATACAGGGCCGTTCCGCGGCCGATGAAGTCGAGGCCGCTCACGCCAACGTCGGATGCCAGCGCCCAGACGGCGCCGTCGGCCGCTGGCAGGAATTCGCGCAACTGCAGGTTCGCCTCCGGGGCGACGAGGGTGCGGATCTGTTCGGCACCTTCCCCCTCCGGCAGGGTCGCGCTGGTCAGGGGTGCCGCGGTGCTTGGCACGGAGTAGACGCCGCCGCGCAGGTCGGTGTCGCTGCCCGGGTGCAGGGTGGCCGCGAAGAGCACGGTGGCGCCATCGGCGGCGAACCGGGGTGCGTCGTGGTCGTAGTCGCCGGTGGTGAGCTGGCGCGGTGCCTTTGGTGGCGCCGCGGCGTCGTCGCAGGTGAAGGTATAGCCAGTGGAATCGACCGCGGTGACGGCGGGCTCGGCGTCCAGGTCGGGAATCTCCACAACGAACAGCTGGCTGCGGCGGTCAATGGTGTAGCCGAGCTCCTCCTGGCGGAACTTGGCGGTGAGGATACGCCGGGCCGGCTCGTCCCCGGCGCCGCGACCGTCAACGGTTCCATAACGCCCGGCCTGGGCGACCCGGGCGCTGAAGACGACGGAGCCGCCATCCGGAGACCAGTCGAAGCTGCCGACTCCCAGTGGGGTATCGGTGAGGGCGATCGGTTCGCTGCCGGTTGCGCGCATCACCTGCAGCTGCGGCGCAGCGCCCGGGGCGGAACGCAGGAAGGCGATCATGCTGCCGTCGGGCGAGAACGCGGCGGCGCGGTCCAGCTGGCCGCGGGTGAGGCGGGTGGTGATGGCGCCGTCGACACGGTGTTGCCAGAGTTGGCCGGTGTAGGTATCGGCGGCGAGGCTCGGCCGGCTGACGGCGAACACCACCGTTGCGCCGTCCGGGGAGACAGTGGGGCCGGTGACGGAGTTGAGGCGGGAAATGTCTATGGGCTTCAAAGTGAGTACCTGGTTTCCAGTTCGGTGTCGCCGTCCCAGTATTGCTGCCGCCGCTGGTTCGAGCATGGACTACGCGTTCGCGCTACCCCCCCATACGGGTTTTTCGTTAAATGTCAAATGCTCAACAATGTATTGCTCACGTCTGGTCCTGCACCGTACGCTCGCCTCAGTCGGGGGGCATCGCCAGCACTAATCTGCGTCGCTCCCCACGCACCGTGCTTGAAATTTTGTGCCACCAGTCGACGCCCTCTGCCGGGCTGAACCTGGTGTCACCACCAGATCCTGCGCCGCGACGCGCAGACCCTGATTCAGAGAGCAGGACTCCATGACCGCTGAAATCCTTCCGTTTTCCAATGCAGACTCCGCGACAGTCCGCAACTATGTTCGGGAAAGTCGTGAAACTCGCGAAAAATCATTCCGCAATGCCGCCCGCGTGAATAATCGCACCGGAACATTCGGCCAGCCCGCGCGACTCACCAACGCGTCGGACACCTCCGATGTTGGTGCCTGGGGTATTGCCACCATCGAGGCAGGAGCCCGCTCCCAGTCCACCTCGGCCGAGGGCATCCTGATCGCCGTGTTCGACGTGATGGACAACCTGTTCAACGACACCGACTTCCAGTCGCGTGCGTTCCTCGCTTTCCTCAGCGACATCACTTCCGGTCGGGTCACCAGCGCCGATCACGCCAACTTTGTGCACGACTTCCGTGCTCTCGTTGGCACCCTCGCATCCGAGGCCTCGCTCAGCGATATCGAGGAATTCGGCCGCTCCTGGCAGATCCTGATGAACGGCGCAATCAATAAGGCCATTGAGGGGGATGCCGAGGCAGCGCAACGCGCCAGGGTGATGGCGGCCGACCTGATCGTGCGCCACCGAACGGTCAGTTTCGTCGCCCATCCCGTTGTACAGCAGCCCAGCGACAACAACGCCCTCGACTTCGACAGTTACTTCGATGACGACATTTTCGGCTACGAAATCAACGAGGTCGCTTCGCACGTCGGTGGCCCTGCATCGCGCGGATAGTCCCGCATCCGCGTCCTGGATTGGCGATCGAGTTTGATCATCGACAGTTGTCAATCCCCCCGCGAAAGATTGTTGCGTAGGTACGTTGTGGAGCGGGGAATGGGTTCCCCGCTGCCAATCCGAAGGACGCACCATGGGAAAACTGATTTACGGACACTCCGACGTTGTCATCGATCTTGATGACCGCCACCTCGCCCACCTGCAGGTGGTGATCGGTGCCAAACTGCGCCGCAGTGAGTCGTTCTTTTTCACGTGGAAGAAGGACGCGGTGGGCGATGGCCAGCGCGGGAGCATCTGGTTGGAGAAGTCGAT
>JAODAO010000436.1 GCA_025463465.1 Glaciihabitans sp. | reverse complement strand
CAGCGAGGACTTGCCGACCCCGGAGCCGGCAAACAGCCCAAGGCGTTGGCCCTTGCCCACGGTGGTGAGGGTGTCGAGTACCCGCACGCCGAGCTGCAGGGGTTCGGTGATGCGGGTGCGGGTCATCGCCGCCGGCGACGGGTGGTGCAGCGGCACCCACGAGGTCGCGGCGAGTGGTCCCTTGCCGTCGATGGGGCGGCCGAGGCCGTCGACGACCCGGCCGAACAAGCCAGCGCCGGTTGGCACCATGGGGGCGGCTCCGGTGGTCCAGGCGGGGGCTCCCCCGCGCAGGCCATCGGTTCGACCGAGCGGCATACAGCGCACACCGTCGCGGGTGGTGGCGACGACTTCGGCTTCGATGCCGGGATAGCTGCCGACCCGCACCAGGTCACCAACGGCGACGTCGAGGCCGGCCACTTCGAGGCCGAGGCCGATGATGGAGGTGACAACACCCTGCCGTTGCGGGCGGGCGGCGTTCAGCGCCGCTTCGAAGCGGGCGGTGTTGAGGGTGGCGGCGCCGAGCATCAGTCGAGCTCGCCGAACAGTTCGTAGCGGGCGCGCTGCAGGGCGGCGTCGATACGGGCATCGACGAGGCCAACGGCGAGTTCCGCGATGGCGTCGCCGCTGGTCAGGGTGGGGTCGGCCACAAACCGGAGCCCGTTGGGCAGCCCCAGCTCGACTTTGTGCTCGAGGTTCAGCACCTGCACGTCGTCGGGTGAGAGCCGCAGCGCTACCACGGTCTCCGACACGCTGCCGGCCAGTGCCCGGGCCAGGGCGGCCCGCGCCGCCGTTTTATGGTCGGAGAGTTCGTGCCCGATGACGGCCTCGGCCAGCAGGAGCGCCGCGCGCATCAGGGTCGCCTCCGCCTCGACCAGCGACGGTTCCACCCGACGGTTGATGGCTTCCGCCGCGGTCTCGAGGATGGTGATGACCCGGCCGGAGCGGGCGTGGGCAAACTCCATCTCGGCCGCGAGGGTGACCTCGAGGTCCTCCGACCGGGCGGAGTAGATGACCTCGGCCGCTCGCATACCCTCGGCGTAGCCGGCGGCGTAGCCGCGCTGGCGGGCGGCCTCGTGTTCGCGTGTGAGATCCGCCGAGTTGATCGACGGGAAGCTGGTGGCGACGAAACGGTTCTCAGACAAGGACGTCGTCCCCGCCCTCGCGCTGCAGGGTCAGGGTTCCGGCGGCCTCCAGTTCACGGATGGAGCGCACCACCTCGGCGCGGGCGTCATCGATCTGCGACTTGCGCACGGCACCGAGCACACCCGTCTCGTCGGCGAGCAGCTCGCGGTTGCGTTCCGAGACGTTGCTGATGATGGCTTGCTGCACCGGTTCGGATGCACCCTTGAGCGCAAGCGCGAGGGTCGGGATCTCCACCCCGCGAAGCACCAGCTGCAGGTCGCGGGCGTCGAGGCGCACAATGTCGGCGAAGGTGACGAGTTTGGCGCGCACCTCTTCTGCCAGTTTCGGGTCGCGGGCGTCGAGTCCCTCAAGGATGGCGCGTTCTGTCGCGGCATTTGCACGGTTGATGATGTCGACCAGCGGCTGGATACCTCCAACAACCTCGAGCGCGTTGCGCGGGGACACCACAGCGGCTGCACGCAGTTTCAGGTTCGCGGACAGCAGCGAGATGGCCTCGGGGGTCGCGCTGGTCATTGTCGCGATGCGCTGGGCGACCTGGATGCGCTTCTCGTCGGACATCCCGGCAAGCACCCCGGAGGCAAGCGCCGGGTTGAGGTGCGCGACAACGAGGGCCGAGGTTTGCGCCATCTCGCCGTCGAGCAGCGAGATGATCTGGTGCTGCTCAACGGTCTGCAGAAACTCGAACGCTTTACCGGCCATCGAGCGGGACACCCGTTTCATCACCCCGGCGGCTTTTTCCGCGCCGAAGGAGCTCTCGAGCAGTCCGGCAGCGAATTCGGAACCGCCGCGGGCGCTGGAGCGGCCCCGGGTGACGGAGTCGTGGAACTCGCTCAGCGCGGTGTCGGTGAGGGTGTCGTCAACGCTGCGCATCCCGATGATCGCGGTGGCGATCTCTTCCGCCTCGGCCTCGGTGAACTGCTTGAGCACGAGGGCGGCGTGTTCGTGGTCCATGCTCATCAGCACAACCGCGGCCTTCTGCATGCCGGTCAGGCCGGTTTTCGGGTTGATCACACCGAGCTCCGCTCATCCATCAGGCGCCTCAGGTAGTCGGCGGTGCGTTTCGGGTCCTGAGCTGCGAAGTTGGTGATCTCGGCGTTGCGCAGGTCGCTGGTGCTCGGCGTCAGCGGGGCGATGGGGGTGGCCGGCTGCGCCGGTGACACGGGGAACGGGGTGGGCGGTACCGGGGTGGAGAACATCGACGTGCCGGGGATCAGCGGCATCACGGCGGTGGCGTTCAGATCATCCACCTCGACGGTTTCGCGGGTCTGGCTGCTGCGGCGCAGGAACAGGGTGATGAGCAACAGCAGGGGGATGACGACGGCGAGGGCGATGATGCCGGTGCGGAGAATCTCGGACCAGCGGTCAGCGTTTGCCGCCTCGGTCGCTGCGGCGATCGCCGCGGCGGCGTCATCGGCGGCGGAGGTGGTGAAGTCCATCATCCGCACCGCGACGGTGTCGCCGCGGTCGACCTGCACACCCGCGGCGGCGGAGACGAGGTTCTCCACCTCGAGGGCGTTCAGCCCGGTGACGGCGGCCTCGTTGATGGCGACCGAGATGGTCTGCACCGCGATGGCGCCGGCGGGGATGGTGCGGTTCTCGGTGACCTTGTTGATGGCGTTGTTGCGGGTGCTCGACTCGGAGGAGAACTCCCCCGTGCCGTCCGTGCCACCGGGGACGGCGATGTTGTCCGCGCCGAGCACCCCGGCGGCCGCGCCGCCGGAACCGGTGAAGGTTTCGGTTTCGGTGGTTTCGGTCAGGGCGGGGGTGTCGACGGTGTCACCGAAGGTCTCTGAGACCACCTCGGCGCTTTCGTTGCTGACGGTGGCGGCAACGGCCACGGTGGAGTTGCCGGGGCCGACGATGCGGTCGAGCATGGCCTGCACGGTGCCGCGCACCCGCTCTTCGTGGTCGGTGGCCTGCGAGTCGGCGCTTCCGGTGGTGCCAACGCCCACGGCGGACAGGACGGTGCCGTTCGCGTCGATGACGGCGACACCGGTGGCGGTCATACCCTCGATGGCGGCGCTGGTGAGGTGCACAATCGCGTTGACCTGGTCGGTGCCGAGGCTCACCCCCGAGTCGGTTTGCACAAACACCGAGGCGGTGGGTTCGAGCTTCGAGGCCGCGAACACGGTCTCCTCGGGGATCGCCAGCTGAACGGAGGCCATCGTGATGCCCTTCATCGCGGTGATGGTGCGGGCAAGTTCACCCTCGATGGCGCGCTTGTAGGTGACGGACTGCTGGAACTCGCTGCTGGTGACCCCCATGGTGTCGAGCAGGGAGTAACCGCCGGTGGACGACGACGGCATCCCGGCGGCCGCGGCGGTGAGGCGTTCCTCGTAGACGTTCTCCTCGGGAACGAGGATGGTCGCCCCGCCGTTGGTCAGCTCATAAGGCACGTTCTCCGCGCGCAGCTGTTCCACGATGGTGCTCGCGTCGGAAGCCGACAGCCCGGAGAACAGCGGGGTGTATGCGGGCTTTGAGGCCCAGCTGGTGAGCGCGACAACACCGAGCACCAGCACGGCGATGCCGATGAGGGCGATGGTTCGCTGGGCGGTGCTGAAGCCGCCGATGGTGGAGCTGAAGCGGCCGAGAACGGTTTTGAGGGAGGCGGGCATCAGGCTTGCATCCGCATGATCTCGTTGAACGCGTCGACACCCTTGTTGCGCACGGCGGCGACCAGTTCGAGGGTGACCTGGGCGCGGGCCGAGGCGATGGTCGCGTTGTGGATGTCGGTCAGGTCACCGGTGATGGCGTGCATGGTGAGGTTCTTCGACTCGTTCTGCAGCGCCTGGGCGTTGTCGATCGCGCCGGTGAGCGAGGAGGCGAAGGAGGCCCCGCCCACGTCCTGGGTCGCGGAGGCGGTGTTCGGGTTGGACAGGTACCCGGTTGCGGCAACCCCCTGCACGGCGGCGATGCCCTCGATGGCCATCAGGAACGACCGATCTGCAGTGCGGCCTCGTAGGTCGTCTTCGCGCGGTCGACAACGGCGGCGTTGGCCTGGTAACCACGCTGGGCGGTGATCAGCGCGCCCATCTGCTCGGCGAGGTCGATGTCGGGGTATCGCACGTTGCCGTTCTCGTCGGCCAGTGGGTGGTCCGGCTGGTTCACCACACGACCCTCCGCGCTGCCGGAGGCGGTGCCCTGCACGTAGACACCGGAGGTGCCCTCGCCGGCCTCGGCGATGATGTAGCGGGCCTGGAATGCCGCACCGTCCGTGCCGGTGACGGTGTTCGCGTTGGCGAGGTTGTCGGCAACGGCGTCGAGCCACTTGCGGTGCACGGTCAGGGCGGAGCCGGCGATTCCGATCGCGTCGAACGTCATCAGCTGCTCCGCATCGCGGTGCGCATCGAGGTGAATTGGCCGTTCGCCGCCTGCGTCACAAACTGGTACCGCAGCACTGTGTCGATGTTCGACAGCGTCTCGGTGTCGAGGTTGACGTTATTGCCGTCGAGGCGGGTGGGCTCGAGCGAGTTCGCGGTGGACGCGGTCACGTGACCGTCGCCGTCGGCTATCGAGGTGGCCAGGGCGTCTTCGAACTGCACGCGCTTGGCGAGATAGTTCGGCGTATTAACGTTGGCGATGTTCTGCGCGATGGTGCGCTGGCGTGCGGCGAGGCCGTCCAGGGCACTGGACAGCGCAACCGAGGTCACGGAATCGAACACGAAAGCACCCTACTTCTGCTTCGGTGCGGCCGATCCGTGGCCACTGGGTGAGCAATCCATGCTCGTTACTACCTATCGGCAGTCCCGCGGGCGTTGTTAGCGACATTTCCAAAAAAGGTGGATGTCACGCTGCCTGGCAGCATTCGGCCGACATCCGGCCACGTTCAGCCCGCGATGTCGAGGTAGATCGGTTGCTGGGCAAGGGAGACGGTTGGCACCGACTGCACCGCGCTGAGCTGCCTGGACACGTCGATCCGCCGGGCCGCGAGCACCAAGAGTGCCTCGGTTTGCGCGGCCACGATGCGTCGAGCGCGGTCGGCGAAAACGGCGGGCATCACCCCCAGATCGGTCGGCGGCGACCATTCGGCCACGGCGGAGGCGTCATCCACCTGGACCAGCTCCGCGATCTCGCGCTCACGTTCGGCGAGGAACCCGTCCCACCCGGACGGGTCGAGCGACGCGGCTGTCTGTAGTTCGTCAGCCAACGGTTCGTCCGCCGACTGTTCGTCAGCCAACGCCCCAGCCCCCGGTGGCGCTGCGGGAGATGACCGGGGCGGTCTCGGCGAGCAGTTCGGCGGCATCCAGCCAGCTCTGGCGCAGCGGCTCGAGCAGGGTGATGCATTCGGTGGTGAGGGACACGTTGCGGTTCACGTTCGATCGGATCATCGCCGTGTTCAGGTACGTGTAGAGGGCAAAGAGGCCGGGGCCGCCGTCCCATTCGTCGACCTTCAGTGACGACTGCAGCTCCGCGATGATCGCCTGGGCGTGCAGCAGCTGCTCGGAGGCAGCATTCCAGTCCTGGTTGTGCTGGGCGCGTTCGGCGCGGGCGAGATCGAGCAGCAGCCGGTCGTAGAGCATGGTCAGCAGCTGTGCCGGGCTCGCACTGAGCACGGCGGTGCGGTTGTACTGGGAGAGTTGCGCGCTCATCAGGGTCATAACGATGCTGTCGATTCTGTTTCGTTACTAGGGGTTCGTTACTAGTTGTCGGAAGGTTTGAGGGCGTCGAGCTGGGACAGCAGGTAATCCTGCTGGGAGTTGAGCTTGCCGATAGCCACCTCGAGGGCCGAGTACGTACGCTTCAGCGTCTCCTCGCGTCCTTCGAGGCGCAGGTCCCAGCGCAGCACATCGGCGTTCCAGCCTTTGACGGTCGTCTCGGTGCCGGTGATTTTGGTGGTCAGCGAACCCGTGGTGCTCGATGCGTTGGTGGATGCTGCGGCGACGCGTTCCGCGATCGCGGCGAACACCGACTCGACGAACGCGGGATCTTTTTTTTGCGCGGCCTCGAAAACGGCGGTGTCGAAGGTGATCGACCCTTTTTTGTCGAAGCTGATCCCGATCTCCGACGGCGACCGCCCGTTCACGGGGGCGGAGGCAGCGGTGACGATGGCCTGGCGGATATCGCGAATGGTCGCGTCGCTGGTGAACGACCCGAGTGCCGTGACCTCGTTACCGAGGGCGTCGGTGGTTTTCGTTGAGGCGGTCTTGGAGTCGATCAGCCCGAGGGTGGTCGAGATGTTGTCGACGAGGCCCTTCACCACCGCGGTGGCTTTGGCGCTGTCTCGGCTGACGTTCACGGTCACGGCGTCGGTCGACACCTTCGAGGCGGTGATGGAGACGCCTGGCATGATGTCGGCGAAGGTGTTGCTCGCCGAGGTGACGGTTTGCTCGGCGTCGGTTCCCGCCCACAGGGTCAGTTTCGCGTCCTGTGCGGTGCGGGTCGTCGCCGCACCCGCCTCCGTCAGCAGGTTCGTCGCCGTGCCGTCGGAGACACTCGCACTCGACCCGCGGTAGGCGGTGAAGGAGGCGTCGGCACCGGTTGCGCTCGACGTCAGCTGCAGCCGGAACTGGGGGTTCCCGTCGGCGTCGATGCCCGAGGCGACCTTTGTCGCGGTGACCCCGGTGCCGCCGGCGTTGATCGCGGTGACAACGTCGTTCAACGAGGTGGATGCCGCGGTGACCTCGTGGCTGACACCGTCAGCGCCAACGATGGTGATCACGGGCGGGTCGTCGGGCCAGGTGGTGAGGGCGGCCGTGACCGAAGTCTGCGGCTGGGCCAGCTGGTTCACGGTCACGTCGAGCGAGCCGATCGCCGCTCCCGCGCCGGCGGTGACGCTGACCCCGGAAGCCGAGCTGCTGGCCGTGAACGTCTGCAGCGCTGCAGGATTTTTGGCTGTGGTGGCAATGGTGCCGAGGGTTTTGATCTTCGTGTTCAGCGACTGGAAGTCGGTGATTTTCACCTCCGCCGCGGCAGCCCGCTTGATTAGGAGTGATTGGGGGATTGCCTCAAGTTTTATGAGGTCGGCGATCAGGGTCGCCGAGTCGAGTCCACTGGCGATGCCGCCGACGCTGAGACCAGCCATGGTGTTCCTTCCGCCGTTCAATCCGAATGCAACGTGTGTTTCCCAAGCGGCACTGCTTGGGGGGGATGCCTGGGGGATGCTTCGCGAGGGCCGGTGGCGGGGCAGGGAAGTGCAGCTCCCCTGCCCCGCTAACGGGGTCTTACCTCAACGGGGTTTAGCCGAGGAGCTGAAGCACACCCTGGTTGGACTGGTTCGCCTGCGCGAGCATCGCGGTACCGGCCTGGGACAGGATGTTGGAGCGGGTGTAGTTGACCATCTCGGACGCCATGTCGGTGTCGCGGATACGCGACTCCGCAGCGGTTAGGTTCTCCGCCGAGACGTTCAGCGTGTTGATGGTCGACTCGAAACGGTTCTGGACAGCACCGAGGTTTGAACGAGCAGAAGAAACAGCTTCGATCTGGTCGTCGATCGTGTTGATCGCCTTCTGCGCGTTTTCAGCAGAATTGAACTGGATGCCTACGACAGCCGCACCGGGAGCAACGACAGCGCCCGCAGCGAGGCCAGCACCTGCCGTACCATCAGCGTCGGCAGTTTCGCCGACGGGACCGGCGGTGGCAACATCTCCACCGTTACGGGCGGTCACGACAATGCCATTTCCAGCACCGTTCGCGTCCTTTGTGACCGTAACGGAGAATTCGGCCGCAAACGCCTCGTCGCCGCGCAGTGCTTCCGCGTAGCTTTCGACGCTCGTGAAAGTCGTACCAAGGTCCTTGGTAGTGACCGAAGTCGAGACGTTGTCCTTCACCGTAGTGAAGGTCGCCGCGCCCGTGAGCTCTGCGACATCCGCGATTGCAAAGCTGGTACCGGCGGCAACCGAGGTCTTCAGCGCGTCGGCGATTCCCTTGACGCTGGCGCTCGCGCCGAGGCCAACTGAGATCTGGCTTGCAGCGTCACCGTTTGCACCAACCTGGAACTTCAGGCTTCCAGCAGTGCCATCGAGCAGGTTGATGCCGTTGAAGTTCGTGGTCTTGCTGATGCGGTCGAGCTCAGAGATGAGCTCGGTCGCCTCAGACGTGATGGCCTCACGGGACTTGTCGTTGTTCGAGTCGTTACCGGCCTGAACTGCGAGGTCACGAAGACGCTGGAGGATCGAGGTGGTCTCGGTCAGTCCGCCTTCAGCGGTCTGGATGACGGAGATGCCATCCTGCGCGTTACGGGCGGCCATCTTGAGTCCACCGACCTGCGAACGCAGGCCCTCTGCAACTGCCA
>JAODAO010000422.1 GCA_025463465.1 Glaciihabitans sp. | reverse complement strand
CGACGGCTGGGTGGACCGCCTGGCCTCCGCCGAGACGATGATCCCGCTGATCGGCCAGCTGTACCGCAGGAATACCGTCGTCACCTCGCTGCACGGCCACAGCCTGTTCAACGAGTCCGCCGTCAGCCTGCTGAAGCTGCACCGCTTCGCCCGCCACGTCGACGACGTCGAATTGCCCGTCAGCGAGACCCTGCCGATCCTGACAGCGCTCGCCGGGATGAGCCTCGGCCCCTCGTCGGTGGATGTCGCCCAGCTGGCGTACCTCTTCAAAACGACCGGGGCGGGGCGCAGCCTCGAAGAATTTCTGCGCGACGAACTCGCCGAGGTAGTGGACGGCCACGGCGAAAGCGCCCCGCCGTCGCGCGACGTGGTGCTCTACGGCTTCGGCCGGATCGGTCGCCTCCTCGCCCGCATCCTCATCGAACACGCCAACAACGCCGGCGGCCTTCGCCTGCGCGCCGTTGTGGTGCGCCGCGGTTCGGCAAACGACCTGCGCAAACGTGCCAGCCTGCTGCGCCGTGACTCCGTGCACGGCCCGTTCGAGGGCACCATCACCGTCGACGACGACGCCAACACCATTCTCGCCAACGGCACCCTCATCCAGGTCATCTACTCCGACTCGCCCGCCACGGTCGACTACGAGGCCTTCGGCATCAGCAATGCGATCGTGGTCGACAACACCGGCCGCTGGCGCGACGAGGAGGGCCTCAGCCAGCACCTGCAATCGCCCGGGGTGGCCAGGGTACTGCTCACCGCCCCCGGCAAAGGCACCCTCAAAAACATCGTGCACGGCATCAACCACACCACGATCGCCGACACCGACCGCATCGTCACGGCCGCTTCCTGCACCACCAACGCCATCACGCCGGTGCTGAAAGCCGTCAACGACGAGTTCGGCATCGAGCACTGCCACGTGGAGACGGTGCATTCCTTCACCAACGACCAGAACCTGATCGACAACTTCCACTCCGGCAACCGGCGGGGCCGCTCGGCCGCCCTCAACCTGGTGATCGCCGAGACGGGTGCGGCCCGCGCGGTCGCCAAGGCGCTTCCGGAACTCGCCGGTCGCCTCACCGGTAACTCGATCCGGGTGCCCACCCCCGACGTGTCGCTGGCCATCCTCAACCTGACCCTGGACAAGGCGACGACCGCCGAGGAGATCAACGGCTACCTGAGGGGGATGTCGCTGAACTCGCCACTGCGCAGGCAGATCGACTACATCGAATCTCCCGAGGTGGTCTCCTCCGACTTCCTCGGCTCCCGCCGCGCGGGAATCGTCGACGGGCTCGCCACCATCTGCGAGGGCAGGCACGTGGTTCTTTATGTCTGGTATGACAACGAGTTCGGTTACAGCTGCCAGGTGATTCGGGTGCTCGAGGAGATGAGCGGCACCCAGACCCCCGTGTTCCCACGCCCACGGCAGCTGGATTCCGCGGGGCGCGGTGCAACCGGCGACTCCGGAGCCACAAAAGCCAGAGGCTAAGCGTTCCCGGCCCGGTAGCAGGAGTACTGCTGCCGGGCCAGGTTTCACCCTGTTACGGGACCGCCCTCGGGGTTGCCCGGGGTCGGTGGACCTACAAGCTGGCTTCCGCCGGGTCCCAGCTCTCGGGCAGCGGTGCGGGTTTGTCCACCGTTGAAGCCACGTCGAGCGTCTGACCGGTCTCCGCCGCGGCGGAGATGGCGAGCAGTACGTCGAGCACGTGGGCGGCAACCGCGCCGCTGGCCCGCTCGGTGTCGCCACCGCGAATGGCCCTGGCCAGGTCGAGAACACCCGAGCCGCGGCCGAAGAACGACCCGGTCGCTTTCAGGGTGGTCGGCTCGTCCCGGCCGAACAGCCACAGGGTGGAGTCACCGTCGAACATGTTCGGGTCGGGCAACACGATGGTCCCCTCGGTGCCACTGATCTCCACAAACCCCATCCGGGGCAGCGCGTTCTGGAAACTGAACGTGGACTGGGCCGACTGTCCGCCCTCAAAACTGATCAGGGCTGCGTGGTGGGTGGGCACCTCGACCGGGAAGGTCTCCCCAGCGCGGGGTCCGCTGCCAATCGAGCGCACGGCGTGCGAGGTGGAGGAGACGGCGCTGACCCGGGCGGCAGCGCCGAACGCGTGCACCAGCGTTGTGACGTAGTACGGGCCCATGTCGAACAGGGGACCGCCACCGAGCGAGAAGAGGAACTCCGGGTTCGGATGCCACGAGTTCGGCCCGGGAACATGGAACATCGTGGTTGCGGTGAGGGGTTTACCGATGTCGCCGCGGGCGATCGCGCGAAGCGCCGACTGGATACCACCACCGAGGACCGTGTCGGGGGCGCAGGCAACGCGCAGGCCGGCGGCGGAGGCCTCGTGGAGCAGCTCGGTGGCCGAGGCCGCGTCGAGGGCGATCGGCTTCTCGCTCCAGACGTGTTTGCCGGCGGCGATGATCTGCCGGCCGACCTCGACGTGAACGGCGGGGATGGTCAGGTTGATCACGATCTCGATGTCGTCCCGGCCCAGCAACTCCGCCACGGTACCGTGGCCGGCGATGCCAAACGCGGTGGCCTGCGCCTCGGCGCGGGACAGGTCGATATCGGCGATGAAGCGCACCTGCACATCGTGGAACCGCACCAGGTTCTCGAGGTACTGCGTGCTGATGAAGCCGGCGCCAATGATGCCAACACCGACGACGCCAACACCGACTGCGCCAACACCGACAGGCCCGCTGCCGCTCATTTGTCGTTCTCCTTCAGCCAGGCGAACGACTGCGCGATACCGTCGAACACGTCGCCGGCGTAGCCGTCGAACTCCACCACCCGCAGGGCATGCGGGGCCGCGGCGAGGATGCCGCGCACGTCCACGTCACCCTGGCCGGCCGGCAGCTGGCTCTCGAACGCATTGGCGAGGGCATCCGGCACCACCAGCGCTGACTCGCTGCTCGGCAGGGCCGTGGCGATGTCCCCGGCGATGGGGCCATCCTTGATGTGCAGGAACTGCACCCGCCCGCCGAGGCGGGCCAGCAGCTCCACCGGGTCAGCGCCACCAACGGTCGCCCAGTACGTGTCGACCTCGAGCACCACCTCCGGTGCCAGCCGCTCGAGGAACAGCTCATAAACGGCGCGGCCGTCGACTGTGTTCGCGAACTCCCACTGGTGGTTGTGGTATCCGAAGCGCAGCCCCTCTGCGGCCGCCATCACCTGCAGTTCGTTGACACGGTCGGCGATCCAGGCCACGTCCT
>JAODAO010000374.1 GCA_025463465.1 Glaciihabitans sp. | reverse complement strand
CGACGGGCCCCAGCTGCCCCATGCCTCCACCAGCCTCCCACCGAGGTCGAGCGCGTTGGCCAGGGAGTCGTCCATCACACCCCCTGCTCCTGCAGCCACATTTCCAGCAGCGCCAGCTGCCACAGCGCGTTGGAGCCGAGGGTGGTGCGTTCGTCGTTGGGGGCGGCCAGCATCCGCTCAACCGCGTCGGGCTGGAACAGGCCCCGCCTGATCGCGGACGGATCGGTGAGGGCATCGCGCACCCGCTGCAGGTAGGGACCGTCGAGCTGGCGGATGGCGGGAACCGGGAAGTAGCCCTTGGTGCGGTCGATGACCTCGTCGGGGACAATGCCGCGGCTGGCACGCTTCAGCACACCCTTGCCACCGTCGGCGAGTTTCATCTCTGGGGGGATCTGCCCGGCCAGTTCCACGAACTCGTGGTCGAGGAACGGTACCCGCGCCTCAAGCCCCCATGCCATGGTCATATTGTCGACCCGTTTCACCGGATCGTCCACCAGCATGATGGTGGTGTCGTTGCGCAAAGCAGCGTCGACGGAGGTTTCCGCGCCGGGCCGGCCGAATCTTTCGGTGATGAATCGGGTGGGGGCGTCGTGGTCGAGCATCCACTCCGGGCGCAGCACCCGGCCGAGGGAGGTGAACCGCCGGTCGAAGAACACCCTCGAGTAGGCCTCAACCGCGTCCTGCCTGGGAACATCCCGTAGCGGCGGATACCAGTCGTACCCGCCGAGCACCTCGTCGGCGCCCTGGCCAGACTGCACCACCTTCACCGTCTGGGACACGTCCTGGCTGAGCAGGAAAAATGCCACGCAGTCGTGGCTGACCATGGGTTCGCTCATCGCCGCCACGGCGGCATCGATACCGGGAAGCAGGCGGGAGGAATCTATTTTGATGCGGTGGTGGTCGGTGCCGAATCGTTCGGCGACCAGGGTGGAGTATTCGAACTCGTCCCCGGATTCCCCGCCCGCTGAGTCGAAACCGATGCTGAACGTGGTCAGGTCGTTCTGGCCGGCCTCCGCCAGCAACGCCACTACCAGCGAGGAGTCGATACCACCGCTGAGCAGCACCCCCACCGGCACATCCGCGACCATCCGCCGCTCCACCGCGGTGCGCAGCGACCGGATGAGCGCATCCTCCCAGTCCCGCGCCGACCAGTCCTTTTTTCCCTCGTCCCGGGCGAAGCCGGGGTCCCAGTAGAGCCGGTCGGTGAAGCTGCCGTCTGGCTCCACCATCCGCACGGTCGCCGGGGGCAGCTTCTTCACCCCGTTCAGGATCGTCCGAGGGGCGGGCACCACCGAGTGGAAGGTCATGTAGTAGGCCAGGGCTGTTTGGTCGAGGGAGGTGTCGATGCCCCCGCCCGCCAGCAGGGCGGGCAGGGTGGAGGCGAACCGCAGCCGGTCGCGGCTCTCGTCCAGGTACAGCGGCTTGATACCGAGGCGGTCCCGCGCGAGCATCACCCGCCCGCTGGCATGCTCAACGACCACAAACGCGAACATGCCAAGGAAGTGGTCAACACAGTCAGCGCCCCACTGGGCGTATGCCTTGCCGATGACCTCGGTATCGGAGGTGGAGAAGAACCGGTGCCCATGCCCCTGCAACTCTTCGCGCAACCGCTGGTAGTGATAGATGCAGCCATTGAAAACCACCGTCAACCCCAGGGCGACATCCACCATCGGCTGCGAACCGGCCGTGCTCAGGTCGATGATCGACAACCGACGGTGACCGAGCGCCACCGGGCCGCGCGCCCACAGGCCGTCCCCGTCGGGGCCGCGGTGGGTGAGGCAGCCGGTCATCGTGTCGACCGCGCCGACGTCGGCGCTGCGGCCGTCGAAACGGATCTCACCCGCGAGTCCACACATCAGTTCTCCTCCGTGACGCCTGCACGTTTCAGGTTGGTTGTTTCAGGTTGGTTGTTTCGGATTGGTTGTCTCGGGGTGCTGGTTCCACGGGGTGGGGGATGCTGCGCTGCCGGTATCCTCGCCGAGGATCCAGGTGTCCTTCGCCCCACCACCCTGCGACGAATTGACCACGAGGCTGCCGGGGGGAGCCACCCTGGTCAGCGCGAGGCCGGCGACGCTGCAGTCCTGCGGCCCGGTGCCGGTGACGTAGACGAACACGCGCAGGTCGACGTGACGGGGCTCCAGGGTGCTTCCGGCGAAGGAGGGGAGGGATGACAGCGACACTTCCTCCTGGGCGACCCAGTCTGCGGGGTTCGCGGCAATCTCCGCCCGACGCTCGGCGACCCGGAACGCGGAGGCAGCCGAGCCGATCATCACCCCGTTGCCGCCATAACCATCGACGGGCTTCGTCACCAGCTCACCCACCCGCTCAAGTACGATGCGCCGCTCCACGTCATCGCTGGTGCGGTAGGTGGGCACGGATTCCAGCAGTGGGCGCTCGCCGAGGTAGTAGTTGATCAGCTCCGGCACGTAGCAGTACATGGCCTTGTCATCGGCGACTCCGTTGCCGGGGGCATTCGCCAGCCGCACCGCCCCGGCAATGGCGACCTCCATGATGGCGGCGCCGATGGGGGAACCCGCGCTGTCCACCACATCCACCAGCTCGTCGTCCAGGCGCAGGTAGAGTACGTCGATCTGCTCTCCCCGACCGCGGCGGAGCACCCGCCCGTCCACCACCTCGAGGTCGTCAGCCACCACCAGCAGCAGGTTGGCGCCATCGGCGAGGCGGCGGTGCTCGAACCAGGCGGAGGAGCCGGGGCCGCTGGAGAACAGGGCGACGACAGCACCCTCACCTGCCCGCGCCACCAGGCACCGCCGCAGCCCCGCCAGCGCGGCGACCGGGTCGAGCAGCGAAACCGGCCGGGGGAGGTCGGGAACAACGGCGTCCATCATCTGGCGGGCCGCGATGGCGTAGGCGGCCCCACTCGGGTTGCGTACGTTGTCCTCCAGCACCCGCCAACCACCGAACTCGTTTCGCACCAGGTCGAAGCCCATGATCGGGGCCCGCACCGAGCTCGTGGGTAGCCGGGCAGCCTCGGCACGCCAGCCATGGGAGGAATGCACCACCTCGTCGGAGAGAACCCCGTCGCCGATGATGCGGCGATCGCTGTATACGTCCTGCAGGAACGACTCGATGGCCCGGGCTCGCTGGACGAGGCCGCTGCGTAGCTCCGACCATTCGAAGTGGTTGATGATGCGCGGCACCAGGTCGATGGTGAAGTCTTTCGCTTCCCCGTTCACCCCGAAACTCATTCCGGACGATGCCGTCCAGGCGTCCCTGGCGGTGCTGCGCTCGCCGAGCTCGACGGGCTTCAGCCGGTGGTAGAAGTCGAAGATGCTGCGATAGGCGGGGCGGGGAACAGCGCTCGGCCCCACCGCCTCGTCACCGGCGCGGGCCTTATAGGTGCGCAGTGCCGGCACGGAGGGTTTCGCGCCGGCGGCGGGACCCTGGGTCTCCTCGACCACCAGGCGCATCACGTCGTCCAGCTCACCGCGCTCTGCGAACGCACTGCGCTGCCGGTCGGCGGAGGTGCCACGGGCCAGCGCCCGCTCGCCGAGGTGCTGCACCAGCTCGAAGTCGCCCAGTTCCTCCAGCTGCGGGCGCAACCGGGAGATCATCTGCCGCACCGCCGTTGCCGCAAGCAGCGGGCGCGGGTGCAGGGTGTCGTCGAGCAGGTGACCGGACAACCCGCCCCGCGCGGCCTGCCAGATTGCCGCCCGGTGGATGGGGGCAGGTACCGGCCGGTATGGTCGCCCGGCGAGGATGTCCTGCTCGGCCTCCCGGACCGCCGCGCGGAACAGCCCGGCGATTAGCACGGCGTCATCCGCCAGCGGGGTGGCGTCACACACTCGCAGCTCCAGCGTCGGCGCGTGCGAGGACGGCCGCACATCGAAGTAGGCCATCTTCGCGTCCGCGATCACCCCGCTGTTGATCAGGTCGGCCAGCAGATTGTCATACTCCGCTGCTGAGCCGATCGGGCCCGTCGCCCCGGCGCTCGGCCAACGCTGCCAGATGGTGGTGCGGATGCTCGAATACCCGGTGTCGTGGCCGTTCCAGTACGGGGAAGACGCCGATAGCGCCAGCAGCACCGGCAGCACCCGGGACACCCGTTGCGCTATCTCTACCGCCACGTCCCGGTCGGACACCCCCACGTGGATCTGCAGGCCACAGATAAGCTGCTCGTCAACCAGGAGACGGTACTGCTCCTGCATCCGACCGTATCGGCCGGTGGCGGTCAGCTCGAAGTCGGCGAACACCGAACGCGGAGCCGTGCCAACCGCCGCGATGCCGAGCCCGAGCGGCGCCGCGACATCCACCACGCCTTTGCGCAACCGCAGCAGCTCGCTGCGCAGGTCGGCGAGGGTGGTCACCACCGGGGTGTTGGTCTCAACGGTGGTGCGCTGGATCTCGGCGGAATAGGCATCGGGGGGCAGGCGCGACAGCACCTGGGGTGCCCGCGCGGACAGGCGCCAGTTGCTCAGGTCGATCAGGTGCAGCTCTTCTTCCGCACCGAGGGTCAACTCCGCGGTCATTGGGTCAGGCTACGTCTGTCGCGTAGGCCTGTGAAGCCCCGTGCGCGCCCCACGCATCTGGGCTAGTGCCGCATCGCAGGTACCCCACGGCAGGGGAGAGTGATCCGCATTGCGAGGCCATTCATTGAAGCGTCATAGAAAGCTCTTATGAAGCTCGGCTGAACTGGCATAACCGTTCACCCCTCGTTCACCTCATCGTTCACCCCCCTCATACACCTGGAGGCCCACCATGACCCACACCATCCTCATCGCCATCGACCTGCTGGCCATCGGAGTGCTCACCTTTGGGCTCTACTTTCCCCGCCACCGACGACGGGACCTGCTCGTCGCATTTCTCGTGGTGAACATCGGCGTGATGGCCGTCGCGCAGGTGCTATCCACCAGCGCCGTCGGGGTAGGAGTCGGACTCGGCCTCTTCGGGGTGCTTTCCATCATCCGCCTGCGCTCCTACGAGATCGGACAGCACGAGGTCGCCTACTACTTCGCCGCCCTCGCCCTCGGCCTGCTCGGCGGGATGAGCGCCACCCTCGACTGGTTCCCCATCCTGATGATGGCCCTGATCGTCGCCGTCATCTTCGTCGGCGACCACCCCCGGTTGCTTCGCCGCTACCGCCAGCAGAACATCGAAGTCGACCGCGCCATCGCCGACGAAACCGCACTCACCGCGCACCTCGAACAACTCCTCGGCGCCCGCGTGCACCGCATCACGGTCAACAATCTCGACCTCGTCAACGACACCACCTCGGTGAGCGTGCGCTATGAATTGCCCCGCGGCCACCTCTCTGCCGAGGACGCCCACAATAACCGAAGCGGCCAGACGAGCGAAGCCGGCCAGCAGAACCAGGGACGGGCGCTCGCCGGGGGCAGCGGACGATGACGGTGCTCGACCTGCCACGCACCCTGGCGCAGCTGGAGGCCATCGACCTGGCCGAGCTGACCGAACGGGCCAGCCTGCAGACCCGGGTCGACCGCAAATACCTGGTGCCCCGCGCGGCGCTGGACGCGGTGCTCGGAGATGTCTCCGGCAACGCCCGGGTGCTGGAAATCGATGGAATACGCGGCTTCGGCTATGAGTCCGTCTACTTCGACACCCCGCAGCTCACCAGTTACCTGATGGCAGCACACAAGCGTCGCCGCCGGTTCAAGATCCGCACCCGCAGCTACCTGGACACCGCCGAGTGTTATCTCGAGGTGAAATCAAGGGGCGGGCGAAGCGTCACCGTCAAGGACCGTTTGGAGTACAACCTGGCCGACCGTGCCGTCCTCACCCCGGCCGGCCAGGAATATACCAAAACGGTGCTGGCCGAGAGCGGAATTCCCCTCGTCGACCCGGCCGGCTTTCGCCCGGTGCTCACCACCGGTTACCGCCGCAGCACGCTCTACCTGCCAGACTCCGACAGCCGCGCCACCATCGACCTCGACCCCACCTGGCGGGTGGAGAAGCTGGTCACCGCCGATGGCGCCGGGAGGCTCGGCCTGTCCGGGTCAGCCGACCTGCCGCCGTTGCTCGAGCTGCCCGCGCTCACCATCGTGGAAACGAAGTCCGGTTCCACCCCCTCCGGAATCGACAGGCTGCTCTGGTCACACGGGTTCCGGCCGGAGGGCATCTCCAAATTCGCGACCGGCATGGCCGCGATGAACCCGCAGCTGCCCGCCAACAAATGGGCCCGGATCATTCGAAGGCACTTCGCCGCCGAATCATCCACCCTTCCTCCCGCTTCCTGATACGCACAACCAACCACTGGAGCCCACCATGCGCCCCCTCTTCACCCCCGGCCGCCGTGCCGCCGTCCCCCTCATCTCCCTCGGCCTCGTCGCCGGGCTGCTCACCGGCTGCTCGGCCGTCGCCGGCACAGATAGCACCAATTCTTCGGCCGACGGCAGCGGTTCGGCTGTCGCCGCCGATGCCACCGTGTCGGCCGCCGACGTTCTCGCCGCCAACCAGGCCACCCACGACGACGCAGACGACTACGTCTGGGACGACGCCGACGTTATTGCGGTCACGCTCGACGGCGACACCGCGAGCAGCACAAGCGACGCCGTCAGCGTCGACGGTTCGGTGCTGACCATCACGGCGGCTGGCACCTACGAGCTCACTGGCACTCTCACCGACGGCCAGGTAGTGGTGAACTCCACCGGTGACGGCACCGTCAGGCTCATCCTCAACGGCGTCGACATCAGCAACAGCACTGGCGCCGCCCTGGTGGTCACCGCGGCTGATGAGGCCATGGTGGTGCTCGCCGACGGGTCGGAGAATTTCCTCGCCGACACCGATTCCTACGCGGATGACGCCGACGCCAATGCCGCCCTTTACAGTGCGGCAGACCTCACCATCACCGGGGAGGGCGCCCTCACGGTGACCGGCAGCGGCAACGACGGTATCGCCAGCGCCGACGGCCTGGTCATCAACTCCGGCGACATCACCGTCACCGCCGTCGACGACGGCATCCGCGGCAAGGACTACCTCGTCATCGACGGGGGAACCGTCTCCGTCGACGCCGGCGGCGACGGACTCAAGTCCGACAACTCCGACGACGAGACCCGCGGGTATATCTCTGTGACCGGTGGCACCGTCACCGTGACCGCGGGAGGCGACGGCCTCACGGCGGAAACCGACGTGGTACAGACCGGGGGAGAACTGGTGGTCACCTCCGGTGGTGGCAGCGACGCCAACCTCGCCGACGACGTCTCCGCCAAGGGGATAAAGGGTGGTGTCTACGTTGTCCTCGCCGATGGCAGCAGCACCATCAACTCCGCCGACGACGCCCTGCACACCAACGGCGCGATCCAGGTCTCCGGGGGTCAGATCACCCTGGCTTCCGGTGATGACGCGGTACACGCCGACTCCGAGCTGTACATCTCCGGCGGCACCGTCGACATCACCGCGTCCTACGAGGGTCTGGAGAGCGCGAGCATCAGCATCGCCGGCGGCGACATCTCAGTTGTCGCCTCCGACGACGGTGTCAACGCGGCCGGGGGGACCAGCACGGCCGGGGGGACAGCCGCGGACTCCGCCAGCCAGGGCGGCCAGCAGGCGTCCGCCTCGGCTGACGTTGCGCTTGTTATCTCGGGCGGCACCCTCCTGGTCGACGCCGACGGCGACGGCCTCGACTCCAACGGGACTGCCGCCATCAGCGGCGGCACCGTGATCGTCAGCGGCCCCATCGACAACGGCAACGGCGCGCTCGACGTCGACGGAACATTCGACATCTCCGGCGGCACCCTGCTGGCGGCGGGCAGTACCGGGATGGCCGTGTCTCCCTCGACCGACTCCACGCAGTCGTTTGTGGCGATGAGTCTCACCGCAGCGCAGCCCGCCGGCACCGTGGTGCAACTGGTCGACGATTCCGGCACCGTCGTCGCCAGCTACGAATCCACGAAGGACTTCCAGTCTGTGGTCTTCTCCTCCGCCGGCATCGTCGACGGTGCGGTGTATAGCGTCTATGTCGGCGGCACGGCGACGGGGGATGCCGTCGGCGGTTACAGCGTCTCAGGGGACATCGCGGGAGCCACCGAGAACACGACGGTCACGGCCGGCGATGCGGCCACGTCCACCATGGGTGGAGGGGGCCAGGGCGGAGTTCAGGGCGAAGGCCCCCGGCGGTAATCCCCAGCGGTAGTCCCCGGCGGTAACCGCTGGTCCCCGGACATCCGCCACGCGTCAGCAGCGACCCGGCCACGCAGCGTGAGCCGGGTCGCCTGCCGCCGTTGGTGACTTACCGGAGCTGGTCCTCGCCTGCCGCGTCGCGTTCCCGGATGATCTCGACCCCCACGGTGTCCGGGCTCCCCGCGCGGTAGGCGCCGCCCCCGCCGAGGACCGCGGCCTCGTCTGCGGTGACCTGCACCGGCCGGCCAGCCGCGGTGTCGCTCGGCTCGGTCGGGGTGCCCGGCCGGAACACGTTGAAGAACAGGTTGAGCAGCACGGCCACGATGCTGGCGGCGCTGATGCCCGAGTGGAAGATGGTGATGAACCAGGCGGGGAAGTTGTCCCAGAACGCCGGGGCGACCACGGGGATTACCCCGAACGCCACCGCCGCCGCGACGATGACCAGGTTGTTGTTGTTGGCGTACCTGACTTGGGACAGCGTGCGGATGCCGCTGGCGGCCACCGTGCCGAACAGCACGATGCCGGCGCCGCCGAGGACGGGCTGGGGGATGATGCCCACCACCGCTGACAGCACCGGCGACAACCCGAGCAGCAACAGGATTCCCCCGCCGGCTGCCACTGCGAACCGGCTTTTGATGCCGGTCAGCGCGACCAGGCCCACATTCTGGGCGAAGGCGGTCGCGGGGAAGGAGTTGAATACCGGGGCGATGGCGGAGGCGAGCATGTCGGCCCGCAGGCCGTCGCCGACGCGGCGGGAGTCGACCCGGGTGCCCACCACCTGGCCAACGGCGAGGACGTCGGCCGTGGTCTCGACCATGATCACGAGGATGACGATGGTCATCGAGATGATGGCGCCGATCTCGAAGATGGGCGCTCCGAACGCGAACGGTTGGGGCAGGGCGAGGGGGCTGGCGCCGGCAACGGAGGCGCCGCTGGCTTTGCCTATCACCAGCGCGATGACGGTGCCGATCGCGAGTCCGAGCAGAACCGCGAGGCGCGACAGGGACGGGATCTTGGAGAGCACCAGCACAATGGCGAGGGTCAGCAGGGCGAGTCCGATGTTGTCCACCGCGCCATAGTTCGGGTTGGGGGTTGCCTCCCCGTCGACAAAGATGGTGGCCTGGCCGGTGATCCAGCCGGCGGCGACAGGCATCAGCGACAACCCGATCACCGTGATGATCGAGCCGGTCACCACGGGCGGGAAAAATCGCACGATCCTCGAGAAGAACGGGGTGATCAGCAGGCCAACCACCGCGGCGACGAGCACGGCGCCAAAAGCGGTGCGCAGGCCTCCTGTACCGCCGCCGCTGTTGCCGATGATGGTGGTCAGGGTTGACACCGCCGCGAACGAGATGCCCTGCACGAGGGGAAGCTGGGATCCGAAAAACGGCACCCCGAGTGTTTGCAGGATGGTGGCGGCGCCGCTAACGAACAGGGCACACGCCACCAGGAGGGTCAGCTGCCCCGGGGTGACGCCCGCTGCCCCGCCGATGATCAGGGGAACGGCAATCACCCCGCCGAACATCGACAGGATGTGTTGGAGCCCGTAACCGAGGGTCGTGAGGAGCGGTAAGCGCTCATCCTCGGGGCGGGTAACGGCCAACTGGCGAGCTGCGGTGCTGCGTGACATCGGGAACTCCCTTCCGGTTCCACCGTACGGCGGGCAGGGGGCAGCTCTGGTTTCGGGCGTGTGAAGGCCATGTTTCGCTTTGTGGACGACACCCGTCGCCTTGCTCGGCGGCGCGAGCCCGGGGCAGTTCGATCCTGATAGGCGGCGACAAGGCGGGCCTGGCTCAGGCCTGGCGCAGGCAGGACCGGCTCAGGCGAGTTTGGTGAGGGCGACGAAGAACATCGTGGTCGACTGCCCGTTGTCGCAGGTCTGGTAGAGCAGGTCGTGGCCGCGGGGAACGTCGGCGACGGTCGCGACGTGCTGGTTGACCGTTTTCACCTTCCCGTCCACCCGGTACGTGCCGGCGCGGTCGCCCGTGAGGGTGATGATGGTGCCGGCCTCGGTGGGGAAGTTTTTTCCGCCGCAGGACCAGTGCTCCGCGATCGTGGGGACATCGGCGTAGTGGGCGGTGATGTCCACAGAACCGGCGCAGGCGTCGAGTTCGGGATACCACCCCGTCGCGTGCACGTTGTTGGTGTAGCGGGCCGCGATGATGCGGTCCTGTTCCGCCTGCCATTCGGCTACTGCGGTGGTCACCCTGGCGACCGGGGGGTCGAGGGTGCCAGCGACGTTGCCCAGGTTCTCGCTCGCGTCGAACGACATCGACCCGAGAGCGGACGCGGCGTCCCGGAGGGCGGACCCGGTCGAGAAGAAGCCCTCGTTGATGGACTCCGCGTCGGTAATGGCCTCGGTTGCTGCGTCCAGTTCGGCGGCGGCGGGAGCGACGAGGGCAGCAACGGCGGCGATGGCACTGGTAAGTTCACCACGCGTGTCTTCGGCGAGGACCTTCCCAGCGCTGTCACCGAGGGCCTGTTCGGCGCCGGAGACACTGGCCGTGGCGGCATCCACCAGCACCGAGGCGGTGTCCTGCCGCGCCTGGAGAGCGGTGATGGCGTCGTCGAGCTCGGTTTGCGCGGACGACTGCATACCGCGAAGCACCAGCGGCGTCGCCACCAGGATTACGAGGACAAGCGCGGCCGCGAGGATCAGCAGCAGCCGGCGGCGGGGATGCCGACCCGCCCGGGGTGGCTCGCTACCCGGGGGAGGGCCGGACGAAATAGAGGGCGTAATCTCAGTGGTCACTGGGCGGTGTCCTCTCGGTGATCCCCGGGAACGGCGCGGGAATGACCCGGCCGACGGGTGTGCGATAACCCCGTGCAGCCATTGTGTCATTCGGGAGCGGGAGGTTCACCCGCCTGGCCGCAACCCGGTAGTGGATACCCGTTCCCAGCCTCCGGCAATAGGTTCTCGGGGACAATGGGCGGGTACACCCCAGAAAGGGGAACCGGTTATTCCTGAACTATTTTCCGACCTGCGCGACCTGCTCGGCCAGTCCACCCCCATCGAGGTGCCCCCTGCGGTCATGCTGGCGCTGGTCGCTGCCGCGATCGCCGTCAGTGTGCCGCGGGCGAGCTGGCAGGTGTTCGGGCTGTTCACCACGCTGGTGCACGAGCTCGGTCACGCGTTCGCCGCGCTGCTCAGCGGGCGCCGCGTCACCGGCATCCACCTGCACCGCAACCACGGCGGATCCGCCGTCAGCGTCGGCCGCGGTGGCCTCGGTCCGGTGGTGTCTGGCTTTTTCGGTTATCCGGCGCCGGCGATTGTGGGGGCAGGGCTGCTCTGGGCGGTGTTCACCGGGTTCACCGGCAGCGCCCTGTTGGCGGGCAGTCTGATCATTGTGTTGACGCTGCTTTTCATCCGTAACTGGTTCGGCGCGCTGGTGGTGTTGGTATCGGCGGCGGTGAGCTGGTCGCTGTGGTGGTTCGGCAGCGCGAGCATGCAGTCGTACGTGTTGCTGGTGCTGGGTATCGCGCTGGTCATCGGCGCGGTGCGAGCCCTGGTTGGGGTGATCAACGTGCACACCCGACGGCGCAGCGAACTGGCCAGTTCCGACGCTTACCTGCTGTATCGCCGCACGGGCATCCCCTCACCGGTCTGGCTGCTGCTGTTCAGCCTGGTGATCCTGGGCAGCGCCTACGCCGCCGGGGCAGCGTACACGGCCAGCCTCACCTGACGCGCTCACCCACAGTCGCCGACTCCACAGCGGAGCGAGGTGGGGGATGTCGACTACCGGCGAGCCAGCGCGGAGGCCTCAGCCACCTGCGCTGCGGTGGGGCGCACACCGGTGTACCGCTCAAACTGTTCCGCCGCCTGCAGGGCGATGACCTCGGCGCCGGTGATCACCGTTTTACCTGCGGCGCGGGCAACCACAATCAGCGGGGTCTCGGCGGGGAGGGCCACCACGTCGAACACCGTGCTGGCATCGGCGATCGTGGCGGGCTCGAAGGCGCACTCGTCGGCTTCCGCCCCACCGGCCATTCCGATCGGAGTGACGTTTACCAGGAGCGGAGCGCGTTCCGAGCCCACCTCGGCGATCCAGCGGAAGCCCAGATCTCCGGCGAGGGCCCGGCCGTTAACCTCGTTGCGCGCCACGATGGTGCCATCGGTGAAACCAGAATCGCGCAGCGCCGCCGCGACCGCCTTAGCCATCCCCCCGCTGCCGCGCAGCAGGAACGGCGTCGCCGGGTCGATCCGGTGGGAGCGCAGCAGCTCGGCCGCCGCGATGTAGTCGGTGTTGTATGCCCGCAGGTAGCCGTCGTCGTTGACGATGGTGTTGACCGACTGGATGGCCGTAGCCGATGCGTCGAGCTCGTCGACCAAGGAGATCACGTCTTCCTTAAACGGCATCGACACCGAGCAGCCACGGATTCCGAGCGCGCGCACCCCGCCGATGGCTGCCGTGATGTCGGTGGTGGTGAAGGCCTTGTAGACGAAGTCGAGGCCGAGTTCGTTGTAGAGGTGATTGTGGAAGCGGGTGCCGAAGTTGCTTGGCCGGGCGGCAAGGGAGATGCACAGCTGGGTGTCTTTGTTCAGCGACGGCTTCATAAGGGTGTTCTCCCGGATAACGGCGCACGGCTGGGTGCGCGAAGTGGTCGTACTGGCCGGATTCGGCGGCATCGCTCCTCCATCTTGCCCGACAGCAGTGGGCGAGGGATGCCCCGGGACGGGCGGTCACGACGCGAAAAACCCCCGGTGGGTCAGGGGAGCCCGCCCGCTCGCCTAAGATGACAATAAATTATCAAAGTCGGCTTGAGGGGACACGTTGGGCAGAGTTAGCGTTCGTCGCGTGATCGCGAGCGCCGCGGCACTTTTGCTGTTGGTCGGCGGCACCGTCGCCACCGACCAAGGCTCGAGTGCGTCCGCCGCCACCGGGAGCATTTCCGGCTGGTTGCACACGAGCAAATCGACGATTCGCACAGCCAGCAACGCGGCCTACGAGATCAAGGCGGCGGCGTGGTTCGGGATGGAAACCTCCAACTGCGCGCCCCACGGACTGTGGAGCATCAACCTGAACGACGGCCTGCGCCAAATCAAGGGGATGGGTTTCAACACCATCCGGCTGCCCTTCTCGAACGAATGCCTGGCATCGAAGTCGACCAACTCGATCAACTACGCGTTGAACCCCACGCTGCAGGGCAAATCGGTGCTGCAGGTGATGGACATCGTTGTCGCCCAGGCTAAGGCAAGCGGCCTGAACGTGATCCTCGACCGACACCGTCCAGACTCCGGGGCGCAGTCAGAACTCTGGTACACCGGCCAGTACAGCGAGGCCCGGTGGATAAGCGACTGGAAGGCGTTGGCGAAACGCTACAAAAACGAACCGACGGTGATTGGTTTCGACCTGCACAACGAGCCGCACGGTTCCGCCTGCTGGGGCTGCGGGGACCCGAAAACCGACTGGCAGGCGGCGGCAACCCGCGCCGGCAACGCGGTGCTTGCGGTCAACCCGAAACTGCTGATGATCGTTGAGGGTGTGGAAAAGCAGCCGAACGGCAACTCCACCTGGTGGGGTGGCGGACTGTCGGGGGTCGCCGCGAAGCCGGTGAAACTCACGGTCGCCAACCGCGTGGTGTACTCACCCCACGACTACCCGGCCTCCGTGTTCCAGCAGAGCTGGTTCACCGCGGCGAACTACCCCCAGAGCCTCACTCGCGTGTGGGATGCAAACTGGGGATACATCGCCAAGTCGGGGACCGCCCCGATCCTGCTCGGCGAATTCGGCACAAAGCTTGAGACGGCCTCGGACAAGCAATGGTTGTCAACGTTGGTCTCTTATCTTGATAGCAACAATATGAGCTTCGCCTACTGGTCGTTCAACCCCAACAGCGGCGACACCGGCGGGTTAGTGAAAGACGATTGGGTGACCCCACAGGCCGCCAAACTTGCCGTGCTCAAACCGTTGCTTGGCGGCGGAACCGCCGCACCGGCCCCGGTCGCGACACCCAAACCCACCAGTACGCCGAAAGCCACGCCTAAGCCCACCACTACCCCCAAGCCGACCTCGAAGCCGACCTCGAAGCCGACCTCGAAGCCGACGGCGGCCCCCGCACCCAGCGCCGGAACGGGAGCGACGGGCAAAAAGGTAGCGGCGTCATGGAACCTGCAGAGTTCCTGGGGAGCGGGATATGTCGCGGAGGTGAAGGTGAGCAGCAGTACGGGAGCGTCCGGATGGAGCGTGACCTGGCCAGACACGAAGGCCACCTCGATCGTCTCGTCCTGGGGAATGAACTGCACGATCAAACCGAAGACCTCCATCACCTGCTCCGGTGACGGATGGGCGAAGACGGTGGCGAAGGGGCAGACCAACCAGGTTGGCCTGCAGGTCGCGGCGACGGCAGCGCCAAAGGCACCTCGGCTCACCGTGAAAGCGTCCTAGGAAGCCAGCCGCCCTTCACCGCCCCTGCATGCCTCTGATCAGGAGTTTCTGCGCCCAACCTTGGGCTCTCCTATCGCTTCGCTGTGAGCTGCGACATACTACAAGGGAGTTCGTCGCGGAACGAGCCCTAGCTTTACTCCGTGATGCCCGTTTTCCCGACCGGGCGTGAACTGCCCGTTCCCGCCCCAAACGGAAGGCCGTAATGACCACCTTTGTTTCCGGATTCTCCATCGTCGCCGTCATCGTCGTCGTTGTGCTGATTGTCCTTTTCACCCTGCTGAGGGGGATCAAGGTTGCCAAGCCCGATGAGGCGATCATCGTCACCTCCCGGCAGAAAACCCTCAAACCGGGGGAGCTGGAGACCGAAAACGCTGGCCAGCGTGTCGTCTTCGGTTCGCGCGTTTTCGTTGTGCCAATCGTCGAGGCCCACTTCAAGCTGAGCCTGCGCAGCCGCCAGCTGAACGTGCAGGCCACAGCGCAGACCCGGGACGCCATCACCATCAAGGTGAACGCCGTAGCCGTGGTGAAGGTCGGTGGGTCGGAATCAATGGTGCGCGCCGCCGCCCAGCGGTTCCTCAACCAGCAGGACCAGATCGAAACCTCGACGGAAGAGGTTCTCAGCGGTTCCGTCCGCTCGATCGTCGGCCAGCTCACCGTCACCGAAATTATCACCAACCGCTCCGCGTTGCAGGGCCAGGTGCTTGAGGCCGTTCGAGAGTCCCTCGATGTGCAGGGCCTGCAGATCGACACCCTGCAGATCAAGGAGATCGACGATGACAACGGCTACATCCGCGACCTCGGTCGTGGCGAAGCCGCCCGCGTCAAACAGGTCGCCGAGATCGCCGAGTCCGTGTCTCGCCAGGCATCGGAAGAGGCACGGATCGGGGCCGAGCAGGCCGTGGCCGAGCAGCAGCGCAAGCTCGACCTCCGCAACGCCGAGATCCAGAAGGAGACGGACCGCGCCCGCGCCGAAGCCGCCGCCTCACGCCCGCTGGCCGAGGCGATCGCCCAGCAGGAAGTCATCTCCCAGCAGGAAGTGACCGCCGGTAAGCGCGTTGGCCTGCGCAAGCAGGAGCTCGACGCCGAGATCCGCGCCGTCGCCGACGCCGACGCGTACGCCCTGGAGAAAAACGCCCAGGCGTCCGCCTCCGCCCGGGTCGCCGCGGCAACCGCCGATCGTGACAGTCGTATCGCCGCCGCAGAGGCTCTCCGCGCCGAGGGCGAGGCCGAGGCCAACTCGATCCGCGTCAAGGGTGCCGCCGAGGCCGAGTCGACCCGTGCCCAGGCCGACGCCCTCGAGGAGCGTGCAGACGATCTGCTGCGCCAGC
>JAODAO010000357.1 GCA_025463465.1 Glaciihabitans sp. | reverse complement strand
CGCGTAGTTCTGGAAGACCATGGCGATGTCACGGTCCTTCGGGGGAACGTCGGTGACGTTGCGGTCACCGATGAGAATGTTGCCGTCGTTGACCTCTTCGAGGCCGGCGAGCATTCGCAAGGAGGTGGACTTACCGCAACCGGACGGTCCAACCAAAACAAGGAATTCGCCATCTGCGACCGAGAGGTCGAGGGCGTCGACTGCCGGGCGGTTTGAGCCAGGGTACAGACGGGTGGCCTTGTCAAAAGTTACTGATGCCATTATAAAATTGCTCCTTCACCGGCAGGTACGTGCCGGACGATCCGAGTGAATGGACGATGACCCGAAGGCCATCACCTCCCAGTATGGCACCGCCTAAGGCCGGCGGGGAAGCCCCAGGGAACCGCTACGCCCCACTTGTAGCTATGGTAATGAAGCGCACGTTCGGTCTAATCCCAGAATGACCTCATACCCTCATGGAGGCGTTCCGGTCTTCTTGGCGCGCGTATACCCGAATTGAAAGATCTGTATGAGTGAGGTTCGATGACCAACGGCAGTACCGGCGACGGTCACCTGAGCAAAAACGAACGCCGCGAGGCCGCCCGCCAAAAGGCGAAGGTCCTGCGCGAATCGCAGAAACGTAAAGACAAAGCCCGCAGGTTCTTCCTGCAGGGCGGCCTGATCTTCGGCTCGCTCGCGGTGATCACCATCGTGGCCCTGGTGATCGTCAACTCCCAGCGCCCCGCCGGCCCCGGCCCGCTCAACATGCTGAGCGACGGCATCAAGATCAGCCAGGGCCTCAAAGCAACCCCCACCGCCGCCCTTGCCGCTGACAGCACCCCGGTGCCGAACAAAGTTGCAGAGGATTCCGACGTCATCGACATCCAGATCTACGTCGACTATCTCTGCCCGTACTGCAACCAGTTCGAAGATGCCAACAACGAACAGATCGAGTCGTGGCTCGACCTGGGCGCCGTCACCGTCGAGATCCACCCGATCTCGATCCTGAACTCGAACTCGATGGGTACCCAGTACTCCACCCGTTCGGCGAACGCGGCCGCTTGTGTCGCGAACTTCTCACCGGACAGTTTTTGGGCCGTCAACTCCGCCCTGTTCGCGAACCAGCCCGAGGAGCGCACGCAGGGCCTCACCGACGACGAGCTCATCAACATCGTGACGGGCGCCGGCGCGACACCGAAGAGCGACATCGCCAACTGCATCAAGGACCAGGACTTCAAACCCTGGGTCCAGGCGGCCACCCTGCGCGCGCTGGACGGGGCGATCCCTAACTCCGAGGCGCTGGTCAAGGGAACCCCCACGATCGTCGTCGACGGCCTCAAGTACGAGGGCGCCATTGACGATCCCGACGCTTTCGCTGCGTTTGTCGTACAGGCAGCCGGAGCGACGTTCAGCGAGAACTCGACACCGACGCCAACTCCGACACCCGCCGAGGTCCCGGCGAGCTAGTCGGGCGGGTTCTCCACCCTCGTAAAACAGATCAGGCCGCCGGCATTGCCGGCGGCCTGATCTGTTGCGGGGTGGGAAAGGGAGAGCCCCGATGCTGTTATTTGCTGGGCCAGACGGGCAGCACAACGCGGCCCGAGGTGGAGTTGAGGACAACGGCGAACGAGCCGTACCAAGCGAGCAGGGCCGTGATGATTCCGAGCCAGCCGCCGATCTGGTGCACGGTCGCGACCTGTCCGAGCGCGCCGACGGTCAGGGCGATAAACGTCAGGCTCAGGGCCACAAAAACGGCGAAGATCGCTCCTGTCGTTTTCCGGGCCGCGATGGTCATGTACACCGTGAAGATCGTCCAGCCGAGCAGGAACACGCCAACCCCGGACGAACCGGCGTCGGCGCCACTGGTGGTCGTCTCCAGGTACCAGAACGCGAGCCAGAACGCGCCGTACGAGCAGAATGCGGTCGCGCCGAAGGTGTTGCGGTTCACGAATTCCCAGAGGCCGGCGGCGAGCTGCGCGATTCCACCGTAGAAGAGGGCGAGACCGAAGACGGCCGCGCTCGATTCGATCAGGCCGGCGTTGGCGACGCTGAGCACAAAGGTGGTGAGGGCGAAGGCGGCGAGGCCGAGTGAACCCGGGTCGGCGAAGGGTTTGGGGGCTGTCACTGCGGTGGCAGGTCCGGGCGTGGCGATGGTGTCGGTCTCATTCATGTCGCTGGCGAGAATACCAGCCGGCCAGCGGCTCGCCCCCGTCCCGGCGAATCCGGCGGGATGCCGCATGGTGCAGCAGAACCCAGCACACTAGGGGGATGTCTGACGCCCAGCCCGCCCGTCCCGCCCGTGATCCCGCGAAGATGGAGGGGCTCCTTCCGCGGCTGCGGGAGCGTGTCTACGTCACCTTCACTGCCCTCGCCGTCCTGCTGGCGTTCGGCAGCCACCTGTCCGGGACCACGGCCCTCACCGTCGCCTCCGCGCTGACCATCGCCGCGGTCGGCGCGGTGCTCGCCGGTTTCGTCTCAGACACCATCGCCCACCTCGCCGTGCACGGGAACCTGCCAGACCTGAAGGGGATGCGCCACCTGATCGCGGTGTCCGTTGGCGCCCTCGCCTCGATCGTGCTGCCGCTGATTCTGCTCGCCCTCGCCCACTTCGAGGTCATCTCGGTTGAACTCGCGGTGCGGCTCGGCGTATGGTCGCTGGCGCTCGCGCTCGGTGTCATCGCCTACATCGCCGTCGCCCGCTCCCTTCTGCCGTTTTGGAAGAAGGCGGCCGTGTTCGTGGTGGAGATCGCGTTCGCCGGCCTGGTCATCGCGGTGGAACTGCTCGCCCACGGGTAATGCCAGGAAGGGCGCGGACCGTTCCGATCACCAGGGATCAGAACCGGCCAGCGCCCTTCGGCTGTTCGGGTGGAGCTGCGGCTCGAACGAGCGGTTTAGACCAGCGGTTCCGCGGGAACGCGGGAGGTCTGACCGAGGATGATTTTGCCGGGGTTGAAGTTGCCCTTCGGGTCAACCGCGTCAAAGAGTCCCTGCATCACCGATACACCGGCGGTGGAGATGTCCTGTTCCAACCACGGGGCGTGCTCGAGGCCAACACCGTGGTGGTGCGAGATGGTGGCGTCGTTGTCGATGAACGCCTGCTGGATAGCGGACTTGACCACGTCGTACTGCTTGATCGGGTCACCGGTGGAGACAAACGCGAAGGTGAAGTAGAGGCACGCTCCCGAGCTGTAGGAGTGGGACATGTGGTTCATGATCCAGCCCTGCACCCCGATCTCATCGAAGGCCTTGTTCGCCGCTGCCATCACGTTCGTGTAGAGCGGGAACAGCTTCGACCAGGGCGCGGCCGTCTCCGACACGTCAGCTGAGCCGCCGAAGTCGAGGAAAAAGTCGCGGATGTAGGGGGTGTCGAACTTCTTCTGGTCGTAGAGCACGCCGGGGCCCTTGCCGATCCCGAGTCCGCCGTGCTTTTTGACGATGGACGCGATGATCTTCTGGTTACGGGAGACGTGGTCGGGGCTGCCCTCGTTGCCGATGAAGGACAGGCACATCTTGTTGGTATCCCAGCCTTTCGACTTGAGGAACACCCCGAGACCCTTGGTGACCAGGCTCGACAGCCCCTTGCTGGCCTTTGAGGTGGCGAAGGAGAAGATCGTCTCGTTGCCATCGCTGACACGGGTGACGCTGGGGGTGGCGTCGCTTTCGGAGATGTCGTGCATCGCCTTGAGCCCGGCCTCGAAGTTGGGGAACAGGTACGCGAGAATCTCGCGCTTCTCGGGGATACGGTGCACCTGCACGGTGACCTCGGTGATCACGCCGAGACGGCCCTCGCTGCCGAGGATCATCTCCCGCACACTGGGACCGGTCGAGGCACTCGGGATCGCGCGGATGACGAGCACGTTGCCGGGGCGCACCACACGGAGGCCCTTGGTGATGTCGGCGATGTCGCCGTATTTGTCCGACTGCATACCAGAGGAGCGGGTGGCGACCCAGCCGCCGACCGTGGAGTGGGTGAAGCTGTCGGGGAAGTGGCCGATGGTCCAGCCGGCCTTCTCCAGCTCGGCCTCGAGGTCGGGGCCCTGGGCGCCTGCCTGGATGCGGGCGAGTCCTGATCCCTCGTCGATGTCGAGCACGCGGTTGAGGCGGCCGAGGTCGAGGGAGATGACGGTGCGCTCTTCGTCGCGCAGCGGCTCGAGGGCGCCGACGATGTTGCTGCCGCCGCCGAAGGGGATGATGACGGCGTTCGCGGCGACCGCAGCGTCGACGATGGACTGCACCTCGGCCTCGTCGGCCGGGTAGATGACGAGATCGGGAACGCGGGCCAGGTCACCGGCGCGCACGCGGATCAGGTCGCGGATGCTTTTGCCGAACGTGTGGATCACCCGGTCCATGTCGTTCACGGTGAGGTAGCTGTCGCCGACGATAGCGGTGAGTTCTGCCATGAACGACTCGCTCGCGCGGCTGGCCGGGACGTCGATGTCCTCGAAGGCCTTCGCGGTGACCTCGGTCGGGATGGACAGGTCGACGCCCACCGCCCGCTTCAGGAACGGCGCGAAGCCTGGCTTGTTCTCGTGGTGGAAGGCGACGCCGTCGACGCCCCATCCCCACCACTTCATGTGCTTCACGTCGGTCACTTATTTGCTCCTTTGGAGGGTGTGTGCTCGCCAAGAATACTGGCCGCATGCTGGTCACGAAGACGCGAAATGGCATCGCTGATACGTCCGGCGAACTGAAGTGACGTTTCGCCAGGACTGGCGACCATCGGTTCGCCGAACACCACACCAACGGGGAGGCGTCCTCGGCGGGGCCAGTTGGTGCCTCGGGGATGCGCGATGTGCACACCGATCAGGGCCATCGGAATCACCGGAACGTCGCAGGCCGTGGCAAGGGCCGCGGCCCCCGGCTTGAACGGGCCGAACTGGCCGTCCTTCGAGCGGGTGCCCTCGGGGAAGATGAGCAGCGGGATGCCCCGCAGCAGCAGCGAGCGGGCGCTGACCGAGTGTTTGCTCGAACCGACCCGGCGCACGGGGAACGCGTTGAAGAAGAGCGCGGTCAGGCCGCGACGCCACCAGACGTCGAAGAAGTAGTCGGCTGCGGCGCCGGCGGCGAGGTAGCGGGCCATTTTGCGGGGCAGCGACCCCATGATCAGCGGGGTATCGAGGTGACTGGAGTGGTTGGCGACAACGATGAAACCACCCTTGACGTTTTTAACCCGGTCGACATCGATGATGGTGACCCGGACGAGTGACCAGATCAGCGGGCGCAGCAGCCCGCGCTGCGCGACGAAACGCGCCGCGGCCTGCAACGGGGAGTTGAAACGGTCGTGTTCCGGTTCCGACGCTTCGGCCGTGTAGCCGGAACTGCGCGGCACACCCACGGTCATGGTGTTGTCACCGGCTTACGTCGGCTGGAGGAGATTGCTCCGGAGAAGGAACGGATTGCGCTCCGCGGTGCGAGTCGGGCCAACCCGATCAGCGTGCGGTAGCGAACTGTTGGTATGGAAATCACTTTGCCTCGTTGTACGTCGCGCAAACACGCTGAGACCAGTTGTTCGGCGTCGAGCCACATAAAGTTTGGAATGCTCGACGCCCCGATGCCAGCGCGCTCATGAAATTCCGTATGAGTCCACCCTGGGCACAGCGCCGTAACGCCGATTCCGGTTCCGCGAAGCTCAACGGCGAGCCCCTCGGTGTAGGAAGTGACCCAGGCTTTGATAGCGGAGTAGTTACCCATGGTGACGAATCCGGCGGTGCTGGACACGTTGATGATCTTGCCGGTACCGCGGGGGAGCATCCCCCGCGCCGCAGCGCCCGAAAGCACAAGGACGGAAAGGCACATCACCTCGAAGGCGCGTTCGTGCTGCGAGACGTCGACGTCGAGAAGGGATCCGTGGATTCCGAAGCCGGCGTTGTTGACGAGCAGCTCGATGGGGTTGGCGGGGTCTTCAAGGCGGGCCGCCACGCGGCCCACATCGCTCCGGTCGGCCAGGTCGGCCTGGAGGATCTCAACCGAACGCCCCAGCGCGCGCAGCTCGGACGCCATCGCCTCGAGGCGGTCGGCGGAGCGCGCGACGAGAACCAGGTCGTAGCCCTCCGCGGCGAGACTTCTGGCGAACGCGGCTCCAATGCCTGACGTCCCCCCTGTAACGAGAGCAACACCCATGCCGCTTAGGATACGCTGCTCTCACAGAATTCCCCGCCTAGACGGCGTCTCGAACGGTAGCAAGGGCTTGATCTCATGACATCTGACAACGCCCGATTAAGCGGCGCTCGGTTTGACGTGCGGGACTTCGCTCGTACGGCCCGCGGAAATCACCGTGAGAGCCTTCCGCTGGAGTCTTTTGCCGACGCGCCGCTCAGTGACGAGAGCCTTCACGCTATCCGCTACCTCGGCCGCCTCGAAAGCGCCACGATGGAGCAACTCCGTAACCTCCTCGTCACGGCAACACACAAAGATGCGCGTGTTACCGCTTTCCTTGTGACGTGGTCGTTCGAGAAGTTCTGGATCGCCGACGCGCTCGACGCCGTCCTGGAAGCTCACGGGCGTCCCAAGGCGCAGGAGGTCGAGGAGGGCGCACCGCGCAACAGCCGATCCGAGGCGCGCGAGCGCCGCGGTCCCATCCGCCGCGCTATCTCCGCCATCCGCCAGGGTGTACCGATCATCGCCGTTCACGTCACAATGGGACTCGTGGATGAATGGGTGACCCGGGCGGCTTACGAGCGGCTTGCCGACGCCAGCAACAGTGCGCCGCTGCGGCAGATCGTCACTACCATCCTCGACGTGAAACAGCGTCACGCCGACTTCTTCGAGGACGACGCCCGCCGTCGCCTCGCGGAGTCGGACAGTGCGGTCAAGCAGACCAGGGCGACCCTGGTCCAAACGGCCTGGCCGATCGGCGCCGTCGACCGCGCGGCCGATGACCGCACGTTCTTCGAGTCCTACGTATTCGGGGGAGGCGAGGGCGCTGCTCGCGCCGACACCATCGGAAAGGCCGTGGCATCGCTGCCCGGCCTCGACAACCAGATAGGCACCACCATTTCCCGAAACCTGCTCGCGTGAGCGCGAACGATCCGACGGTGGCTTCCGGAGACCTCGGCACCTCCCACGTTTTCCTCACCGGGGGAACGGGGTTTGTTGGCCAGGCGATCCTTGAGCGCCTCCTCGCCTCCCACCCCGGCACCACGATCTCTCTCCTGGTGCGTACCAAGGGAAGCACCCCGGCGGAGGACCGCCTGCGCACCCTGCTGCGCAAACCCGTTTTCCGTATCTGGCGTGAGCGCGTCGGCGACGAGGAAGTAGAGCGGGCCGTCCGTGAGCGGCTCCGAGTCATCCCCGGCAGCCTGTCGGCGTTCCCCGCGCTGCCGAACGACATCGACGTTGTTATTCATAGTGCCTCGACGGTCTCCTTCGACCCGCCCATCGACCAAGCGTTCGACACCAACGTCGGTGGGGCGCTCGGCCTCTACGGCGCACTCGCCGACAGCGGCAGCAACCCCCACGTTGTGCACGTGTCGACAGCGTACGTCGGCGGTATCCGCAAGGGCGTCGTCCCCGAGGCCCGTCTCGTCCACGACGTTGACTGGCGTGCCGAGTACGCAGCTGCCCAGGGCGCCCGCGACCGGGTCCAGATGGCCTCCCGGCAACCGGAAGAGCTTCGACGTTTTATCAACGTCGCCCGCGCGAAGCACGGCAAAGAGGGCCCGCAGGCGGTGGCGAAAGCCGCAGAGGCCGCCCGGATCGAATGGGTCCAGGCCCGGCTGGTCGACTACGGCCGGATGCGCGCGGAGAGCCTCGGCTGGACAGACGTCTACACGCTCACCAAGGCGTTCGCCGAGCGTGCCGCCGAGCAGCTCTGGGGCGAAAGCGGCCACCGCCTCTCCCTGGTGCGGCCCGCGATCATCGAAAGCGCGCTCAACCACCCGTTCCCCGGCTGGATTGACGGCTTCAAGGTTGCCGACCCGCTGATCCTCGCCTACGGTCGTGGCATCCTCCCCGAGTTCCCCGGCCTGCCGGACAGCGTCCTCGACGTGATCCCCGTCGACTACGTGGTCAACGCCATCCTGGCCATTGCCGCCAACCCGCCGGCGGTCAACGAGCCGAACTACTATCACGTGAGTTCCGGGGCGAGCAACCCGCTGCCGATCCACCGCATGTTGCAGAACATGAAGGACTTCTTCACCACCAACCCGATGCCACACGAGAGCACCGGCCATGTCCGGGTTCCCACCTGGAAATTCCCCGGCGGGATCAAGGCCGAACGTGCGCTGCGCGGGGCGGAGCGGCTGAACGACGGCAAGGAAATGTTCCTGCAGAGTTTCCCGTCGACCGAGCGCAGCCGGGCGAAACTGACCGAGGTGCAGCGTCGCCGCAGCGACCTCGAAACCCTGCGCAATTTCACCGAGCTGTACCGCGCCTACGTGCAGACCGAGATCATCTTCGACGACCGCCGCACCAAGGCCTTGCACCACGCCCTGCCACCGGAGGTCCAAGCCGACGCCGGCTTCGACGTGACCGCGATCAACTGGGAGGACTACCTCGGTACCGTCCACTTCCCCGCGATCACGACCCTCACCCGTGCGTTCGCCGTTCGGCCGCAGGGCCGGGAGCGCACGATCAAGGCGCTTCCCGCCCGCAGCGACGTCCTGGCCGTGTTCGACCTCGAGGGCACCGTCGTCGATTCGAACATCGTGGAGCAGTACCTCTGGGTTCGCTCCGCCGGGTTCCGCAAGGCCGCGTGGCCCGGCGAGGTAGCCAGCCTGCTGGCCGGCCTGCCCGCCTACCTCAGCGCGGAGCGCCGCGACCGGGGCGAGTTCATCCGTGTATTCCTCCGCCGGTATAGCGGCATGCCCGTCACACGCCTGGAAAGCGCCGTCTCCGGCGCCTACCGGGACATCCTCCTCAAGCACACGATGCCCGAGGCCATAGCGCGCATCAAGGAGCATCGAGACGCCGGCCACCGTACCGTCCTGGTGACCGGTTCCATCGGCACCCTGGTGCAGCCGCTTGCGGACCTGTTCGACGAGGTCATCGCGGGCTCGATGCACGAGCGCAATGGGATCCTGACCGGTTTCCTGGACCAGCCGCCGCTCGTCGACGAAGCGCGGGCCGCCTGGTTGCGCCAGTATGCCGAGACCCACGGCATGGATCTTTCCCAGTCCTACGGGTACGGTGACTCTCACGCCGACCTTGTCTGGCTTGAATTGCTCGGTAACCCGAGCGCAGTCAATCCAGATACCAATCTTTCTCGGGAAGCGCAACGAAGACGTTGGAGAATCATCAATTGGAAGAAGGGCCCGCACGGTATCCCGTCGCGGTAATTTCGTCTTGACGAATTCCACTTTTATCCAGCAACAGCTTCACAGCGGAACCCCCGAAAGGAGTGGGAGGAGCGCATAAACGCCCTCCCCGCACACAATGGCATTCGACGTAGACAAATACACCGCGACTTCGGTGGCAGTGAACTGGTCCGACCTGGACCTCGAGCGATTCCGCGACAACCCGTTGCCGGACTCGTCACTGCGGACCCTGCGTTATATGGCCGATGTGGAATATCACACCGTGTGCTACACCCGCGACCTGCTCACCACCCCCTCCCACAAGGAGGCGGACATGAGTGCATTTATGACGATGTGGAACCGCGAGGAGTTCTGGCACGGAGAGGCCCTGGCGACGGTTCTCGGTATCCACGGCATCACGGTCGACTTCGACGAGTTGAAAGCGAATCGCCTGAAGCTCGGCTGGCGCGACAAGCTTGACCCGATCAAGCAGTCGATCTACGGCAAAATCGCCGGCACCGACTTCGTTGCCGTGCACATGGCGTGGGGCGCCGCGAACGAATATTCGGCGATCACCGCGTACAACCGGATGGCGGAACTTGAGAATGACCCGGTACTGGCCGAGTTGCTCAAGCGCATCGCCAAGCAGGAGGCCCGCCACGTAGCGTTCTACACCTCGCAGGCGCGCGACCGGCTCGCTGCGAGCAAGAAGTCGCAGGTGCTCGCCCGCTTCGCGCTGAAGAACTTCTGGGCACCCGTCGGCTCCTCGATCATGGAGCGTGAAGAGGTCGTGCACGTGATGGGTCACCTCATGGGCGGACCGGACGGCCGCAAGGGCGCCAAGAAGATCGACGCCGCCATCTCCGGCCTGCCGGGAATGCAGGGGCTCCGGATCGTCGAGGATTCGCTCGACGCTCTCGGCATCGCCGCCTGAGCCAGTCCGTCTAGAACAGTGCCGCGCTGGCTCGGCCTTCTCATCGCGGGCCTGCTCGGCGGCCTGCTCTCCGGTGCGTTCGGCGTCGGGGGCGGCATCATCATGGTGCCGCTGCTGCTCGCACTGGCGAAGATGGATGAGCGCCAGGCATCCATCACCTCACTGAGCGCGATCCTGCCGGCCTCCATCGTCGGGTCCATCGCATACCTCGCCGCCGGCCATGTCGACCTGCTGGCGGCCGGATC
>JAODAO010000350.1 GCA_025463465.1 Glaciihabitans sp. | reverse complement strand
GGTCCATCAGGAACAGCAGGCGCAGGTAGTCACCAAAGGACTCGCGCATTCCGGCGTAGCGGACGATGACCTGCTGCGGGCATCCGACGGTCAGCGGGGTCTGCTCGGTGAAGTCCTCCATGGACGGGCCGTGACCGAAGACGGGGGCGTTGTCGAAGTAGGGCCGGAACTGCGTGACGGCGTCTTGGGAGTTCTTGCTCATAAACGCCTGGCCGCCGAGGCCGACGATCGCCTGGTCGGCGCTGCCGTGGCCGTAGTGCTCGAAGCGATGGCTGTAGTAGTTGATGAGCTGCATGTAGTGCTCTTTAGGCCAGAAGATGTTGTTGGCGAAGAATCCTTCACCGTAGTAGGCGGCCTGCTCGGCGATTTCGGGCGAGCGGATGCTGCCGTGCCAGACGAACGGCGCGACGCCGTCGAGGGGACGCGGGGTCGACTGGAAACCCTGCAGCGGGGTACGGAACTTGCCCTGCCAGTTCACGACGTCCTCTGTCCAGAGGCGGTGCAGCAGCGCGTAGTTCTCGATGGCCAGCGGGATGCCCTCGCGGATGTCCTTACCGAACCAGGGGTAGACGGGGCCGGTGTTGCCGCGGCCCATCATCACGTCGACGCGGCCATCGGCGACGTGCTGCAGCATCGCGTAATCCTCGGCGATCTTCACCGGGTCGTTGGTGGTGATGAGGGTGGTCGCCGTCGACAGGATGATGTTCTCTGTCTTGGCGGCGATGTAACCGAGCATCGTCGTCGGCGACGACGGGACAAACGGCGGGTTGTGGTGCTCACCAAGGGCGAAGACGTCGAGCCCGACTTCCTCCGCCTTCTGCGCAATGGTCAGGATGGCCTTGATGCGCTCGTACTCAGTCGGTGTGTTGCTGTTGGTGGGATCCGTCGTAACGTCACCGACGGTGAAAATTCCGAACTGCATGATGCCCTCACTTCTATGCGTTTGCATGAACATTCTACCCAACGGGCGGTCGCACGTAAATATTCCCGACAAGGACAGGAACGTGGCGGCAGTGCTGTGATAGGCGGGATCGGCGCGCTGAACTACGCGAGCGCCCCCCGCACGATCGAGTCACCGGAGTGGGCGGGGTCGCCGTCGAGGGGTTCCGCCGAAACATCGACGAGATCGTATTGCGTGATGCTGATGCCCCGGGGAATGGGGAACACCCCGGTCGAGTGGTCCAACACACCAAGACTGACCAGCCGGCTGCCGTCGGAACTGATCAGCCAGACCTCCCGGTAGTCGGTGCTGCTCGTCGGCACACTGAGCCGGATCGTCAGTTCACGGGAGCCATCGGCCAGTTTCTCGGCCGTAGCGCTTCCGCTGGCATCGTCCCAGCCGGGGAACGCCGCGAGTTCCGCCGTGGCCAGCACCTCGGCGGAGGGGACACGGGTAGCGCTCCAGATCGAGAAGCCACCCACGACCACCGCAGCGAGCGCGGCGGTAGCGAGCAGTCCGGTCAGGATGTTGCGGCCATGGCGCCGTCGCTGGTTTTGTCTACCGCCGGTGTGTGCCCTATGGGTCGAAAGAGCGTCCACCGGTTCCGAAACCGTGGCCAACGGCGCCACAGCGACGGGACCGATGGTGTCGACCGGGCGCATCGGGCTCGGCGAGACATCGTCGGCGAGTCCCAGCCCGGCGTGGATCGCGTGCCAGACCGCCGGGTTCGGTTCGAGGAGAGGACCGGCGTCCATAGCGCTCCTGCCCACCCTCGCTGCAACCCCGAGCTGGGCTATCTCGCCGGCGCAGAGCCGGCAGTCGCGCAGGTGGCCGAGGTCGACGTCGGACGCCACCGGCTCCCCGAGGGCGAGCAGCGCAATCACCTCGGGATCAACGTGCGGCATGGGTGGCCTCCAGTCGGGCGCGCATACGATCGAGGCTCCGACGGATGTGGCTTTTTACAGTACCGAGCGGGAGGCCGAGGCGCCGCGCGATCTGTTCATGGGTGAGGTCGTCGTAGAAGGCGAGGTGGACTACCCGGCGGGCGTCCGGTTCAAGGCGGGCGATCTCGTCGGCGATGAGCAGCCGGTCGGCGAGCCCGATGTCGCTGTCGGTGGATGCCTCGGGGGCGGCGCTTGCGGCGAGTTGCGCCTGCAGCATTCTGACCCGCGCGCGGCCCTGGTGCGCGTCGGCGATCTTGTTTTTGGCTATCGCGATGATCCAGGTGGACAGCCGGGCCTGGTGGGAGTCGAAACCCGACCGGCCTGCCCACGCGTCAATGAAGGTGGCCTGCGTCACGTCCTCCGCGTCGGAGACATCCCCCAGCGACCTCAGGGCGAACGTGTAAACGAGCGACGACCAACGGTGATACACCTCGGCGAGCGCGTGTTCGTTGCCGTCGACGAAGGCCCGTTGCAACTCGTTCTCGTCATCGAAGGGGGGATCCACTGGCACGGGCTTTCGGCGGAGGAAAGAAGCTGCTGCCAAGCGGGTCACTTCGGCAGACACGGTTTCCTCATCGTAGGCACGGCGGGCGGTGTAGCGCGGGGGATTGCGCTTGTGCGGATTGAACAGCGAAGAAGGACCGTGGTGTCGAATGGGTTCTCGATACTCACGGTCCTCCTCCCCGGCATGGTGACTGGTGGTGGAGCCGAATGACTGGTTACTTGCCGCTTCCCTCGCCCGCGATGGACTGCACGGCGAGCGCGAGGTTGCCGTCCGTTGCGCTGCCCCAGGCGTAGACGACGGTGGTGTAGTTGGCCTTGACCTCCACGTGGGCCGGGCCGATGACCGGGGCGGTGGTGCCGGCGAGCGCCACGGCGGCCTCAACGGTTCCCGCTGCGAGCCGGGTGGAGATCTGGTCACCGTTTGACAGGTCTTCGAACACGGTCTTCCCACCCGCGAGGACGTCTACGTCGGGCGCTTCCGCGACGTGGCGTACCACCAGGCGACCCTGGCCGGCGTCGTAACCGCCGAGGTTGTTACGGAACAGCGTCAGCCCCGGGTCACCGTCGACGTCGAGGTGGGCCACGACGGTGTAACTACGCCCGGCGTGCAGGTTGACGTCCGCTTCGAGGATGGCGTTGTCGTCGTTTGTCGAGTCCGCCGCGGCGAGTGACACGTTGTACTCACCCCGTGGCAGCTTGAGGCTCTCCGTAAGGGTTCCCGGCTGGAAGTTATCAATGGTGAGGACGCTGTCGACGTAGACATCCACCGGTGTGTTTGGCACGCCGTGCAGGACATAGACGGTGGCGTCCTTCGCCGCGGTGCTCTCGGCTGCCGTTGCCGGGGCGGCCATGCCCACTGCCGCCAGTACACCGACCGTCGCACCGATGATCATAGTTTTTCGCACGATTCACTCCTGAAGATAGGTCCCCTGAGAGGACGGGTAGGTCCGGCAGCGTGTGCTGCCTTTCCCTGTCCTTCTGTGGCAGACCCCGTTCTGGATGCACCGCGGCAACGATCGTTCGGGTTTCCCCAGCACCGTGCGGTTCCCCGCCAGTCGGTGTGCGGCCTTTAGGGGGATGCGACCAGGTCGAGTACGTGCTGCGCCGCACGGTGCAGGGCTGCGCCGTAGCTCGGGCCGTGGCCCGCCGCGTGCACGGCGAGTGGGTGGAGTTGGTGGAGGGGGGTTCGCCCCCGCCATCCCTCTATGAGTGGGAACACGTCGGTGTATCCAACGAGGAGGTGTTCGAGGTAGGGGCAGCCGAAGAGCGCCAACATAGCGAGGTCGGTTTCGCGGTGTCCGCCGTGGGCGGCGGGATCAATCAGGACAACCCCGTCGGCGCTCCAGAGCAGGTTTCCGTTCCACAGGTCACCGTGCAGGCGGGCCGGGGGTTCGCCGTCGTCGAACGCACCATCGGCGATGACCGCGCAGGCCCGACGCACCTGCGCTGCGCCCTCCGGCGCGATGTTGCCAACCTCCTGCGCGACCGCCAGGTATGGCAGCACCCGGTCGCGGGCATAGAAGGCACCCCAGGTCGCTTCGGCCGCCCGGGGCAGGGGGCGTCTGCCGATGAACAGTGGCCCGGCCCAACCGTCCGGTCCCGCGCCGAAGGCGTCCGCCCCGGCCGCGTGGGTAGCAGCGAGCGCGCTTCCGAAAGCGCGGGCGTGCGCGGCGGTGGGATTGGCCTCACCGATTCGTTCGACCGCGATGGCATCCGCCTCTACCAGCCCGACCCGGGCGATCCGCGCTCCGCTGGCGTCCGCCAGCCAGCGCAACCCCGCCGCCTCGGCCTCGAAGAAGCCGACCGGGGCGCCCGCCCGCGTTTTGCGGAACAGGGGCATACCCTCTCCGGCGGTGTGCGCTGAGTTGCTCTCCACCAAACCATGCTGCCAGATTGTCCGTGCGCCACGCACCCCGGCTTTATGGAACGTGTTACAGGCCGGAAACTTTGACCTGATATGTTCACTATGTTACGGAAGCTCCCCCGCGAGATTCCTCATTCATCCGGTGCACAACGCCGTGCGCAACGTACGTTTACGCTGACGAGTTGTGCCTTGGAGGGCCGTGTATGTGCCGCCTGATCGGATTTGCCTCACCCCGGCCGACGACCCTCGCCGAGGTGGTCGGCCCGATGCAATGCTCCACGTTCCAGCACCTGTCCCGCCTGCACGCTGACGGCTGGGGAACGATGTGGCTTGGCCCCGAACGGTCATCGACAGGCAACCTCGCACCCGCGCTTATGGCGTCCGCTCGTATCAACGTGACCAAGTCGGCCAACCCCGGGCAGTCAGACGACGTCCTCACCGCGGCCATGGCGGAGGAGCCATCACGGGGTCGGGTGGTCCACCTGCGGATGGCCACCGACGGGATGACGGTGCGTTACCAAAACTCCCACCCGTTTGTGGTGGACGGCATTGGCCTCGCCCACAACGGCAGCATCGTGCCGACGGGCATCCTGCGCGACAGCCTGTCCCCCACAATCCTTGCCGATGTCTCCGGCGACACCGACAGCGAGTTGTATCTTGCCGCGATCCGCCAGGGTGTGCGCGCCGGCCTCAGCCTGAGCGAGGCGGCCTACGAGACCGTCAACTGGCTGCGCGGCTATTTCCCCCGGGCAAGTCTGAACGCCCTGGTGATGTCGCCCACCGAGTTCGTTGCCGTGCACGCCAGCACCGAGTCCCCTATCCCCCGTCACGACTTCGCCGCCCGCGGCCTCAATGCCACGGACCTGCCGATGGACCACATCGACGCGTACTACTCGATGAGTTACCTGCGCCATCCCGACGGCACCGTCGCGTTCGCCTCCACCGGAATCGACCGCACCGGCTGGACTCCCCTGCCCGACGAATCCGTCACCACCGTCGACCTGCGGAGCTTCGAGATGACGACCCGCGAACTTGAGCCCGTCGCCGGGCGTTCGGTTGCCTGACACTTTGTTCGGCCGTAGTGGGATCGCCGCCAACGCGCATCTCGGCTGACACCGCCCGCGGACAGGTCCACACCAGGACAGCTTCCCGCGGACCCGATGAGGCGCCCGTTCTCAAGCGGCGGCCCATTGACCGCGGTGATCGCCCTGCGCGGCCCGGCGGTTCCTAGTTGCGGCGGGATCGCGCCAACGCCGTGCGGATGATCACAAAGACGATCGCAGCGATAACCAGCACCACTACGAGTTTGACCAGGAAAAAGACGGCACTCAGCACAAAGTTGACCAGGAAC
>JAODAO010000095.1 GCA_025463465.1 Glaciihabitans sp. | reverse complement strand
GCCAGGACTCCAGGTACAGGTCCTTCTGCGGCGTCGGCCAGTGGATCAGGTACAGGTCGACGTAGTCCAGCCCAAGCTTCGCCAGGCTGGTTTCGATGGCGGCGTGGGCACTCGCGGTGCCCTGGTCGCTGTTCCAGAGCTTGGTGGTGATGAACAGCTCGTCGCGGGCGATTCCCGAGGCGGCGAGCGCGCGGCCCACACCCTCCTCGTTGCCGTAGATGGCTGCGGTGTCGATGTGGCGGTAGCCAGCCTCGAGGGCGTCGCTGACGATGCGCTCGGTCTCGGCCGGGTCGACCTTGAACACACCGAAGCCGAGCTGGGGGATGCTGAGGCCGTCGTTCAGGGTAAGAGTGGGGACCGTTGTCGAAGTAGTCATTAGCCAAGTCTTTCACGGCGTGCTCCACCCCCGCTGGGGATGTCGGATTGCGTCATCCCCCTGTCTGTTCCGGATGGGGCCACCCACGCCGCCGTGTAAATTCTGGCGTCCGACTGTGTGACGAATCTCGTCGCGCACGGGCCTGCGGCGTATCGTCTATCCATGGGAAGCTCACACAGCACCACCCTTGTTCTCGTTGGTGATGGCGCGTCGAACGCTCTGGGCGCGCTGGATCACTTCGCCAATGTCAGCACCGCCAGGTTCAGCGATACCCGCCTCGGCGGCGCAACCGACAATGACGTGCAGCGCTGGATCACTCGGGCACATTCGCCCTACGTTGTGCACGACCGCGACCCGCTCGGGCACGTGGCATCGGCGTGGGTTGAGTTCTTTGACGATGTGGCCACCCTTGGTACCCTCGACCTCGAGATCGACCGGGCGCTGGCCGCGTTCGAACGCGGAGACCTGAGCATGCCCGACTATTACGTGGTGGTAGAGCCCGAGAACCTGAGCACCACGTGGCAGCACTGGTGGCTGGGTATCCTCTCGCAGGCTGCACCGACGCGGGTGATCCCCTGGGACGACACCAGCACCTCGTCGTCGACCTCGCTGGGGCGGATGCTGCGCACCCTGCCCTCCTCCCGGCCTTGGCCACAGCCCGAACCGTGGTTGCACAGCGTGGCGCGCACGATCCCCGGGCAGCTGACGACCAATGGTGGCGCACAGGGGTCACTTGCCGGTGACACGGACTGAAAATGCCGGCTGCGTTTAGTCCTGCAGAACACGTCCCCAGGTTTCCGCGTTGAGGGTTGCGGGTGGGTCGGTTACGAACCTGATCGCCTCGTCCCTCGTCAGGTGAGCGGGAAAGTTTGCCTTGGTGAACTTGCCGGTGGGGTCGTATTTGTCCTGCGGCATCACAACCGACGTTCTGCGCAGGACTTCCAGCAGTTGTGACCGGTCTTCCGCCGAGATCGGCCGCTTGGCGCCCAGCCGAATCGCGGCGGTCATCTCGAAGGATTTCCCCGCTCCGAAAGCCAGGGCGAACCCGGGGTTTTTTAGCCGCCCGCCCACAACCACCCGCGCCCAGTCGATGGAGCTGATGGGCACGATGCGCCGCCCGCGGCGGAGTTCGTTTGTGTCGAAGTTGACGAAGGGGTGGCCCACCCGCAACCGACGGGCGACGAGAAACAGCAGCGGCAACGAGACGAAGACGCCGCCAAACCACCACAGTGTGCTGGGAAGGCGATCCTCCGCGGTGAAGATGTTGACCCCCTGGAACAGGGCGTTCGCGAAGAGCAGGTAGACGGGCAGGTAGAGGATCAGCGCCGGGGTGAACCAGCGGTAGGTGCCGAGTGGCAGCCAACCGGACGGCATCACTCCTGCCTCGCCGTCGCTCATGCGAGCAGCGTATGCGTAGGGGCCGACCCGGTCGAGAGCGACGACCTTTTTCATTCGCTCTGGATTTCGCCGCCGAGGTATGCGTGCGGCGGCCGCGGCGCCCTGGCGCTCGTCTCTCCGTAAGCATCCCTAAGGTGGGAGCATGCGGAGCGCTGTTCAGTGGTGGGACCGGCGGCAGGTGCCGCTGTACATCAGCGCGATCCTGCTTGGCGCCGTGGTCGGGCTGCTGGCGCCCGGTTCGGCCGCCGTGACGGAAGCCCTGATCACCCCGGTGCTGGCCCTGCTGCTGTTCGCCACGTTCCTCGCGGTACCGACCGCGCAGATCGGGCGGGCGTTTCGCGACGTGCGCTTCCTCGGCATTCTCGTAGCGTTGAACTTTTTTGTGGTTCCCCTCGTGGTTTACGGGCTCAGCCGCCTCGTCGCCCACGATGAGGCACTGCTCCTCGGGGTGCTGCTCGTCCTGCTCTGCCCCTGCGTTGACTACGTCATCGTCTTCAGTGGGCTGGCCGGCGGCGCGCGCGACCGGCTGCTCGCGGCGGTGCCGGTGCTGATGGTCGCCCAGATCGTGTTGCTCCCCGTCTACCTGTGGCTGTTCGCCGGGTCGGCGACACTGGCCATCGTCGAGCTCGGACCGTTCGCCTGGGCCGCTTTCACGTTGATTGTGATCCCCCTGGCCGCTGCGACCGTGGTGCAGCGGCTCGCGCGCGGAAACCCCGCACTCCGGTCGACCGGGGTGGA
>JAODAO010000319.1 GCA_025463465.1 Glaciihabitans sp. | reverse complement strand
CTGGGCCGCCCGGAGGGAACCGGTTTTGATCACCTGGTGGTGTTGATGTTCGAGAATCGGTCGTTCGACAACCTGCTCGGCTACCTGTACTCCGCCACCACCGTTCCGGTTCCGACCGGACAGCACTTTGAGGGGTTGCAGGAACAGCACGAGAACACCGCACCGGACGGCTCTGTGGTGAGCACCCACCCGTATGACGGACCGACCGACGCCGTTATGATGAGCCCGCAGCCGGATCCCGGCGAGGAATACCCGTACGTGAACACCCAGCTCTTTGGCGTCGTCGACCCGGTCGCCAACGCCGACCATGACATGGACAGGCTGGCGAAGCCGTTCAACGCCCCCACTGCAGGGACGGTGCCGACGATGGAGGGATTCGTTCGGGACTACGTCGACAAGTGGCGCGGCGAGCACGACGGCAAGGAACCGACGCCGGAAGAGTACGACGTGATCATGGGATCGTTCCTGCCCGAGATGCTCCCTGTTTTCTCCACCTTGGCCCGCAACTTCGCGATCTACGACCACTGGCATGCGGCCGTGCCGTCACAGACCTTCTGCAACCGGTCCTTTTTCCACGCCTCCACCTCACACGGCTTCGTCACGAACGCCGCAAACGGCGGATACAAAAAATGGCTGGCCCCGCCGGAGGGCGCGGCTCCCACCATCTTCAACCGGTTGGAGGAGGCCGGCATCGCCTGGGCCGTGTACTACGACGAGCGCCAGCTCATCTCGCTGACGGGGCTGATCCACTCCCCGGAGCTGGAGAAATATTGGTCAACCCGGTTCTTTACGATGGCAACCTTCCGCGAGCACGCCGCCGCCGGCACGCTCCCCGCCTACAGCTTCATCGAGCCGCGGCTGCTGTACGACCACAACGATATGCACCCCCCGGTAGGACCAGCGACGTCGGTGGACATGGACGGGCACGTGATCGACGGCGGCGGAATCTCGGACGTGCGCGCGGGGGATGCGCTCCTACACGATGTGTACACCGCCATCCGCACGTCGGCGAGCGCCACGGGTTCCAACGCGATGAACACGGTGCTCGCGGTGACCTTCGACGAGCACGGCGGCACCTACGACCACGTCCCGCCGCCGGCCGCTGTTCCGCCGACCACGGGCGGCGAGACATCCACCGAAATGAATTTCGCGTTCGACCGACTGGGGGTGCGCGTGCCGGCGATGGTGATCTCGGCCTACACGCCTGCCGGTGTGGTGATCAACGACCCCATGCACCACGGCGCGGTGATCAGCACCCTCTGCCAGCGCCACGGACTCACACCGCTGACCGCCAGGGACGATGGAGCGCCCACCCTCAACAACGCCATCACCCTGGCGACCGCGCGGCACCCGTCGACGTGGCCAACAACGTCGCCGCTGTACGTTCCGAAAAACCCGGAGTCTGGCACACCGATCCATTCGGGTGAGGGGGAGCGACCGCTGAGCCCACCGGGGGTTGGCCTGATGGGGTTGCTGGTCGGGAAATATGGGGCGCCGGGGGACCCGGTGCCGAAGACGTACCGGGAGGCGTCGGACGAGGTGCAGAAACACGGGCGCGGCCTGTTCGGAAGCTGACGATTGTGCTTCAGAAGGGAGTCCCGGACCCTCCGACGTTACCGGGCGGTGAGATCCCCGAACCCGCCCTCGGCAACCCGGCCAGCACGTGGTGATCTTCTATCGTGTCTGCGCGGTAACCGGTCATCGGTGCTGGGCTGAGAAGTGACGGCCGAAACCATGACGCTGCCCGCCGCGCCTACAGAGAGCCGGATTGCCCGCCGGCCCAACGGGGTGTGCTCGCTCCGGGTGTGCCTACCGACTCACCGCTACGGTGTGGTCACTGCTGCAGGTCGGCCTCCCAGTTGGTGCGCTGGATCTCCACGTCGAGCTCACGCAGCTGTTGGGCCACCGTGTCGGCCTGCGCGCGGATATCCTTCACCGGCAGCGCACTGACCTGGCGCAGTTCGCTGCGCATCTGCCGCTGGCCCCAGTTGCCGCTCGCCGCATCGGCCGCGCGCACCAGGATGCTGTGCCGACTGCGCAAAACCTCGCGGCTCGACAGCGCGGCGGTCAGGCTGCGGCCGTCTACCGTCATCGTGGTGGTGTTGGTGACGTTGATCGCCGTGACCAGCCGTTCCAGCGTGGCGAGCGCACGAAGGCACTCCTGCAGTAGCTCGCCCGCGTTTTCGGCGGGTTCTTCGCCCTCCTGGTGCGACGCGTTGGCCACCACCCGGGACTGCAAAGCCTCGATGCGCTTCTGAAGATCGGCTCGCTCCAGGAGCGCCTCAGCAAGTTTCATACCGCAACGATCCCAGTCGCCGGTGCGAGATAGCTGACAGCGGGTTGGCTCAGCCGAGCACCATGGGCTTGAAGTCGGCCGCGGCAGGCCCGATGGCGCCGATCTTGGTGCCGGTGATGGTGGCGAGGTGAGCGAGGTCGGCGGCCTCGTGCCGCTTGGCGGCGTGCGAGATGATCGCAGCGCAGGCCTCGGCGTCGGCGAGGGCGTCGTGGTGGGCGAAGTCCTCGAACCCGGCCGCCATCGCCGCGGACGGCAGGCGGTAGGAGTCGAGGGTGTAAGTCTTGCGGGCGACCTGCAGGCTGCACAGGTACGAGAACGACGGGGTCTCCACAAAACTGGCGGTGGATGCCGCGCGGATCACTCCCATGTCGAACGACGCATTGTGCGCGACCAGGTGGTCACCGTCGGCGAATGCCACCAGGGCGGGCAGCTGCTCCTCCCAGAGCTGGGCGTCGACGCAGTCGGCCTCGACGATGCCGTGGATCTTCGTGTTCCAGAACATAAATTCGTTGTGACCAACCGGCGGGCGGATCAACCAGCCCACCTTGTCCACCACAACACCGTCCCGAACTTTGACCATACCTACTGAGCAGGCGGAGGCGCTGGACGAGTTCGCGGTCTCGAAGTCGATGGCGGTGAAATCAATGGGCACACTTCGATGGTCTCACGGACTGCCGACGCTGCACGAACACGACCCAGCCGTGCAAGCGCGTGGGGGAGCCAGCAGGCACTATCCCTTGTCTCCCAGAAAGGGGGGTATGTCGGGTGCGGAAACGTCGCCGATCTGGTGGATGTCGACGCTACGCTCCGGCAGACAGGAGAAACATGAATAACGATCAAGAATCACAGCCGGACTCCCACAACGAGACCGATCCCACCGCCACGACGTCGCCTAACCCTGCGACCCAGCCGGCTCCACCGGAGCCCCTCGCACCGCTGGCGCCCCCGGCGCTCGCCGCACCGCCGGTGCCGCTCGGCCAGGCCCCCGCCGCGTCGACCGAACCGCTTGCCCCGTCGGCAGCATCGTCCGTTCCGACCGAGACGCCCGCGCCCACCCCTTCGGGCTCCGCAGCGATGGCGTCGCCCGTTGTGCAGCGCTCGCTGGCACTCGGCCGCAGCATCGGTCGCGAGCGCGCATTGCGCGCAGCACTGTCCGGCGCCATCGTCTACGGCGCGGCCTGGGTCCTCGCCGCTGTGCTCAGCATCCTGGCCCTGTTCGCCGCCGGCGACTCCTCGCCCGGTGCGAGCTGGGCGTTCGAAGCACCCGCCCAGCTGGTGGCCATGGCCGTTGGCGGTATTTTCACCATCGGCGCGACCGCCGTCGGGGTCACCGCAAACGTCTCCGTCGTCTGGCTGCCGCTCCTGCTCACCGCCCTGGTGGCCGTGGGAAGTGTGCTGCTCGCTCGCCGGGATGAGAAAGCGCGTCCCAGCGCCACTGCCGCGATGCGCTGGGCGCTCGCTGCCTGTGCTGGCCTGGCCGTCGCCCTTCTTGTGGTGATCGTCGCCGCGGTTCTCGCCGTCCGCTTCACCAGCGGTGACAGCGCCGACAACGAGATGCTCGCTATGTTCTCCGTCAGTGGATCTGGATCGGCCGCGTCCTTCACCGCCTTCCTCGGCGCGTTGGTCGTTGGCACCCTGGCCAGCTACCTCGGACGTGCAGGCATCGCCCCACGGGCGAAGACCGTCACCGGAGTATCGCCGGTGCGTTCGGCTGTCGCCGCGTCCATCCGCGCGACCGCGGTCTACACCGTCGTCATCTCGGTGCTGCTCGCGCTGACGATTGTGATCTACGCGATCTCGCAGGGTGGCATCAAAATCCTGCTCACCGCCCTCCTCTGGCTGCCGACGCTGGTCGTCGACGGACTCGGGCTCATCAACCTCGCCCCGGTTTCCCTCACGGGGTCCATCACCAGCCTGATGGGCGCAACCGGGGCACCGACCAGCTTCTGGCTGCCCGGCCGGTTGCCCGTCTGGGCGACCGTTCTTGTCCTGGTGGTCAACCTCGCCGTTGTTGTGCTGGCAGGTATTGTCCTCAGCCTCGCGCGTCGCACTGCCGGCGTCTCCGTGGCTGCACGATGGGTCAGCACCATCGCAAGCTTCGCCGTCCTCGGTGTTGTGGTAACCCTGCTCGGCCGGGTCTCCCTGTGGACGAGCGTCGACACCGGGGGAGTCGGCACCGAGCTTGACTCGCTGCTCGGCGGATTCGGCTCATCGATAGTCGAAAATATCGCCGCGGTGAACGGCGCTGTCAGCCTGTCTGCCGGCACGTTCCTGGTCTTCGCGATCCTCGGCGCCCTGGTCGAGGCCGCCGCCACGTACATCGCGCCGCAGCTGACCCCGCTCCTGCCTGCGAGCGTCACAGCGCGACTTGCTCGGGTGACCGGTGCAACCGCCGCCCCGGTTCTCGTCGGCGGCATTGCCGGTGACGGTGACGACGCGGTCCTGGCTGGTGCCCCCGCCACCCCCGTCGTGGTACCCATGACCCCAGAACGCAAGCGTCGCATCCGGCTTGTCCTGATCGCGGTCGCCGCAGCGGTTGTTGTTGTCGCCGGCGCCGGAATCACGATCTCCGCCGTCAACTCGACCGTCTTCAGCCCGAAAAAGCAGGTGGAGAGCTACCTCGGCAACATCGTCGACGGCAACGCGTCGGCGGCTCTCGACCTCGCCGAGATCAGCGCGCCGAACGCGTCGCGGGTACTGCTGACCGATGAGGTCCTCAGCGCCACCGAGGGCGGTCTGACCGGATACTCGATCACCGATGTCACCGTCACGAATGAGACGGCGGTTGTCACCGCAGAACTCGACCAGGACGGCGAGAAGACCACCGTGCAGTACCCCGTGTCGCGATCCGGTAGCAAATACGTGGTCTTCGACGACTGGAACCTGAACACGGTAGCGATCCCGGCCCTCACGGTCGCGGTTCCCGACGGGACCACAGAACTCGACGTCAACGGGGTCACCGTTGCGGTCGACGGGATCAACTCCGACGCCGGTTACCTTGAACTGCCCGCCCTCCCCGGCACCTACGTTGTTGGCCTCGCCGGCGACGACGAGTACCTCGCGGCCAAACCGCAGACGGTCACTGTTGCTGCGGGGATGGACTCGTATCCCGCCACCGTCTCATTCGAGCTGGAACCGACCGAGGCGTTCACCGCGTCCGTGCAGAAACAGATCGAAGCGCTGCTGGTCTCGTGTGCCGCCGAGAAGTTGCTCCAGGCCGACGACTGCCCCATCTACACCTACTCATACGGGGACATCACCGACGTGGTCTGGACCGTCAACGAGCAGGCCACGTTCGAACTCTCCGGCTACGGCGGAGAAGAGTGGTCCGTAATGAACGAAGACGAGGGCAAAGCGACCGTTACGTACACGCAAAGCACGTCGTACTCCGAGCCGGAAGCGGTCACCGACGAGGTCGAATTCTCCGTTTACGGTGACGTGGAGATGGTCGACGGAGCCCCCGTTTACACCTACGGATACTAAGCGCTGAATACGCAGGGTCGACCTGCAGCTAGGCTGGTTGCTCGTGGCACTAACTATTGCAATCGTCGGGCTCCCGAATGTCGGCAAGTCGACCCTGTTCAACGCTCTCACCAAGAGCTCCGTCCTCGCAGCGAACTACCCGTTCGCCACGATCGAGCCGAACACGGGCATCGTTAACCTGCCCGATCCGCGCCTTGCGGTTCTCGCGGGAATCTTCAACTCCGATCGCATCCTGCCAGCGGCCGTCTCGTTCGTCGACATCGCCGGCATCGTCAAGGGCGCAAGCGTCGGCGAGGGCCTCGGCAACAAATTCCTCGCCAACATCCGCGAGGCCGACGCCATTGCCCAGGTCGTCCGCGGTTTCGAGGACCCCGACGTTGTCCACGTCGACGGCAAGGTTGACGCCGCCAGCGACATGGAAACAATCAACACCGAGCTGATCCTCGCCGACCTGCAGACCCTCGAGAAGGCGGAAGCTCGCTACGAGAAGGAACTGCGCGCCAAAAAGATCACCCAGTCCGTGATGGACACGGTCAAGGCCGCCTCCGTCTGGCTGAACGACGGCAAGCCGCTGTCCGCGTCCAAGCTCGACGTCGTCGACCTGCAGGAGCTTGGTCTCCTCACCGTCAAGCCGTTCATCTACGTTTTCAACGTCGACGAGGCCGTCCTCACCGACGAGACCCGCAAAGACGCGCTCGCCGCGTTGGTCGCCCCGGCGCAGGCCGTGTTCCTCGATGCCAAGCTCGAGTCCGAGCTCGTCGACCTCGACGAGGTGGATGCTGCAGAGCTGCTGGCCTCAACGGGCCAGGATGAGAGTGGACTGAACCAGCTCGCCCGCATTGGCTTCGACACCCTCGGCCTGCAGACCTACCTCACCGCCGGCCCCAAGGAAACCCGCGCCTGGACGATCCCGAAGGGCGCCAAGGCGCCCCAGGCCGCCGGCGTCATCCACACCGACTTCGAAAAGGGCTTCATCAAGGCAGAGGTCATCGGTTTCGATGACCTCGTTGAGACCGGCTCCATTGCTGAAGCCCGCGCTAAGGGCAAGGCCCGCATCGAGGGCAAGGAATACGTGATGCAGGACGGCGACGTCGTGGAGTTCCGCTTCAACAACTAGTGCTGTTCGACAGCGGGATCTTACGGCCGCCCTTCCTGGGACCTGATGCTCCACGGCCACACGTAATAAGGTTGCCTTATGACATTCGTGGCACAGTATCGAGAGGCTCGTCGGCACGAAGACGAGGCCCGGTTGCGTCGTGTCATTGCGCTTCGGGCGATGCTGGCCACGGGCATGAGCCAGCAGCAGGTTGGTGATGCGTTGGGAATCTCGCAGCCTGCGGTCAGCCAGCAACTTCGAACCACTCCTGATTTGGACGCCCTCAGTCCCGACGAGTTGCTTGCGGCTGCTGCTCCGGTTCTCAAAGTACTGGCTGAACAGTACGGCTACCAACGGCTGGCGGTGTTCGGCTCCGTCGCGCGAGGCGAGTCACGCCAAAACTCGGACATTGATCTTCTTGTCGACGCCGCACCAGGCGCGTCGTCCTTCGACTTTGTCAGGTTCAAACTTCTGATTGAACGGGTCCTTGGCAGAAACATTGACCTCATTTCATACGGCGGCTTACAACCAGGGATCGACGAAGACATTCGACGGGACGCAGTACTGCTGTGATGAATCGACAAGCTGCAAAAGAACTTCTTCACATCGACGGCGGGCTCGCCCGTTCTGCTGAGATCGTCGAGCGTGGCAGGGACGCATATCTTGCCGATGACCTACTTCAGGAGGCCGGAGATTCGCTCATGATGAAGCTCGGTGAAGCTGCAAACCGTATGTCCCGGCTTGGCGTGCTCGCGCCGGACGGTGTCGACTGGGCGCTGGCCGTCGCCAATCGAAATTTCATCATCCCTCAGTACGACCAAATCAATCGCGACCTCACCTGGGTGACTTTGTCCGTCGATCTTCCTGCGTGGCGAGAATCGTTGGCGCCGACCTCCGAGCGAGCCCGTGCGTTATTCGACGCAGACAACGAGTAATGCTTCATTCCCACGATCGAATCCTGCGAGTTTCGAGCTGGCTGACTGGTTGTAATAAGCGCACTGGTGGTTTCTCGAGTTGGTCCTCCTGCGCCGAAAATCCTGGATTTCTAATAGCCAGACGCAACGTAATGCGGTTGAATTCAGGTTCAATAACTAAGAGCCCGCTCAGAGTCCACCTCTGCAAAATAGAACACCTCGTGTCGATAGATGCGAGGCGTTCTGACATTGCACATTGTGAATGCTGGGTGCTCGATGGTGATCAGTTGTAGTTAATTGCCTGTCTCGACTGCCGCGTGAATCGCACCCACTCTGAGGAAGTCAAGTTTCTCTGCGTCCGAGCTGCTCTCGGTCGTCGAATAGACGACCAATTTGATGTCGGAGTCGGGGACCATAACAACGTCGCAGTCCAGGGTGACGTCACCGACGAGCGGGTTGTGGACTGTTTTCACCATGGATTGGTGCGCGGCGGCCCGACCTTCGTCCCATAGTGCAGCGAAACGAGCGCTCTGCTCCCGCACATGAAGGATGAAGGCCTGGAAGTTCGTATCCTCACCGAGCAGTGCGGCCGTTCGGCGTAAGTCAGCCACAAGCGCCCGCTCGAACCTTTCAGCTCCTCCGTGAGCGGTGGCGATATCGGCGATGCTGTTGTCGATGAAAGTCTGCACGATGAGATTCTGGGCGCTGTCTTTCTGTACCGAGGGTGTGCCGAACAGCGACCGCCAGAGCGGGGTGGAATGCAAGAGCGTCCAATCCGCCGCGAAGACCGCCATGGGCAGATCCGACATCCGCACAAGCATGCGTTGAACGCCCGGGGGGATGTGGTGGGAGATCGTTCCAGCTCGGGGCGGTGCCAGGCCGGCGGCCCGGTAGAACAGCTCGGTTTCGGTGCGGTCGAGCTGAAGGGCTCGGGCAAGGGATGACACGATCTGGGCGGACGGAGTGCGCGAGCGTCCTTGTTCCAGTCGCATTATGTAGTCGACACTGACTCCGGCGAGTTGGCCGAGTTCCTCCCGACGAAGCCCCAGTGCCCTCCTCCGCCCGAAAGATTCCATCCCGACGTCCGCGGGGAGCAGTCTCCCGCGCCAGGCGCGGAGCAGACCCGCAAGGGCGTCGGTATCGGATGTCATGACCCAATTGTCCTCGAATCCTGTAATTACGGCCTAGGAACGGTTTTCCCATGCTGGAGCGGCCGTCGAAAGTGTTGCTGTTTGGGTAGCACGATCCTTCCGTGGCTAGCTCTGCCGACGAAGTGCACGCTGGTGATCCAACTACGCAAGGAGCTGCAACGCATGACCGCAACATCGAACGGCTACGTCACCGTCATCTGGGAAACGAAGGCCAAGCCCGGGAGAGAAGACGATCTCCGGGCGTTCATCACCGCCGCCGTGACGCCCTCACGCAACGACGACGGCAACATCGACTACGAAGCACACGAGGTCGACGGCA
>JAODAO010000285.1 GCA_025463465.1 Glaciihabitans sp. | reverse complement strand
GCTGGCCGCGAAAACGCAGCACAGGGTCAAGCACACGGGAGTCATCCGGGTCGTCGGTGCGGTGCTCGTGGCGGCCAGTGGAGACCAGGGTGGCGGGGGCGTCGTGGTGGGTCAGTACGGCCTGCACTCCCGGCAGCGCCTCGGCCGCCGCGGTGTTGATGCTGGTGATCCGGGCGTGGGGGTGCGGGCTGCCCAACACGGCGAGGTGCAGCAGATCGGTCGCGGTGACGTCGAGGGTGTATGCCTCGCGCCCTGTGGCGACCCGCATGCCAGCGGGAGCCCGCACGGAGGTACCGACGGATTTACCGTCTCCGGCTTTGTCTGGGCGCTCAGTGTTTGAGACACCGCAGATGGCGTCCTTGATGGAGCGGTAGCCCGTGCAGCGGCACAGGTTTCCCTTCATCAGTCGCGGCAGGTCACCGTGGTCGTGCTCGGTGAAGGTGGATGCGGTGACGATCATTCCTGCGGTGCAGAAGCCACACTGGAAACCGGCGGCGTCCACAAAACTCTGCTGCAGCGGGTGAGGCTGCTCGGGGGTGCCGAGGCCGGAAACGGTGGTGACGGATGCGCCCTCGAGGCGGTGCGCGGGGTAGATGCAGGAGTGGATGGGGTCGCCGTCGAGCAGAACGGAGCATGCACCGCAGTCGCCAGCGTCGCAACCCTTTTTGACCTCGAAGTGGTCGAGGTCGCGCAGCAGCGTGCGCAGGACCTGTCCGGGCTGCGGAGCAGCATCCACCTCTTCGCCGTTGATTCGAAACTTCACAGCGCTTCCCCTGATTCGTGCAGTTCGGATTCGTGCGGTTCTGATTCCTGAAGTTCGGATTCCTGCAGTTCTTGGCGGATCTCCTCCGCGAACACCGCGCTCATAGCCTCGCGCCAGTCGGCGGCGCCATGGGGGTCGGTGTACCAGTCGTTGATGCTGTGCACCGCCGTGGCGAGGGTGGCGGCATCGGGGATATCGTCGAAACGCAGCTGGCGGGGGCGGGTGGTTCCGCCGGTGACGGTGAACACTGTTTCTCCACCGTGATCGAGCCGGGCGGTGACGAGGGTGCCTGTGCGGCCGAGCGGCGACAGCGCGATGCGGCGAAAACCGGTGCGGGCGGTCAAATGCTCGAGTGGGATCTCGATGGCGCGCAACACCTCGCCGGGCGCGAGCTCGTTCTGGCGCACCCCCATGATGAACTGCGCCACCGGCATCCGGCGCTCCCCGGCCCCGGCCATCCAGATCAGGGCGGTGGCGTCGAGGCCGGTCATCAGTGAGATCATGGCACCGGCGGGCAGGGCGGTGCACACGTTGCCGCCGACGGTCGCAATGTTCCAGATTTTGAACGACGCGAGCAGCGAGTTGACGCACTGCCACACCAGCGGGTGTGCCTGCCAACCGTCCCGGTATGGCAATCGGGAGAGCTCGGCGATGGTGCAGGTTGCCGAGATGATCAGCTGGTCGTGGGTGAGGGTGACCGGATCCCAACCGAGGGCGGTGAGGTCAACGAGGCCGGTGATTCCGGGTTGCGGCTCCGAGAAAAGCCAGGTTCCGCCGCCGAGGGGGATCTCCCCCTGCGCGAAGACAACCTCATCTCGGGTTGTGGGCACCCGAACTTCCCGAACACCAACTAGATCCATAGGACGAGTCAACATCATCGATGTGACGGGCGTGTAACGACGGGCGGTTAACGGGGGATGCCCGGCTGAGGGGAGCCTGGGTGGGGGATGACTGGTGGAAGGGTCGGCAATACTTGTTCTATGACATCCGACCCCGAAGAGGACGCCCTGAGTTGGGGAGACGAGAAGGATCCGACCTACGTCGAGTCAGCGCCTCGCCGCGGCGCCCGCGAGCAGGCAGCATCCTCGGCACCTGATCCGGATGGATCTGTAACCTCGGATGGTTTTACGACCTCGGATGGTTTCGATAGGTCAGCCGCATCCACCACGTCAACCGGTTCCACCACGTCGACCGGATCGCTGCCGAGCGCGAAAGAGCGCCGCGCCGCCGCCGAAGCGAACGCCACGACGGGACACTCCACGGCCGGCATCGCGCCCGGCGTCCAGGCCGAACCTGCGCCCATGGGTTCGGTCACCCTGGTGGTTCTCGGAATCCTCGGCGGCATCTACCTTCTCTATACGGTCGGTTGGCTGCTCGTGGCGACCAACAACCTCACGCTGCCGGTCGGCACCCTCAACGTGATCATGTTCCAGCTGCGACTGTGGCTCGCCGTCGCGGCGCCCGCCCTCTGGTTCGGCGCGACCCTGCTGTTCACCCGTCACCACAAATCGGTCGTCCGGGTGCTGACCCTGCTGCTCGGCGCACTCTTCCTGCTGCCGTTGCCCTTTGTATTGGGAATGTGACCCATGACGTCAATCGATCCCGCTCGCGAACCCGAGGCCAGCCGCACGGCTGAGCCGGCCGCGACATCCACCGCCGGTTCCACCACCACACCCGCCGCCACCGCCGGTTCCACCACTGATACGTATTCGGACGGTGCGGTGAAGCGCCCCATCCGTAGGCTCGGCTGGGCCTCCACCGCCGTCGCCATCATCTTCGGTCTCGTCTACGCCTACTACCTCTACGACGCGATCAACTCGCTGGTGCAGGTACCCGCGGAGTACGAGGCGCTGGGTCTCAGCACGGCCGATGCCCCCTGGGGGCTCCTGGTGATGGTGCTGCTGATCCCGATCGTCACCTACGCTGGCGCGTTTGTGGTCGGGCGCCGTCGCAACGTGTTCGGTCGTGCCGTGATCTTCGCCGCCGGGCTGGGTGTGCTGGCTACCCTCACAGCATCGGCCATCTCGCTGGCGTAGCGAGCTGCGCTGCGATAGCCGCGCCGTACTTCCAGGGCGACCGTTCGTCAGACGACGGCGAGCAGCACCAGCAGGATAAACAGCAGCTGGCCAAAGTAGCGCGGCCAGAACGGAATCGCCATGGCCCCGAAGCGGTCCGGGTGCTTTGCCGCGTATGAGTTCGCCGGGAAAACGGCGACCAGGAACAGAACGAGCGCGAGTCCAGCGACGAGTTGGGTGGGCGGAAGCAGAATTCCGACCGCACCCGCGATCTCGCATAACCCGGTGAATGCCACGAGCGTCGCCGGGCGCAGAAAGCCCTCCCGGCGTAGCGCTGGCGGGATTATTGCGGCCATCTGGCGGGCAGGTTTCGGCAGGAAATGCAGGACACCCATCCCAGCGAAAGCCAACGCGAGGGCGATGCGCAGCAGAAGCTGCAGGGTCTCGACGGTAGTCACCATCCCAGTGTGTCATCCGCCGCGCGGCCGCTGGAATATGACTCCAGTGGTCGGGGGGACCAGGAAAGGGTTTCTGAAACTGTTACAAGCACTAAAGTTGACCGGGTTGCGTAAGAGCGCTCCTACTCCCAGAATGAAGGATTTTATTCGTGGCCAAGCCGGTTGTGCTGATTGCCGAAGAACTATCGCCCGCTACCGTTGAGGCCCTCGGCCCCGACTTTGAGATCCGCTCCGTGGACGGTACCGACCGTCCAGCGCTGCTCGCGGCCCTCTCCGAGGCGAGTGCTGTTCTGATCCGTTCTGCGACGCAGATGGATGCAGAGGCCATCGCCTCCTCCAAGACCCTCAAGGTCATCGCCCGTGCCGGCGTTGGCCTCGACAACGTCGACATCAAGTCGGCGACCGCCGCCGGCGTGATGGTTGTCAACGCGCCCACCTCTAATATCGTCTCCGCCGCTGAGCTGGCCATCGGCCACCTGCTCTCCGCCGCCCGCTTCATCCCGGACGCCAGCGCATCCACCAAGGCCGGCGAGTGGAAGCGTTCCAAGTTCACCGGTGTTGAACTCTTCGACAAAACCATCGGCGTTGTCGGGCTCGGCCGCATCGGAACCCTCGTCGCGCAGCGTCTCGCGGGCTTCGACGTGAAGCTGATCGCGTACGACCCCTTCGTCACCCCCACCCGCGCCCAGCAGCTCGGTGTCACCCTGGTCACGCTTGACGAGCTGATGGAGCAGGCCGACTTCATCACCGTGCACATTCCGAAGACCCCGGAGACCACCGGGCTCATCGGTGCGGAGCAGTTCGCGAAGGCGAAGCCGTCGCTTCGCATCGTCAACGCCAGCCGTGGTGGAATCATCGACGAGGATGCGCTCTACGCCGCCCTCAAGTCCAAGCGCATCGCCGGCGCCGGCCTCGACGTGTTCGTCAGCGAACCGCCGAAGAACTCCCCGCTGCTCGAGCTCGACAACATCATTCTCACCCCGCACCTCGGCGCCTCCACCGACGAGGCCCAGGAGAAGGCGGGTGTTTCGGTCGCCAAGTCCGTGCGTCTCGCTCTCAGCGGTGAGCTTGTGCCAGACGCCGTCAACGTCGCCGGTGGCGTCATCGATCCCTACGTGCGTCCCGGCATCCCCCTGATGGAGAAGCTCGGCCAGGTCTTCGCCGGCCTCGCCGACAGCCCGCTCACCAGTGTTGATGTCGAGATTCGTGGAGAGCTCGAAGGCTACGACGTCAGCGTGCTGAAGCTCGCAGCGCTCAAGGGCATCTTCTCGGGCATCGTCAGCGAGCAGGTCAGCTATGTCAATGCCCCGCTCCTCGCCGAGCAGCGCGGAGTTGTTGTTCGCCTGCTCACCGACCCGATCTCGGAGGAGTACCGCAACGTTCTCTCCATCCGCGGAGCTCTCACCGACGGTTCGCAGATCTCGGTCTCCGGAACCCTGATGGGTACCCGCCAGGTCGAGAAGATCGTGGAGATCAACGACTACGAGGTCGAGCTGCCGTTCCCGAAGCACCTTGTTGTGATGGTCTACCAGGACCGCCCCGGAATTGTGGCCGTCTACGGCAAGGAGTTCGGCGACGCCGAGATCAACATCGCCGGCATGCAGATCGCCCGTCGTGCAGCCGGTGGCCAGGCACTCAGCGTGCTGACCGTCGACTCGCCCATCCCGGAGAGCCTGCTCGAGAAGGTGCGTACCGCCATCTCGGCCGACCTCCTGCGTGAGATCGACATCAAGGAACTTTAACTAACCGAACGGTAGTTAGCAGACGCGAGCAGCGGCTGTGAGCGGCAGTCGTATGCGGCAGCCGTAAGTAGCAGCCGTAGGCGGCAGCTGTGAGCAGGACGCCGTAACAACGCAAGAGGCCGGATCACCGAAAAGTGATCCGGCCTTTTATGTTCGACTGCGTGATCTGACGTTCTCGCGTCGAGACGCCACAATTTATGGGTGTGGGCACCGTTCTACTGTGCTTATGTGACGCCTTGGCTATTGTGACGTCTCGATTTTTACGACGTCTCGATCAACCCAGTAGTCGTTTCGGTCAGCATCTGGGTCAAGCCAGCACGCGCCATGCGTATGCAGGGGGATGTTGCGCTGCAAAGTCACTTC
>JAODAO010000260.1 GCA_025463465.1 Glaciihabitans sp. | reverse complement strand
TGTCGCCGGCGCTAGCCGAGACGTCGACGGCGTCGCCGGGGCGCAGCGGCGCGATGTGCGCGCTGTGCGAGCCGCGGTGCATCGAGACGGTGAGCTGGGTGGCTGCCTGGGTCGTCACGGTGATGATCTCGTCGGTGCCGCGGTAGGCGACGGTGTTGACCGTGCCGGGGATCACAAAGCCGGAGGCGGTAACCGCGCTGTTCGCCGGCGAAACCAATCCGGCCGCCGGGGCCAGCCGAAGGTGCTCAGGGCGCACCGTGACCGTGCCCTGGCCGGGGAAGTCCAGGAAGTTCTCGTAACCGAGGAAGTCGGCGACGAACCGGTTGGCTGGGGTGGTGAACACCTCGGTCGGCGACCCGGTCTGCATGATTTTGCCCGCACGCATCAGCACCATCACGTCGGACATCTCCAGCGCCTCGTCCTGGTCGTGGGTGACCAGGACAACGGTCAGGCCGGTCTCGGACTGGATGCGGCGAATCTCGGCACGCATTTGCACCCGCAGGCGGGCGTCGAGGTTGGACAGCGGCTCGTCCAGCAGCAATAGCGACGGGCGGATGGCGATGGCGCGGGCCAGGGCGACGCGCTGCTGCTGGCCGCCGGAGAGCGCCTTCGGTTTGCGGTCGGCGAGGTGGCCGAGGCCGACCAGGTCGAGGCTCTCGGCAACGCGGGTCGCGCGTTCCTTCGCGGCGACGTGACGCAGCTTGAGGCCGTAGCCGACGTTGTCTGCCACGGTCATGTGTGGGAACAGGGCGTAGGACTGGAACACCATTCCCAGGTTGCGTTTCTCGGGCGGCAGCGTGGTGGAATCCACCCCGTTGATTGTGATGGTGCCGCTGGTGGGCTTCAGGTAGCCGGCGAGCATCCGCAGGCTGGTCGTTTTGCCGCAGCCGCTCGGGCCGAGCAGGGTGGTGAGTTTGCCCTGCTGGATCTGCAGGTCGATGTTGTCGACGGCGGTCGAGGTGCCGTAGACCTGGCTGATCCCGACGAACTCTGCCGCCGGGGCGAGGCCGGTGCTGGTGGATGCTGCGGTACTCACTTGTTGATACCTCCGAAAATTTTGGCGAAGCCCACCGTGCGCTCGGCGATGATGGCGATGACGACGGTGCCGGCCATGATCAGCGTCGACATGGCGGCGATGATCGGGTCGTAGGACTGCTGCACGTAATCGAGCATGGTGACGGGGAAGGTGCGGAACTCGCGGCTCTGCAGCAGCAGCGACAGGGGCACGTTGTTAAACGAGGTGATGAAGCTGAGCAGGGCGGCCGAGATGATTCCCGGCCGCATGAGCGGCAGGGTGACGGTGCGCAGCGTGTAGAACGGGCTCGCCCCGAGCCCGCGTGCCGCGTCCTCGATGCTCAGGTCACTGAGGGCCAGGGTCGCGCCGGTGACCCGCACGGCGTAGGGAAGCAAGATCACCACGTGCCCGATCAGCAGCACGACGAAGGAGTCGAGGCGCAGCGTGATCATCGCCTGCTGGTAGAGCGCGAGGCCCACCACCAGCTCCGGCACGATCAGCGGCGAGACGAACAGCGACTGGATGAACGCCTTGCCGCGCAGGTTGCTTCGGGCGATGGCGAGGGCGACGGGGATGCCGAGCGCCAGCGCGATGGTGGTGGTCAGCACCGCCAGCAGCAGGCTGGAGCCGAGGGCGTCGATGAACGGCTCGTACGCGATCGCCTTCTCGAACCACTGGGTGGAGGACCCCTGGGGCGGGAAGGACAGCGTGTTGCCGGCGGTGAACGAGCTGAGCACCACAAACAGGATCGGCACGATCATCACGACGTAGCCGATGATGGCGAGGCTGAAGAGGATGGGACGGGATCTCATTCGATCGATCCTTTACGCGAGGCAAGGGCGGCGGAGAGCCCGGAGACGGCGAAGACCAGCACGGTCATGATCAGCGCGGTGGCCGAGGCCGCCGCCCAGTTCACGGTGACACTGGCGTAGGTGAACAGCTGGGTGGCGAGCACCCGCTGACCGGAACCGCCGAGCAGGTACGGGGTTGTGTACGCGGTGGTGGCACCAGCGAAGACCAAGGTCGCCGCGACCACGATGCCGGGCAGCGACATGGGGATAACGATGCTCCACAGGGTGCGGGTGGGGCTGGCGCCGAGCCCGCGGGCAGCATCGTCGAGGTTCTGGTCGACCTGGGCGACGGCCGAGTAGCAGGAGATGATCGCCAGCGGCAGGAACAGCTGCACCATACCGAGGATGACGGCCAGCGGTGTGTAGAGCAGCTGCGGGCCACGGTCGGCGAAGCCGAGGGCCACGATCAGCTGGCCGATGGCACCGTTGCTGCCGAGGATAACGAGCCAGCCGAAGGTGCGCACCACCGTGCTGAGCAGCAGCGGGAAGATCGCAAGGGCCAGGAAGATCCCGGCGTAGCGGGACTGCGAGCGGGCCAGCAGGTAGGCGATCGGGAAGCCGACCAGGATGCTGATGGCCATTGTGACGAGCCCGTACATCAGGGTGCGGCCGATGATGGTGAGGTCGTACGGGTCGGTGAGCATCGAGCCGAGGCGTTCGAACACCTCGGCGGTCTCGGTGCCGGGCGGGCTGAACAGCATTATCAGCGACGGGATGAGGAATCCCACCAGCAGCACAACGGCCGCGGGCATCAGCAGCAGCTTCGGTCTACGGATCATGGAGGTACGCGATCTCCCGGTCAGGTTGTGGGGTGGACGGCACAGATTGTGTCGTCGACGGTGACTCTAATAATGTAACCGGTTGCACAACCGGTTGCAGTTACTGTAAGCCGGAGATGTTTCGGGCAGGTAAAACGGGCCAAAGCTGCCGCTAGGGTGGACGACGACGAGGAGGTGGGCACAGAAGATGGCAACACTGGATGATGTGGCGCAGCTCGCCGGAGTCTCGAAGGCGACCGCTTCCCGTGCCCTCGCCCGCCCGGAACTGGTGCGCCCCGAGACCATCGGCCGCGTGCGCCAGGCAGCCGAAACGCTCGGTTTCGAGCCGAGCCGCATCGCGCGGGCCCTCGCCCGCGGACGCACCGGCCTCGTCGCCATGGTTGTACCCAACCTGGAAAACAGCTTTTTCGCGCCCATCATCGAGGGTGCCCAACGTCAGGCGGAGGCCGCCGGGTACCACCTCACCATCGCCGTGCGCGGGCTCGACTCCCCCGACGACCAATCCGCGATGGAGCGTCTTGCGCAGCAGGTAGACGGATTCCTCCTCGTCGCCCCGCAGGCCCACGAGGAGGTCATCCGCCGGGTGAGCGCGCTCGCGCCGACCGTCCTGCTCGAGCGTGAGGTCGACGGCATCCCCTCCGTGATCGCCGACACGCCCACCGCCTTCGCCAGCCTCGCGGCGGACTTCGTCGCCCGCGGCCACCGCAGCATCGCTTACATCGGTGGGCCGGCCAACTCCTGGCCGAACCGCATGCGCACCGAAGCCATCGTGGAGGCGCTGCGCGGGCGGGCCGAGCTGTCCGTCTTCGGCCCCTTCGCTCCCCTTGCCGAGTCCGGCTTCGCCGTCACCGACGCCATCGTCGCCTCGGGCGCAACGGCAGCGATCGTCTACGCGGCACCCATCTCGCTCGGCCTGATGTTCGCCCTCGGCGCCCGGACCGCCGGGCACACCGATGCCACCATGGGGGATGTCCCGATCGTGGTCAGTGGTGACGCGCGCATGGCGAAGGCCATGGGCATAGCCGGAATTCCCACGATCGACGTCGA
>JAODAO010000249.1 GCA_025463465.1 Glaciihabitans sp. | reverse complement strand
CTCCTTGAAGGGATTTACCCGGCGCTGGGACCACGCCATCGTGTGCGGTGCTTGTAACCGGTGGTACCGAAACTGCTTTGTTGCGGAACTGCTGTGGACCGGGAGATCGGGTTGCTGGACGAGGGATAGGGCACTGGCCTGATGCTCAAACGCTATACCGGGCCGTCACATCAGTCAAACGTTTGAGCAACATTTCACCAACGCGATCTCGATTCGGGACAATCGTGGCATACATCCGATGAATATTCCAGCCTGCGGTCAAGATCACCCCCAAAGCCCTCAATTCGGGGGCACGAGAGATGAATCGTTGGATTACTGGGCGGAAACGGACGCCGTGTTGCCCAGCCGCGCCGGATCGATCCGATAAAACTCCTGCGCGGTGCCGCCGAGGATGGCCCGCCGGTCGGCCGGGGACAGTTCATCGAACAACGGGGCGAGCCCCGCCCACACCCGGGCGTAGCCTCCGGCGACCAGGGACACCGGCCAGTCCCCGCCATACATCAGACGACTCGGCCCGAAGATGTCGAGGGCGTGGTCGACGAACGGGCGGATGCTGTCGGTGCTCCAGTCGCCGGGATCACCGACCGCTGAGTACAGCCCGGAGATCTTCGCGTAGACGAGGGGGTTTCGGGCCGCCTCCGCGATCAGGGTGGCCCAGGGCTCCCGAGATTCGCCACCGATCGGCGGTTTGGCGAGGTGGTCGATGACGATGCGTAAGTCCGGGTGACGTTCGGAGAGGATGGGCACCAGTTCGAGGTGGCGCGGCAGCACGGCGACCAGGTCGAAGCTGACCCCGGCGTCCTCGAGCACCCCCAGCCCGGCATCCACCTGGGGCAGCAGCAGCCAGTCGGGGTCTGGCAGGTCATGGATCAGGTTGCGGACGCCCACGACCAACGGGTTTTCGCGCAGGGTGGCCAGCCGGACGGCGGCCGTGTCTGGCTCGGCCAGCGGCACCCAGGCGACCACGGCGGCGACCTCTGGGTTCGCCGCAGCGACCTCGAGCATGTAGTCGGTGTCGAAGTCGTTGTCGTCGGACTGCACCAGCACGGTGTTGCTGATGCCGGCAGCCGCCAGTTCTGGCCGGAGTTCGTCGAAGCCGATCGAGCGGTTGATCGGGGCGAGGCCGGGGCCGAGCCAGCTGTATGGCGCCCGATTCAGATTCCAGACGTGCTGGTGGGAGTCGATGATGGTCACGGTTCGCTGCACGTCCTTGGGTCGGCGAATGGTTGTGGTGCTCGTTGGTGCATTACGGGGTGTCGTTGGTCAATCTATTCATCGGGTGAATTCTGGTCAACAGTGCCGACTCGGGCGTTGTTCGTGGGCTCCCCCGCCTAAACTGTCGCCATGACCAGTGCACCGCAGACGGCCGCCGGCGAGGGTTCGGTGCTCTCGCAGACCGACGTTGTTATCCAGGGCGTCAAACAGATGATCACAACGGGCAGGCTGCAGGCCGGCTCCCGCCTTCCGATCGAGAAGGATCTCGCCGCGGAGCTCGCCGTGTCGCGTGGCTCGCTGCGCGAGGGTGTTCGGGCGTTGGCGATGATGGGGGTACTGGAGACCCGGCAGGGCGACGGTACCTACGTGACGTCGCTGCACCCGAACCTGCTGCTGGCCCCCATGGGTTTTATGGTCGACCTGCAAACCCCCACAAACAGCGCCCACTTGCAGGCGGTGCGCCGCATCCTCGAGTCCGAGGCCGCCGGGCGTGCGGCCACCCGGATGAACGAGGAGCAGCTCGCCGAAGCATCCGCCGTGCTCGACACGGCGGAGAGCCTTCTTGTGGCGGACGGGGACTCCGACTACGAGGCGATCATGGAAACGGACATCGCCTTCCACCGCATCATCGCAGCAGCCTCCGGCAACCCGGCGCTCGACGCGCTGATCGAGGCGCTCGCCTCGCGCACGGTGCGCGGGCGTTTGTGGCGTGCCATCAGCGACGGTGGGGCGATGGAGGAGACGCAGCGGGAGCACCGGGCGATCCTGGCCGAGCTCCTGGCGCGTGAACCGGAGCGCGCCAGGATCCGGATGTCGAACCACCTGCTGGGGGTCGAGGAGTTCCTCGACGCTCATCCCACCGCGGACAGTGTTGATGCGCCCGATTCGGACGACACCGATTCGGACGACACGGATTCCGACGACACCGAGGCCCAGTAGCGTCCAGACGGGAACGAGAACTCGTCGAGGGTGGAGTCGAACATTTGCGCGCTGTAGCCGGGCTGGGTGGGCAGCAGGTAGGCGCCGTTCTCCACGATGCACGGGTCAACGAAGTGCTCGTGCAGGTGGTCGACGTACTCGGTGACCCGGTTCTCCAGCGTGCCTGACACGGCGACGTAGTCGAAGATCGACAGGTGCTGCACCAGCTCGCAGAGGCCAACACCGCCGGCGTGGGGGCAGACCGGCACACCGAACTTCTTCGCCATAAAGTACACGGCGAGGATCTCGTTGATGCTGCCGAGGCGGGCGGAATCCAGCTGGCAGAAGTCGATGGCCTCGGCCTGGAACATCTGCTTGAACAGCACCCGGTTCATTCCGTGCTCCCCCGTCGCCACCCCGATCGGGGCGACGGCCTTGCGCACGGCGGCGTGGCCGAGCACGTCGTCCGGGCTGGTGGGCTCCTCGATCCAGAGGGGTTTGAACTGGGCCAGCGCGCCGACCCACTCGATGGCCTCCGGCACGTCCCAGACCTGGTTGGCGTCGATCATCAGGTTGGCGTCCCAGCCGATCACCTCGCGGGCGATGGTGAGGCGGCGGATGTCTTCCTCGAGGTTCGCGCCCACCTTCAGCTTGATGTGGCGGTACCCCTCGTCGACGGCCTCCTGCAGCAGGCGGCGCAGCTTCTCGTCGCTGTAGCCGAGCCAGCCGGCGCTGGTGGTGTAGCAGGGGTAACCGCTCTCGGTGAGCTCGGCGACCCGACCGGCCCGTCCGGCCTGCATCTCGGTGAGCATCGCGATGGCTTCGTCGCGGGTGATCGCGTCTGACAGGTACTTGAGGTCGGCGGCATCCACCAGCTGGGTCGGCGTCA
>JAODAO010000246.1 GCA_025463465.1 Glaciihabitans sp. | reverse complement strand
AAGCGCGGCGAGTTCGCGCAGGGAGTTCTCCGCATCGGTCACGGTACCGCTGGAGTAAATGCCAATGAGGATGACATTCTCCAGCCGAAGCTGCCGGTACTCGACCTCGGTGACGTCCTGGAGTTCGGTCGATAGGCCACCGACGCGGCGCAACGCCGCGCGGTCCTCACGGTCGAACTGGTCGCCGTCCCTGTCGCCGTCGTAGTGCGAGTCCATCTGGATCGCATCGGCGCGGCCCGATCCGAATACGGTGTATCCGGAGGACGTCGCGCCATCGCGTGCCAGGACCCGGCTGACGACGTCGTCAGAATCGGCCTGTACTGCGGTGTTTTGGCTGTCATTCGTCATGATGGTTAAACCCTAGCTTCTTGTTTTCGGTAAGTTCTCTAAATGGCCAATGAGCACTATTTCTCCTCATCACCCGAGAGCGAGGCCCGGCTTCGGCAGTTTCACGTCCGCCTTGCTGGCAAGGACTACGAACTCACCACCGCAAACGGGATCTTCAGTCCGGAACGAATCGACGCCGGAACCCAGGTTCTGCTCGCGAACGTTCCCACTCCCCCGCCGGGTGGAAATCTGCTCGATATCGGGGCTGGCTGGGGCCCGATTGCCCTCACCCTCGCTCTGGAATCCCCCCGCGCTACCGTCTGGGCGGTGGATGTAAATGAGCGTGCCCTCGACCTCGTCCGTCGCAACGCAGAGACCCTTGGCCTCATTAATATCAACGCTGTACTGCCCCAGGATGTTCCCGACGACGTCAGCTTTATGACGATCTGGTCGAATCCCCCCATCCGGGTAGGGAAGAACGAGCTTCACAGCCTGCTGGAGAAGTGGATTCCCCGGCTGGAGCCGGACAGCGACGCCTGGCTCGTTGTACAGCGCAACCTAGGGTCGGACTCCCTGCATAGCTGGATGCAGGCCACGTTCCCCGGCGACTACGCGTTCAGCCGTGCCACCACAAGCAAGGGCTACCGGGTGCTGCGCGCCCACAAAAACTGATTGTGTCGCGGCGGCTCGCCGCGAGGCCGGTCGCCGCAGTACCGGAGGTATTGCCGGCAGCTCAGATACTGAGTTCGCCCTCAAAAACCAATTCGGCCGGCCCGCTCAGCGAGACGTGTTCGCCGTCCTCGGTGGGGAACATCCGAACCCCCACGGTGCCACCTGGCACCTGGACACTCCACTGGTTCGGCGCTCCGGCGCCAGCCCAGTGGCGGACAGCGAGAGCAGCAGCGACCGCACCGGTACCGCAGGACAGCGTTTCGCCACTGCCACGCTCGTGCACACGCATCCGAATGTAGCCAACACCGTTTTTGATCATTGGTTCTGCGGGCACCACAAATTCGACGTTGGCGCCGTCCGCCGGCTCGGGTTCGAGGTGCGGGATGTAGCTGAGGTCTGCTGAGTCGAGCTCTTCGTCGCTGGCCAGGGCAACCACAACGTGCGGGTTGCCGACGTTGATACCAAGACCAGGACGGGCAACCTGCAGGTTGCGCGCGCGCACGAGGGGCTCTCCGCCTTCGAGAGACCAGCGGCCGAGGTCGACCTGGAATCCCGACAGGTTGCGCTGTACGTCGCGCACACCACTGCGGGTACCGATAGACAGGGTGTCGCCGTCGGCGAGTTCGGCCAGGCCGTTGTCGAAAAGGTAGCGCGCGAAGACACGGATGCCGTTGCCACACATCTCGGCGATACTTCCGTCAGCGTTGTGGTAATCCATGAACCACTCCGCCGAATCGTCTTCTGCGAGGGCGGCGGAGCCGGCCTCGAGGGATCGTGAGCGAACAGCGCGGATAACACCGTCACCGCCTACGCCGAAGTGGCGGTCGGCAATTGCGGCTATTTGTGCGGGGGAAAGATCCACCTGGCCGTCGGGGTCGGTGAAAAGCACAAAGTCGTTGCCGGTGCCGTGGCCTTTGGTGAAATGAAGTGTTGTGTTGCTCACAGGCCAATGCTACCGAGCGCAGCATCGACCCGCTGGGCGTCGTCTGAGTCGATCCACGTTGTACCCGGGTATCGCTTGAACCAGCCGACCTGTCGTCTCGCATAGCGGCGGGTGAGAGCGGCAGTCTGTTCGATTGCGTCGGCCTCATCCATTTCGCCGTTGATTTGTGCGATCGCCTGCGCGTAGCCGATAGCGCGACTCGCGGTGACACCCATCGTGGTGGGGCCAATCCCCCGCACCTCCTCGAGCAGGCCATCCCGCCACATTTGTTCGACGCGGCGGTCGAGACGCTGCACCAGCGTCTCCCTCGGTGCGGTGAGCCCGATCAGCGTGGTGGGTTGCCGAAAAGCCGACTCGTCCGGCAGCCCGCTCCCGAAGGGTTCTCCGGTCATCTCGACGACCTCGAGGGCTCTGACCAACCGGCGGCCGTTACTGGCACCAATCGCCTCTGCCGCGGCGGGGTCGACGGCTTTTAGTTGACGGTGCATCACACCAGGGCCGACCTGCAGAAGTTCGGCCTCGAGCCGCTCCCGGATGACGGGGTCGGTTCCAGGAAATTTGAAATCATAGATGACGCTGGACACGTACAGGCCCGAGCCACCGACGAGAAGCGGGATGGAGCCGCGCTCCTGGATCTCTTCGATAACTTCCCTGGCGTGCACCTGATAGTCGGCGACGCTCGCCTCGTCCCCCACATCGAGCAGGTCGAAAAGGTGATGGGGGATGCCGCGGCGTTCTGCGACCGGTAGCTTCGCGGTACCGATCTCCATGCCTCGGTATAGCTGCATCGCGTCGGCGTTAACCACCTCCGCGGCATGGCCGCGCCTGGCCAGGGCCTCCGCCACGTCGAGGGACAGCCCGGATTTACCGGTACCGGTGGCACCGATGATAGAGATCAGCACGTTGGCTGCCCTTCAGGTAATACCGTTACCTAGCGCAGGCCGTCGGTCATGTCGTAGATCGGTGTTGTGCCCACTCGGAGGGTGGGCAACCCGAGGGAGACGCGGCCAGGTTCGGCGGGGGCGCCGGAGGCCGGGGTCGGCACACCACAGCTCGCGGCGTCTGCGCGGTCCCAGGCGTCGCCGGCGCTGGTGCGACGGATCTGCAGGGCTGTCCCGTCAACGGCGTCGGCAACGAGATGGAACGACGCTGCCTCGGAGATTGTCAGTGTCACCACGTCCCCGGGACGGGGGATGGCGCTTCCGGCGGGCACGTCGAAGTGCACAAGACGGGAATCTTCCGCGCGGCCGGAGAGACGGTGGGTGGAGGAATCTTTTTTGCCCTCCGTAGCCGAGACGAGGACCTGGACTGTCGTGCCCACCTGCTTCTGGTTTTCCTCACGGGAGATCCGGTCCTGCAGGGCGGTGAGCCGCAAAAAGCGTTCCTGCACAACGGCCTTGGGAATCTGGTCGGGCATGGTGGCTGCCGGCGTTCCCTCGCGGATGGAGTACTGGAAGGTGAAGGCGGTGGCGAAGCGAGCCGCTTCAACGACGCGCAGTGTCTCCTGGAAGTCTTCCTCGGTCTCACCCGGGAAACCGACGATGATGTCGGTACTGATGGCCGCATTCGGAATTTTCGCCCGCACCCGGTCGAGGATGCCAAGGAACTTCTCGGAGCGGTAGCTGCGGCGCATGGCCTTGAGGATGCGGTCGGAGCCGGACTGCAGCGGCATGTGCAGTTGGGGAGCCACCGAGGGTGTTTCCGCCATGGCGTCGATCACGTCGTCGGTGAACGCGGCGGGGTGCGGGCTGGTGAAGCGAATCCGTTCCAGCCCGGGAATCTGGCCCGCCGCGCGCAGCAGCTTGCCGAATGCGAGGCGATCACCGAACTCCACCCCGTAGGAGTTGACGTTCTGGCCAAGCAAGGTGACTTCGATAGCCCCGTCGTCGACCAGCGACTGAATCTCCGCCAGGACATCCCCGGGCCGGCGATCCTTCTCCTTGCCACGCAGGGCAGGAACAATACAGAACGTGCAGGTGTTGTTGCAGCCCACGGAGATGGACACCCAACCGCTGTAGGTCGACTCCCGGCGGGTTGGCAACGTGGAGGGGAAAACCTCGAGTGACTCGAGGATTTCGAGCTGAGCCTCCCCGTTGTGCCTGGCGCGCTCGAGAAGTGTGGGCAGCGACCCCATGTTGTGGGTCCCAAAGACGACGTCGACCCAAGGCGCCTTTGCCAGGATGGTGGATTTGTCTTTTTGGGCGAGGCAACCGCCGACGGCGATCTGCATACCCTCGTGAGTCTTTTTTACGGAAGCCAGCATTCCGAGGTTGCCGTACAGCTTGTTGTCCGCGTTTTCGCGGACGGCGCAGGTGTTGATAACAACAACATCGGCCTGGTCGCCGTCGGCACGAACGTAACCGGCTGCCTCGAGGGAGCCACTCAACCGCTCGGAGTCGTGCACGTTCATCTGGCACCCGTATGTGCGCACCTCGTACGTGCGAGTTTTGGTGTCAGTCGGGGATGGCGCGAGAAGAGTCATGATGCCTCCAGTGTAGATCGCCCCCGCGTTGCCACTTCCCCGCCTTCCGGGGACCGTTCTTAGCCCGGCGGCGAGCCCGGGTCAGCGGAAGCGCGGGCCGCGACCCGGTAAAAGCGCAGCCGTGACGGCGGCGGAGATAATGGATCCCGAGTAGCCCTTACGCATCAAAAAGGCGCTCAGCCTGCGCTTGGCGGTTACATCGTCAAAAGAACGCAACTGTGGCGCTCGCTTGATGGCGATCTCTGTGGCACGGACAAGCTCGTCGTCCGTGTCCAGCGCGTCGAGCGCTTCTTCGATAGCGTTTGGGTCAATGTGCCGACGACGGAGCTCGGCGGTAATCCCGGAACGACCAAGCCCTTTACGGTCCTGGAGGGTGCGTACCAGGGTGTCGGCGAGTTCGCGGTCGTCCAGCAGCGCGACTCGCTCCAGCCGGTCGATCTCATTGAGGACAATCTCCTCGTCGAGGTCGCGTGCCCGCAGCTTTTCTGCCATTTCCCAGGACGACATCCCCTTTCGGGTGAGAGCGGCCATACTGACGTTCTCGGCACGAGCGGCCTGCTCTTCGGCCGACTCCGGGGGCAGTTCGTCGTCGTTGTCATCGCCGTCGTCGGTGTCGCCGTCGTCAACGAAACTGTCAGTGATGGGGGCAAACCGTCCGGCCCGCTTGGGGGCGGCGGTTCGCGAATTTTTCGCCTGCGCAGCCTTTTCCGCCTCGGCGGCTTCGACGAGGAGACGCATTTTCTGCATCGCCGGGGACTCGGTGGTCGTCGGGCGTCGAGTTGGCGACACGGGATCCGCCGGAGTAGGCGCCTGCGGCGAGAACGCTTCCTGTTCCGGTGTGGCGACGAACACCGGGCTGCGCACTGGGCGCCGCGACGTGGGACTCGTTGGAGCTGACGGCTCCACATACCAGCCGTCACCGTGGCCACCGGATGTCGGAGGCGCTGCGGAATCCGCGTCAGGTTCCGACGCCCGCGCGCCTCCAAAGAGGTAGCTCACCGGGGCGATGCGGTCGTCGGAACCTGATTCGGTCATTGCGTTACTTCTCTACTCTCGCGGTCGGATTTAGCCGGCTTTGCGGGCCGACACCTTCTTTGCGAGCGGAGGTGTCGCCACGACAACCTCGGGAGGGGTGCCTCCCGCGGCGATGATGGCAGCGGTCTCCGCGGCGGCGGCGGCAATTGCCGCCTTCGCCTCGGCGCCGACACCGAGCTTCATCATGATGCGGTGCTCGATGTCGAGGGCGATGGCGGGGTTGTCGAGCAGGAACTTGCGCGAGTTTTCCTTGCCCTGGCCAAGCTGGTCACCCTCGTAGGTGTACCAGGCTCCCGACTTGCGCACGATCTCGTGCTCGACACCGAAGTCGATCAGGCTGCCCTCACGGGAGATTCCGATGCCATACAGGATGTCGAACTCGGCCTGCTTGAACGGCGGCGCCATCTTGTTCTTGACGACCTTGACCCTGGTGCGGTTACCAACGGCGTCCGTGCCGTCCTTGAGGGTCTCGATTCGACGGATGTCGAGACGAACCGACGCGTAGAACTTGAGGGCCTTACCACCGGCGGTCGTTTCGGGGCTTCCGAAGAAGACACCGATCTTCTCGCGCAGCTGGTTGATGAAGATCATCGTGGTGTTTGTTTGGCTGAGACCACCGGTCAGCTTACGCAGGGCCTGTGACATCAACCGGGCCTGGAGACCGACGTGGGTGTCTCCCATCTCGCCTTCGATTTCCGCGCGCGGCACCAGGGCTGCGACGGAGTCGATGACGATGAGGTCGATGGAACCGGAACGTACTAGCATGTCGGCGATCTCGAGAGCTTGCTCACCGGTGTCCGGCTGGGAGACCAGCAGCGAGTCGATGTCGACGCCGAGCTTCTTGGCGTATTCCGGGTCGAGTGCGTGCTCCGCATCGATGAAGGCAGCAATTCCGCCGGCACGCTGGGCGTTGGCGATGGCGTGCAGCGTCAGGGTTGTTTTACCCGACGACTCCGGGCCGTAGATCTCGACGATCCGGCCGCGTGGCAGGCCACCTATACCCAGGGCGACGTCCAGGGCGATCGACCCGGTGGGGATGACCTCGACGGGTGCGCGGTCGTCGCTGCCGAGGCGCATTACGGAGCCCTTGCCAAACTGGCGGTCGATCTGGGCTAGTGCGGTCTCAAGGGACTTTTCGCGATCTGCAACTGATGGCATTGCTGACTCCTTCATAGATGGGTTGCGCCTCATAGGCTGTCGCTCTGCTGCTGACCGGTGAAACAAGGCCAGCAACCTCCCGACAAAGGCTGTGTTAGCGACTGCTGCTAACAGATTTGACAGTACGCCGCACCACCGACATTTTCCGGCCGGTTGGTGGGCGCAGTGCGAAATCTGTACCGCAGTGGCGCTATGAAGGAGTCTAGACCGATACGAACGTGTGTTCGATACCAATCGAAGGTGAGTTGCGGAGAACTCGACTACTTTTTCGGTTCGCGCTGACCGACGCCGTACCAACGCTCTTTTGGTACGTCGCTGGACTCGCAGATCGCGAGCCAGATGGACCGGGGCGGAACGCCTGCTTTGATGGCCTGTTCGGCGGTCAGCCCACCGACGTCGCCTAACACCAGGTCCCGGGTCAACACTCGGCCGTATGCCTCACCGAACTCGTCGGAAACGGCAATCCAAAATTCACTCAAACGCACCCCTCAACGCTACAGCGCCGCGGGGAGACAGCGCGCGCTGACGACAGGAATCCGCCGCCGGCGCAATTAGCCGGCACCTAGAGGGAATCGAGATGCCGGGGGAACGCGAAAACGCCCCCGCTGCTGCGAGGGCGTTTATCGAAAGATTTTGTGCGCCTGGATGGACGCGGTTCTCGGGTGGGTGAAGGAGGTGACGGTTGGCTTGTTAGCGGACCAGAAGGTCGGCATCAAAGCCGGACACGAGGTCCTCGGGGACCGTGTCGGGAATGCGGTTGAGGCCTTCGATGACCGCGATGCGGTCACCAACCTCGCGCATGATGACGGAGATCGGCGTCTCCAGGGCGTCGGCAACCGACGCGAGGATTTCGGAGCTTGCCTCTTTCTGGCCGCGCTCCACCTCGCTCAGATAGCCCAACGCGACACTCGCCTTGCTCGCAACCTGACGTAGGGTGCGGCCTTTCTGCAGGCGGAAGTCACGGAGAACGTCACCGATTTCTTGACGAACTAGAACCATTGGACCCTCCTTTTCTGACCGATATTCCTGCCAGGTGTCTTATTGCGGTGGATAGAACTATATCCTCCGTGTGAAGAACTCTAATCAGTTCAATCTGTATGGCGCTTGTGAATTCAGTATCTGTAACGAGATCGAAACGAGGGTTATTCCCAAGGATGTTTACCGCTATCGTCCCTCGAGCTGACCCGATGACTTCAAGACTATTTCAACGTGTGCCAATAGTTCGGAGACAACCTGCGCTCGGATGGTTTCACGAGTGCCTTCCAAGGAAAGACTCAGAATGTCCACGCGGTCGCCGATGGCGATCCCCGCGAAGACCGTTCCGGCGGGATGACCGTCCTGTGGTCCCGGCCCAGCCACCCCGGTTGTGGATAGCCCGATGTCGACGGGGTTGCCCCCGATTGCCAGTCGGGTGCGCACGCCCAGTGCCATCTGTGCGGCCACGTCGGGATGAACCGGGCCGTGAGTGGCGAGGAGACCCGCGTCGACCCCGAGCAGGGTGTGTTTGAGTTCGGTGTTGTAAGCGATGATCCCTCCGGCGAACACCGCCGAGGCCCCCGGAACCCGCACGAACTCGGCGGCCAGTAGCCCGCCGGTGAGGGACTCGGCAACAGCGAGGGTGCGCTTGTGCCCCGTGAGCGTCGCGACCAGCCAGGCCGCGCTATCGGCGCGCGGCCCGTCGTTCACGAGCGAGTGCGGTTGAGGCGGCGTGCCTGCACGAGATAGTCGATTCCGGTGAGGACGGTGAGCGCTACGGCAGCCGCCATAAATACGACGTTCACCACGAGAATCCACTCGCCCACGATCGTGTAAAGCGGAAGTAGGTAGAGCGCGATGGCGACCGACTGGACAACGGTTTTCAGCTTGCCGCCGCGCGAGGCGGGAATGACCCGGTCGGACAGGACGGCGAAGCGGTAAGCGGTAATACCGAGCTCGCGCACCATGATCACAATCGTCACCCACCACCAGAGCTCGCCGAGAATGCTCAGGGCGACCAGGGCGCCGCCGATAAGGACCTTGTCGGCGATTGGGTCGAGGATGATCCCGACGTTGGTGACCAGGTTCCGGCTTCGCGCCAGGTGCCCGTCGAGGCTGTCTGTGGCGATAGCGACGATGAACAGGATGCCGGCGGCTACGCGCAGTGCGCCCATGTCGCTGCCGTCGGCGAGCAGCATCCAGATAAACAGTGGAGCCAGCAGGATGCGAATCACCGTGATGATGTTCGCGATGTTGGCGTTGCTCGCGGGCGTATCGCCCTTGCTCAGCACACGTCCGCTGAATCCGTGTGCACGACCGGCGGGTGCCGTGTTGTGTGTGGGTAGTGCCATGGTGTCACTCCCTACCGGTGAGGCCCCAGGCGTCCTCGTCCGGATCGCCTGCCACCTCATCGTAACCGTTGGTCATGTCCTCGACCGGATCCCGGCCGGGTTCCCTCGGTGAACCCGATGGGGTGGATGTGGCGGACGATGATCCGACCGTGTCTCCCCCGCGCAGTCGTGCGAGCACGGCCGGCAGTTCTTCGACCGTCGCCATTACGTCGCGGGCTTTTGAGCCTTCGCTCGGCCCAACCACCTCGCGGGATTCGAGCAGGTCCATAAGGCGTCCCGCTTTAGCGAAGCCGACCCGCAGCTTGCGCTGCAGCATTGAGGTGGATCCAAACTGGGTACTGATGATCAGCTCGGCCGCAGCAAGCAACAACTCGAGGTCGTCTCCGATGTCCGCGTCGATCTGTTTGCGCTCGGCGACGACGGCGACGTCCTGGCGGTACTCGGGCCGGGCCTGGTCGGTGACATGCTTGACCACCTCGGTGATTTCGGCTTCCTTCACCCATGCACCCTGCACGCGGATCGCCTTGCCGGCGCCCATGGGCAGGAACAGGCCATCACCCTGCCCGATCAGCTTCTCGGCGCCCGGCTGGTCGAGGATGACCCGTGAGTCCGTCATGCTGCTGACCGCGAAGGCGAGCCGCGACGGCACGTTGGCCTTGATCAGGCCGGTGACAACATCCACCGAGGGTCGCTGGGTTGCGAGGACGAGGTGGATGCCGGACGCGCGGGCCAGCTGGGTGATGCGCACGATCGAGTCTTCGACGTCCCGGGGGGCGACCATCATCAGGTCCGCGAGCTCATCAACGACCACCAGCAGGTACGGGTACGGCTTGAGCTTTCGCTCGCTGCCGACGGGCAGGACGATCTCATTGGCGACTACGGCACGGTTGAAATCGTCGATGTGACGGAAGCCGAAGCTCGCCAGGTCGTCGTAGCGCATGTCCATCTCTTTTACGACCCACTGCAGCGCTTCCGCTGCCTTTTTGGGGTTCGTGATGATGGGGGTGATCAGGTGGGGAACACCCTCGTAGATCGACAACTCCACACGCTTCGGGTCAATGAGAACCATCCGCACCTCTGCGGGTTTGGCGCGCATCAGCAACGACGTGATCATGGAGTTGATAAAGCTCGACTTACCCGACCCGGTGGATCCTGCGACGAGAAGGTGGGGCATTTTCGCGAGGTTGGCGACCACAAAGCCACCCTCGACGTCCTTGCCGAGTCCGATGGTCATGGGGTGGATGCTGCTGGTGGATGCCGCCGAACGCAGCACGTCGCCGAGGGACACGATCTCGCGGTCCTTGTTTGGGATCTCCACACCGATGGCACTTTTGCCGGGGATGGGCGAGAGAATGTTCACCTCGTTGCTGGCAACGGCGTAGCTGATGTTCCTGGCCAGGGCGGTGACGCGCTCCACCTTCACTCCCGGGCCGAGTTCAACCTCGTAGCGGGTGACCGACGGGCCGCGGCTGAGACCGGTGACCTTCGCATCGACCTGGAACTGTGTGAGCACCTCGGTGATGGCGGCGACAACCTCGTCGTTGGCCGCGCTGCGGGCCTTCGGCGGTGTTCCGAGGGCAAGGAACGCGGGCGGAGGAAGTCGGTAGGGAGCGATGGGGCCACGGCCGTCTTCGGATGGCTCGACAGCGATCGGCACGGGCTCCGGTTCACGCATGGGGCTGACCTCGAACTCGCCGGCCGGCCCCTTCTCGCTCGCCTTGGTGACAAAGCCGGGCAGCAGGCCGGCGGGATCTTCCTTCAATTCCGGCTCGTCGGGCCGCAGGCTTGTTGCGGTGGTGTTGATCTCCCCGGTGAACCGGTCGACGGTCTCCTCGACCCTGACGAGCTCTTCAAGCAGTTCGATGCCGAAGTCACCCTTCTCGTTCTGCGGGGCCGAGTCGATGATGTCCGTCTGCCAGTTCGCATTGACCACGGGTGTTTCGAAAGCGGAGTCCTCGTCCCGCTTCGTTTTGTTGCGACGCCACCACGGCAGGCTCGCCGGGTCCGGGTCATCGAGGCCGAGGTCACTCGTCGGCTCGAAGCGCAGCGGTACGTCATCCTCGTGCTGGGCGGCGGCCGCCTCCTGGCTCGAGGGCTCGACACCGAACAGGTACGCGTAGAGATCGCGCAGTCGCGCCCCGACCCGGTTCGGTGGGGTTTTGGTGATGATGAAAAGGGAGAGCACCAGCAGAATGACGATGAGCGGCACCGCGAGCCATTCCGTGCCGATCGCCATCAACGGCGCTCCGAAGACCCAACCAACGAGGCCACCGGCGCGAGCGAGTGGTTCCATCCCGCCAGCGGGCTGCGGGTGGGAACTGAACACGTGGCACAGTCCGGAGATCGTGCTGACCAGCAGGCCAACGCCGATGCCGATCCTGGTGTTGTCGTGCACGCTTGCCGGATGCCGGAACAGCCAGCCGGCGAACAGCAGCATGATGACGGGCAGGGCAAAGGCGACGCGGCCGAACAAGCCACCGAACGTGTAGGCGTCGAGTGCGAGCGCCACGGGGTCTACGGGGTTGAACCACTCGACCACCACGCCCGCGACGGCGAGGAGGAAGAGGAAGAACGGCACACCATCGCGTCGCTCTTCCTTGGCAAGGGACTCCTGGCCCATCACCCGGAAGGCCGCGCCAACGATGTGGGCGACTCCCAGCCAGCCCCGTGCGATCAGCCCTGGGCCCTCGTCAATCGGCTCGACGGGAGCCGGTGAACGCCGGGCGGGGGTCTTCGCCGTTGACGTCTTGGCCGCCACCGTCGGAAGCTTTTTGGTCGGAGCCGTCCCGTTCTTGGGCGCGCCGGCGCGGGCGCGCGAAGTGGACCTAGTGCTCTCAGCCATACGAACTACGCTACCGCTACCCTCCGCTACCCGCCCGCTAGACGGGCGCGTGTCAGGCCGGCCCGCCCCGGAGAGGTTCGTATAAAGGCCCCCGGAGCCTGTTTTGGGTGCTTACTCAGAAGCGGATGGCGTCGATGACCTTGACGCGGACAGCAACCAGCGCGGGAAGCAGACCAGCGAGGGCACCCACCCCGGTAGCTGCGGCCATTCCGATGAGTGCCGCCTCCAGTGGGAAAGCGGGGGTGTCGGAGATCCCGCCCTGGCTGATGTAGCCCTGGACTATCGGATTCTGCACAATCACCACCGCCAGCGCGACGCCCGCGACACCGGCGACTATCGTCGCAACGACACTCTCCATCATGACGGCGAAGAAAACGCGGGATGCGGTGGCCCCGAAGCTACGCCGGATTCCGATCTCGCGGACACGCTGCTTCACCGTCACCAGCGAAATGTTCACCAGGCCGAGTGCCCCGAGCAGCAGGACGAGCGCAGCGACGCCCGTCACCATCAGGCGGATGGAGGCGAACGGGTCCTGTTCGGTCTGGGCGGCGTAATCCCCCCGGTAGACGTCAACGGTGATGCCCTCCCCCAGGAGTCCGGCAACATCCCGTTTCAGCAACGGGCTCAGTTCCTCGGCAATTTCGCCGGGCACCCACACCTCGAAGTTCGGGGTGAGCTGGGCGACGGCGACGGGGTCCGCGAGGGCGAGATAGGCGTCGCTGAGCATGTACATCGATTCGTAGCCGTCCTGGTATGGCTGGTTCACAACACCAACCACCACACCAACGGTGTTTGTTTCCCCACGCAGCTTGATGGTGGGGTGGGTAGCGAGGTCCGGGGAACCAATGCGCTCGTAGACGGTCTGGTTGATAACGAGCGCCGGGGCGAACCTGCGCGCGTCCAGTTCGGTGAACCAGCTTCCCTCTTCCACGTCGACGCGGTGCATGGTGCCGTAGTCGACGTCGACGAGTTGGGTGTCTACGGTCGCGGTCCCGTCGGCGTACTGGACGCTGAGTGGGGCGTACCCGGTCAGCGACGTGTAATCGATCGAGTACCGTTCGGCGACCTCGGTGAAGGCCGCGATAGTTGTCGCCGGCTGCAGCACCGTCTGGCCCTCGGAGTAGGCGCTGACGGACAGTGTCGCCGGGCGGCCGCCGCCCTTTTCGCTCGATTCGCGGATCGATTGCTCTGCGATGGCCCCGAGGCCAACAACGGAGGTGATGGCACACACGGCGACCGCGACGCCGATAAGGCTCAGCAGCACCCGGGTGCGGTGGATACGCAGCTCCTGTGCCGCTTCGACCACGGCCCCGACAAGGGCGGAACCGACGCTCACTTGGACACCTCGCCATTGCCGTATGGGGCCCCGTGGCTGGGGTCCGGTGCCCCGCTCGTAATCGCACGCGCATCCGGGGCCGTGACGATCAGCGTCGGCGCGGTGTCCACCTCGGTGAGCACCCCCCGATCCAGCCGGTAGTGCCGTCGGGCGAGCTCCGCGACGTTTACGTCGTGGGTAATCGCGATCAGTGCAGCACCTGACGCCTCCGCGACGTCGTCGAGGAGCGTCATCACCGTTGACCCCGTCTCCACGTCAAGGGCACCTGTCGGTTCGTCCGCGAGGATCAGCCGGGGGCCGCGGACCAGTGCGCGGGCGATGGCCACACGCTGCTGCTCACCACCGGAAAGCTTGTCTGGCATGGAGGCGGCGCGGTGGGCGAGCCCCACCCGGTCGAGCATCTCCATGGCGATTCGCTCCCGGCGCCAGAACTGGCGGCCGGATGCGTACAGCAGAGGCGTCATCACGTTCTCAAGCGCCGTCCGGCCGCCCAGCAGGTTGAACTGCTGGAAAATGAACCCGACGTCGCGTCCCCGCGTCCTGTCGCGCTTGCGCGACGACAGGGCGGTGGTGTGTACGTCGTCAAAGTAGATGGCGCCCGACGTGGGTTTGTCGAGGAGGCCAAGCAGGTTCAGGAGGGTTGACTTTCCTGAGCCGGAGCGACCGACGATGCTGATGTGGTCCCCGACATTGACCTCAAGATCGATGCCGCGGAGGATGTCCAACGGTGTCGCATCAGGCAGTTCCACCGTCCTGGTGACGCTTTCGAGGCGGAGGATGCTCACGCGCCCTATCCCTCGCAGACGACGTTGCCGTTGCCCATGTCGGTGCAGCCATCTGGCACATCCGAGACCTCGGGGGCGCCCGGAACAAACTGCATCACCATTTCGCCCTCGGCAACTCCGGAGACGACCTGCACATTGACGCCGTCGTTGAGTCCGAGCACAACCGGGCGAACCTCGGTGGTGCCGTCTTCGCTGGCGATGTAGACGTTTCCGGCCTCGGCGATCCCCTCAACGGATGTCACGGGGACAACGAGCACGTTCTCCGCGACACCACCCGGAATACTCATCTGCGCCTGCAGGCCGTTAAAGACCTTAACCTCGGCGGGCACCGAGCAGGTGACGCTGGTACCGGAGGCGGCAGCACTGCCGTCGGCGGCGGGCTCCTCACCGGCCAGCGACGTGGTGATCTTCAGGTTGGTGCACGCGAACGGGGCAGGGCCGCCGGTGACCGTTACGGTCGCTTCGGTCGGTTGGTTCAGCAGGCGGTAAAGCTGGTCGGGCTCGAGTGTCCCCGAGACGCTGAAGCTCGGCGGTGCGATCTGCCCGACCGGGTCCCCCACCTCGACCAGCTGGCCTTTGATCACCGAGATGCTGGAAACAACACCGGCGGCGGGTGCCCGCACGATGATCGTTTTATAGGTGGATGCCGCCATCGTGCCGTCGTCGTTGATCACACCGGGCACCTCCTGGCGGATGGTGAGGATGCGGTCGTCGACCGCGACGGCGGCGCCTACGGTCGCAACGATCTCGGTAACCTCCCCGGCAAGGGTGGCCTGGATCGGGCTGGCGGCGTCTGCGGCGACGGTGCCCTGCACGGCGACATCGTTCAGGATCGTGCCAACCGCGACGGCGACCTGCGGTTCCACGATTTCACCGGTGGGGAACTCGGGGCCGGCCTCTACCTCGGGGGCGGCGAAGAACGCGATTTTGATCAGGGCGGCGGCAATGGCGGCGAAGATCAGAATTCGGATGATCGGAAAGACCCATTTGCGCGCGATGTTCAACCCGTTTTCCCCCAAGCAATTGTGAACCTGAAAGAACCCTAGGTGTTTTGCGCATGCGGGCAAATCATCCCTGAGGATGATTGGTCACTTTTCGGGCGTTAAAAAACACGGCACCACGTTCGAGATAACCCGACCGTGGTGCCGTGTTGCTACTTATGGTGCGCCGTGGCGGTTATGCCTCGATGACGACCGGGATGATCATCGGGCGACGGCGGTGCTGGGTGTTGACCCAGCGACCGACGGTGCGCCGAATGACCTGGGCGAACCCGTGGGTGTCGCGGGTTCCGTTGGCTGCCGCGTCCTGCAGCGCCTTGATGACCTGCGGCCGAACGCCGTCGAAGACCTTCTGGTCCTCGGCGAAACCGCGGGCCTGGATCTCGGGTCCCACGATGACACGACCGGTCTGCGGGTCGATGGCGACGAAGATGGAGATGAAGCCCTCCTCCGACAGCACCCGGCGGTCTTTGAGGTCGGCGTCGGTGATGGTGCCGACGCTGGAGCCGTCGACGTAGACCATTCCGAGGTCGAGCTGGCCGACAACAACGGCCTGGCCGTCGCGCAGATCGATGACGGTACCGTCCTCACCAATGATGGTGTTCTCTTCCGGCACCCCGGTCTGAATGGCGAGGTTGGCGTTGGCGACGAGGTGACGCTGCTCTCCGTGAACGGGGAGGACGTTCTTCGGCTTGAGGATGTTGTAGACGTAGAGGAGCTCTCCGCCGGAGGCGTGGCCGGATACGTGCACCTTGGCGTTGCCCTTGTGTACAACGTTGGCGCCGAGCTTCATCAGGCCGTTGATTACACGGTAGACAGCGTTCTCATTGCCGGGGATGAGCGAGGAGGCGAGGATGACGGTGTCGCCCTTGCCCACCTCGATCTGGTGCTCACCGTTGGCCATCCGGGCGAGGACGGCCATGGGCTCGCCCTGGCTGCCGGTGCTCATGTAGACCAGGCGGTTGTCCGGAAGATCAACAGCCTTTTTGGCGTCGATGAGAACGTTGTTCGGAACCTTGAGGTAGCCGAGGTCGGCGGCGATGCCCATGTTGCGCACCATCGACCGGCCCATCAGCACAACCTTGCGGTTGTTGGCGACGGCGGCGTCGAGCACCTGCTGCACACGGTGCACGTGGCTGGAGAAGCTGGCGACGATGACGCGGCGCGGCGCCTTGGCGATGACGGCGGCCAACACGGGCCCGATGTCGCGCTCGTTGGCGGTGAACCCGGGAACATCGGCGTTGGTGGAGTCCGGCAGGAACAGGTCGACGCCGGCCTCGCCGAGGCGGGCGAAGGCGCGCAG
>JAODAO010000245.1 GCA_025463465.1 Glaciihabitans sp. | reverse complement strand
TGACGGTAGCTTCGAGTGCCATAGATGGGATCCCCTTTCTTCTTGTTGCGCGGTGCCCTGTTCGGAAATGAACGAGCTCTCTTTATCCGCGGCCGTTGGACGGCAACCTTGAAATCTTAGCAGAGCGAACCCACCCTGGCCCGTCTGCGTTGCATTTTGTTCGTCTCGGCAGGGCCATGCCGCTACAAGAGCGCCAGCAGGAGGTCCGGCAACGCTGCCAAGGTGCCAAACGCGGCGGCACCGGCGCCAGCCATGGCGAGCAGCATCCAGCCGCGAGCCCGTCGCCTCGCCTGCACGACCTCGGAGTGCAGGACGCTGAACCTCGACCGCTCCTCGCTCGGATCACCCCCGGGCACAAGGTCCGGTGCGCGGCCGGCGCGCCAGACGTGAGGAGTAGCGGCAGCGTGCGCGATCGCCGCCACGTCGGCGCTCTCCAGTAACATCGGACGTTTCTGCAGCCACCGGAGGAGTTGGGTAGAGGCAACCGCCGCCACCTTCGGGCGATCCCGGCCGAAGGTCAGGTGCTTGGCCCGCACCACAACGATCACCGGTGTGGCCTCCACCTGCCGGCCGACCGCCGCGGACAGCAGACGGCCCGCCCGTGCTGCCTCGTGTTGGGAGTTTCGCACGTGCTGGGTCGCGTGACCGTTGACCCTAAATGCTCCGCCGCCGGCGAAAACTCTCTGGCCGGAATGGTTTTTTGTGTTCAGGGTGAAGACCCCGCCTGGGCCAATAAGGACGTGGTCGATGTCCGCGTTGTTCGCCCCGACCGGGACGGCGTGCAGAACGGTCCACCGCTCGTCGAGTCTCTGCAGGATGTGTCCGACCTCGATCTCGCCGAGGGAACCCTTGTACCAGGGCCGGCTGTCGACGCTCAACGGTGACCGTCCGAAAATCCGCGCCACCGGGCCGTGCCGTGGCGCCTGCGCCTGCGCCCGCAGGAATTCCGTGATGACGGAAGCCGCCGCCGGGCGGTCGGCCAGGCTCACCGGAGGCGGTCCCGGTACTGATCCCGGTGCTGATCCCGGTGATGTGGACGCTGTAGATGTCACTGTTCCCCTTTCGCACCCCCGCACGATGCGTCCAGCGTAAGAATTCGCCCGGCGCGCAGCATCCCCCAGAACGGGTGACAGCCGATTGCCGGACCCAACGAGAAGCGGGCCCCGTCGTTGCGTAACGACGGGGCCCGCTGCGGGGTGCGGCGATTAGGAGGCGGGGCCTGCCATCAGGGTGACGGTCACGGTCTGCGAGGTACCGGCCGCGTTGGTGTAGGTCACGGTGACGGAGTCTCCTACGTCGTGGGTGGCTACGGCCGCGCTCAGCGCGTCGGCGCTGGAGACGTTGGTTCCGTCGATGGCGGTGATGATGTCGCCAGCGGCGAGGCCAGCGGTCTCGGCCGGGGTACCGGCGATAACTCCGCCAACGGGGACACCCGTGCTGGTCGGGGTGGTCGAGTTGGCGGTGGCGAGCTGGATGCCGAGGAACGCGGATGCGCCGATCTTCACTGTGCCGCTCTCGACCCCCGACTTGATGACGTTGACGATGTCGAGGGCTGTCTCGATGGGGATCGCGAAGCCGGTGATGTTGGCAGAGCCGGACGATGCGGCGGTGACGATACCGATAACGTCACCGTCGGCGTCGACCAGAGGGCCGCCCGAGTCGCCGGAGACCACGTCTGCGTCGATCTCGATGAGGTTGCTGAGGCTCTCCGAACCGCCCGTGTACTCGTTGCCGACCGTGATCGACTGCTCGAGCGCGGTGATGGTGCCGGCCGCGGCGACCAGGTCACCGGTTCCCTCGGCGTTTCCGACGGAGGTGGCTTCATCTCCGACGGAAAGGGTCGAGTCGTCGGTGGTCGAGGGGGTGAGCCCGGATGCGCCGACCAGCTGGAGCAGGGCGACGTCGTTCGTCGCGTCGACGCCGACAACGTTCGCGACGTAGGTCTTACCGGTTGATTCAACGGTAACTTCGATGCTCGTCGCACCGTCGATCACGTGGTTGTTGGTGAGGATCTCACCGTTGGACGTGAGGATAACGCCGGTTCCTGCGGCCTTGGAGGTGTCGCTGTAGTAGAGGGAGGAGACGATTGTCACCACTCCCTCCTTCTGCGCGTCCGTGGCGGGGGTGGCGGTAGTGGTCGCCGTCCCGGTCGAGGAGCCCGTTCCGCTGGAGGAGTCGGACCCACCGAAGGGGCTGGCCTGCTGGGGAATGGTGGTGCCGGAATCGCCCGTGCTTCCGCCGGTTGATCCCCCCGACGTGCCCGGGGTGTAGGTCTGCGGCACCGAGGTGATGGTGTTGGATGTCTGAGCGTTGGTGACAGCGAGCGTGGCGCCGAGGGCGAAGCCGCCACCGCCGAGGGCAATGGCGCAGGCGGCCACACCACCGATGAGGAGGCCAACGCTGCGGCGGCGGAAGGTTTCGGAGGCGGTGCGTGCCGGCTTGGTCGGGGCGGCGGCGGGCGGTACGGTCGCGGCGTTGATGTCGCCGGCAGCGGTAGGGGTGGAGCTGGGAGCGGCGGTGTTGGCGGCGGGCTGGCCGTCGGCCGGCACCTGCTCGTATACCTTCTGCAGTGTGTGGGCCTGGGCGGCGGGGGCCGCGCCCGGAACAGCGACAGCCTGCGCCGGCTGCTGGTTGAGGGCAACAGCGTTGGATTGCTGCTGCGCGTCAACCGTGGGGGCCGGGGTGGGGGCAGGAACGTGAGCGGCGACGTCGGCGGGGCCGGCGACGGTCGGTGCGGCCGCTGCCGTCTCGGGAGCGTCGTTCGGTGTACCTGCTGGGGTGGTCGGTTCGTTGTTCTGGTCCATCGGATTCTCCTGAGAGGGTGTCGGGCTTTGCTACTTGTTACAGAACACACCCCATTCCTATGAGAAACCAAAGTCCAAACCGGGAGTTGTCCGAAGGGTTGACATGGAACAGCGGCCAACTCGTTGCACGTCGATTCCACGCGCCCCGCCCGGAGATTTCAAGCCCTGCCGCCGATGGCAGTCCACGCGCTGCGGCAGAGCGGTGTTGCGCAAACACCACAAGGGTGGCCCAGCAGTGCTGGGCCACCCTTGTGGTGTGTTACTGGTGGTATCAGGAGGTGCTGGTTGAATTGGCCGCCGCCTCGGCGTTGGCTGCTTTCTCTGCCTTGACGCGCGCCTTCTCCGCATCAACGATGGCCTTCTCCGCTGCCTTCTCTTCCGCGACCCAGGCGTCCCGCTTGGCGCCGGGCACCCAGCCGCCGTCGACAACCTTGAGCTGGTAGATGATGCCGCCGACAACGAGAACCACGGCGATCAGGATCGTGAGCACAACACCCATGGTTGTTCCTCCGCCGACGCTCACACCAACGAGGGTTCCGAACCAGCCGAAGTCCGCGTCACCGAACGTGCTGTTGGCGAAGCCGAAGTCGCCGAGGACGAGCAGGAGGATGGCGGGCAGGATGGTGATGATGATGCCGTTCACAAATCCGCCGATGGCTGCGCCGAGGCGACCGCCGGTCGCGTTGCCGTACACGCCGGCACCACCACCGGTGAAGAAGTGGGGAACCATGCCGGGCAGGATCAGCGCGAGTCCGAAGACCGGGTTGAGCCAGACGGCGAGCACACCGAGGGCGATGAGGCCCCCGGCGAAGGAGCTGAGGAAGCCGATGAGCACGGCGTTGGCGCCGAACGGGAACACGATGGGAATGTCCAGCGCGGGCTTTGCACCGGGGACGACCTTCTCGGCGATTCCCTGGAAAGCGGGGACCAGCTCACCGAGCACGGTGCGGACACCGTAGAGGATAACGGCGACACCAACACCGAACTGCAGGGCCTGGGCAAACGCGGCCATGATGAATGCGCCGGCGTCGGCGACACCGAAGATCGGCAGCGCCTCCTCGAGCGGGAGGGCGATGAGGCCCCAGATTGCGAAGACGAGGTAGATGAGGACCATCGACAGCGATGTGGCAACCATGGAGTCGCGGAGGAACTTGAGACCCTGCGGGAACTTGATGTCCTCCGTCGACTTGCTCTTGCGTCCGACGGCCTGGCCGGCAGCACCGGCGGCGATGTAGCCGAGGGTACCGAAGTGGCCGATCGCGATCGAGTCGTTGCCGGTGATCTTCTTCGTCCACGGGTGAACGAAGGCTGGCATCACCACCATGATCACACCGAGCAGAAGCGCACCGATCACCACAACGAGCCAGCTGAGGCCGGAGCCGAATCCGACAGATAGGACAACCGTCAGCATCGTTGCCATAAAGACCATGTGGTGGCCGGTGAGGAAGACGTACTTGAGCGGGGTGAACCGGGCGAGGGCGAGCATCACCAGGAAGCCGAGGGTGAGGACGTAGGCGCTCTGGGCCCCGAACTCGTCCTGGGCGATAGCGGTGATGACCTCGTTGGTGGGAATCACACCCTGGGCACCGGTGACGGCGAGGATGAGGGTGCCGAGGGGGTCAAGCGAGCCGGTGACGACGCTGGCGCCGGCACCGAGGATGAGGAAGCCGAGTGCTGCCTTCAGCGCCCCACCAATCACCTGTCCCGCGTTACGCCGAAGCGCGATGAGCCCAACGGCGGTGATGATGCCAATCAGGTACGCGGGCACGTTGAGGATCTGCTGCCCGATGAAATTCAGTACGACGACGAGCCACTCCATTGTGGGAGCTCCTTAGGGTGTGGTGGGGTAAATGGGGGTAACGCGGGGCCGAGCTGGGTGGACTAGAGGTCCTCGACCGCCGCGGTGAGCTTCTCGGTGATTTCTTCGAGGTCGAAGAAGTTATTGATGATGATGACCTCGGCGGGAACGTCGCCGATTTCGCTGGCGAGCTCCTCCGAGGTGAGGACGATCTCGGCGGTCTGGGCGGCGCCGCGGGCAACGCCCATGTCGGCTGCCTCGACGTCTGCATCGATGCCCAGCTTCGCCAGGACCTTTTCCGCGTTCATTTTGAGCAGAACCGAGGTTCC
>JAODAO010000220.1 GCA_025463465.1 Glaciihabitans sp. | reverse complement strand
GTCCTTGCCCACCTCGGTGCCGTTGGCGGTGACGGTGCCGAAGAGCTGGCTGGTTCCGGGATCGATGCGGAAGTCGGTCAGTTCAACTACGGTGTCGCCGGCGGTGAGGCTGATGCCGGAGCCGTCGTGGTCGATCTCGCCCTGGACGTAGGGGCGGTAGGAGGCGGCGGGGTAGTAGTAGTCCACGTTGCCGCCGGTGATGGGGAAGGCGAGCACTCCGGCGTCGGAGAGCGTCGCTGTGCCGAGGACGCCCGGGGTCAGGCCGAGGGTGGTGAGGGCTTCGAGGAAGCCGGCGTCGAGGGTGACCTGGGTGTCAACACCGTCGAGGGCCGGGATCGAGGCGACCGGAGTCGGGGTGGCCGACTCGGACGGCGTCGAGGACGACGACGACGATGTCGAGGACGACGGGGTGTCGCTGGCGTTGTCGGTGGAGGAGCAGGCGGCGAGGCCGGCGACGAGGATACCGGCGGTGGTGAGGCTGACGGCGAGCTTGGTGAAGTTACGCATGGTGTGCTTCCTTACAACTGGTTGGTGGTGCGGTGTGTGGTGAAAAGTTGGGGGGTGGAGCTATGTGGTTCGGGTGTTGCTGTGTTGCTGTCCGTCGGAGTTGATAGGGGTTCGGTGGCCCCCTGGTGATCGGATTGGAGCAGAGTGCTTCCGTGACCATTCCGTGACATTTCCCAGCAAACAGTCAGATAGAAAAAGGACTACCTGATCTGGTCTTTCCATCGCTTGCAACGCCTTTGTGGTGGCTCTTTCACCAGGAAAGAAAATACAAACACCACCGGTTTGGCACCGCGCTAGTGCGCTTTGACGCTGCTCATCGTGTGGGGAGGTCTTGTGAGCGGCTTGATTTTTCCTGTTACCGATAGCGGATGATGCCCCTCGATAACGAAGGGGCGCCCATCGCGAGATGCTCCAGGCGATGTCGCCGGCCCGCAGGAACATCCATGGAAACTCCGCGTTCGACAGACGGCACTCCCATCGCCTATGAGCGCGCCGGCGAGGGCCCCGCCCTGGTGCTGGCGGTCGGCGCGATCGCAGACGCGGACCAGGTAGTGGTGGATAGGCAGAATCACGAAGCACCGGACGGGGTATTCACCCCACTGATCACGGAATACTTTCGCGGCTCATTGCGTGCCGGCGTGGGTCAGGGAACGGTGTCGGGTTTCAGGGTTCGCACGTGGTTGTATGCGAGGTCAACGAATTCGGCCCAGCGGTGGGCGTCGGAGGGGTCGAACGGCACGAGCAGCCAGTCCCGGGAGACGTGGGCGGGGCTGGGCCGGTAGGGAAGCGCGTGGCGCTGCTCGATGGCCTCGGCCGCGACATCCACCCCGACTTTGACCACAAGGCCGGCGGCGGAGAGGAACGCGAAGATGCTGCCGTGGAAGGCGAGGCCGGGGCTCTGGAAGGACCGGCGCAGGTCAACACCCTCCCTGGCGAGGAAACGTTCCTCGATGGAGGAGTAGTAGACACTCGGTTCTTCGTGGCTTGTCATATCGACCTCCGCAGTTGTGAGCGTAACAGGCGGGTCATCGGGCGATAAGGGATGGCGGGTTAAATGCAAAAGCCGCCGGCTTCCCAGGGGGATAAGAAACCGGCGGCTTTTGTCAGCAAGAGTGAGGTGAATCAGTCCCCAACGTCTTACTTCAGGTGTTCAGTAGCCAAATCGAACCTCGTTCGTGCGGTGTGTGGATGAACATGTCGGGGAGGTTGCCGGGCGTCGACGACTCCGTGACGAGCTGGTGGAACGCCCGGCAACGGCCGACCGCTACCGGGAAGAAATCCCGGACGTAATCGGGGCACCGATGCCACGCCTGCGAATAGCGTGTCCCGTCCTGCGCGACAACACGGACAGGATCATCGTGTCGGTCGCGGCGTGGGAGTTGATCGTCGCAATTCGTGCCGTTGGAGTGATGTTCCCGGTCATGGGTGTCTCTCTTTCCGTCGGTGGCTTCCTCGGTGCGGTTGCCATAGAGAGATACTCGCCACCGTGGCTGTGGGCACCCAATCCTTTGGGTGCGCGTTCACCGTCAGAACGTGCGGAAATGGCTGGGAAGTATAAGAACGAGCTAAAGGATCAGGCGAGGACCTCGCTGGTCACCGGTTCCACCAGCAGTCCGCGCGCGGCCAGGCCGATGATCGCACTGTAGGTCGGGTAGGCGAACCGCACGTTGGCGAGGGTGGACACGTCGATGCCGGCAGCCATCGCCGTCGTCACCGACTGCACCACCTCGATCGCGTTCTCGCCAACGGCGTGGGCACCGAGGATCAGCTCACGACGCCGGTCGGTGATCAGCTTGAGGAAACCGCGCTCGCGGTCGTCGATGACGGCGCGGTCGAGGTGCGCGTACGGAACGAGGGAGACGACACAGCGCGGGTCGCGCTCACGCGCCTGCTCCTCGGTGAGGCCAACCCCGGCGTAGTCGGGATCGGTGAACCCACCGGCCGGCAACAGGTGGTGCGGAGTTCGGCTGTTGGCGTCGAGGACGGCGTTCTCGGCGGCGGCTTCCCCCTCGAACTGGGCGGCCTGCACCAGCATGTCGCGACCGTTCGCGTCGCCGACGGCGAAGATGTGGGGCACCTCGCTGCGGAAGTACTGGTTCACCGGGATAGCGGAGCGCACCGTGCTGATGCCCGCGTTGGCGAGGCCGAGGTCCTCCACGTCCGCGGGCCAGCCGGTGGCCATAATGACGGCGTCGAATTGGCCGGCCACCTCGGCGCCGTTCTCGGCCCAGGTGAGGGTGATCGAGTCATCCCCCTCGGCGCCTCTTTCGAGGGACAGCACGGTGTCGATGCCGGTGTGCACGGAGACACCCTGGTCGGTGAACGCGGCGGCGACCACTTTTGAGATGGCGGCGTCTGAGGCCATCAGCACGCGGGGGGCGAGGTCGAGGAGGGTGACTTCGGATCCGAATGAGCTGAAAACGGTGACAAGCTGGGCGCCCGTGTTGCCCGCCCCGATGACGGCGACGCGGCGGGGAAGCGTGGCGAGGGTGAGTACGTCCTCTGGCACGGTGGCCAGCTCCGCCCCGGGGATCGGCAGTCGGCGGGAGTGGCCGCCGACGCAGACGATGATGGAGTCGGCGGTGACACGCCGGCCGCTGTCCAACACGATCGTGTGGGCGTCGGCGAAGCGGGCGCGGCCCTCGCGGATCAGGTCGACCCCGACCTCGGCGAAACGCGCGGCCTCGCGTTTGATCGAGCGCACCCGGTCGACGGTATGCTGCACCCGGGCAACCGTGGCGGGCCAGTCGATGTCGGTGGCGGTGATTTCGAGGCGGGCGGACCCGATGCCGTATCCCACGGCGGTGCGCATCTCACGCACCAGCCGGGCAGTTTTGGCCAGCACCCGGGTGGGCACGCAGCCGGTGTTGACGCAGGTTCCCCCGAGCCGGTCAGCCTCGGCCACCGCAACCCGTGCGCCGAGTTCCGCCGCCCGGATCGCCGCGGCGGTGCCGGCGGGGCCAGCACCAATCACAAACACGTCGTAGTGGCCGCGAGGCTCGCCCGGCCCGCGGCGGTTCGACCCCGCCGGGAAAGTCGACGGGGATTCTTCGGTACTCGTGCTCGTGCTGGTACTGCTGGTATTGCTGGTGCCGGACATGTTCTGCCTCCGCGGTCGTCGCTGACGTCGGGTGCGCCGAATGCGCTAGGTACTGACACTGCCACGCCGGCACCCGAAAGCCCAGTGCTGGCGCACGGCACCCCCGGATTCCGGGTGTGGGGCGGGTGGTTATGACACCGGGACCTTGGTCTGGGTCAGTCTCAGGGATCCCGTTCCGATGACAGAGGAGGCGACCATCTCGGCGAAATCGTTCACCAGGACACGGCCCTGCTGCCAGGTTCCGAGGCCGCTGTCGGCATTGATGTGGCCGAGGGCGCCGAGGATCAGCTGCTCGGCTTCCCAGCCGACGGCGAAGGTGCTCACCCGGTCCAGGCTGCAATAGCGGTCGTTGCTACTCGACAGCACCAGGGATGGCACGGGTAGCCGGTGCGGCTCAACGTTGGAGAAGTCGGCGCCGGCGGCGGGGAAGTTCTCCCCCCTCGGATCCGCCGGTGCGACCAGTACCGCCGCGGCACAGCGGCCGGGCTGCATTCGGGCCAGCCACTCTGCGGCGGCCAGCACACCGAGGCTGTGGGCGACGAGCACACAGTCGGGCCCCGCGACATCCACCGCACGGTCTATCGCCGCCAGCCAGTCGGAGACCTCGGGTACGTCGAACGAGGACGGTTCGATGCGCACCATGGAGGGATCGGCCAGTTGCCAGAGCGTCTGCCAGTGCGCCGGACCGGAGTCGTAGATGCCTGGCACGATAACAATGCGGGACAGGGCGCTACCTCCACGGGGATCCGCGGCTGGCGCGGCTGAGAACAGTATGCCGCCAGGGGTCGGCGCACGTCGATGACGGGGTGCGGATATGGCGTTTTGTTGCGGCGGGGCTGGTGCTGGACGTGGCTGGTATTGGACGTGGCTGTGTTGATCGGAGCTGTCAGTCGTTGCGGCGGGTGGTGACCTGGCGCACCAGGTGTTCCCAGCCGTCGGCGAGGCGTTCCATTGAAACGCTCTGGTCGCGCACCTCGTGCAGCACAAGGGGTGCTTCCAGCGTCGACATCAGGTTGAACGTCAACACGGGGATGTCTCCCGGGGCATGGGCGGCGCGCAGCAGCATCGAGATGTGCATCGCGGTGGCGACTCTCGCCGGGGAGGAGTATCGCAGCGAACCGGATTCTTCGGCCGCGCGCAGCAGGTCGCCCTGCAGGGTGACCAGCAGCAGCCGCGCGCGGCCGAAGGCGATCAGGCGCTCCACCGGCTCAACATCGTGCCCGGTACCATCCGGTCCGAGGGGAGCCGGGCCGGAGAGGAAGCTGCGTTGGAAGGCCAACTCTGTCTCGTTCAAAAGTGACTGCATCAGCATCGCCCGGGAACCGAACCGGCGAAACACCGTGCCCTTGCCGATACCCGCCTCGCGGGCCAGTTCATCCATTGTCAACGCGTCGACACCGTTGAGGTCAATAAGGCGGCGGGCGGTTGCGAGGATGGTCGCCCGGTTGCGCGCGGCATCGGCGCGTTCAGCCTCGACCGGTGGGCCCACCGGCAACATCCGTCGTTGCATGCTCGTACCGTAGCAGTGTGGCGACGGGGCCGCCGGTCGCGAAATATGCTGCGGGATCATCGGGGCATGACAGGGGGATGAACGGAGTATCCAGCGAGATATGAGATTCTGGGAATAACCGGACTACGGTCCGGTTAACTCCTGTGTTCCACTCCTCACAGCTTAAGGACCCCCGTCATGACTGATACAAACATCCTCGTCCTCGTCGGCAGCCTCCGCGCCGGCTCGACCAACCGCCAGCTCGCCGAAGCCGCAATCGGCGTCGCACCCGAGGGCGTATCCCTCACCATCTTCGAGGGCCTATCGGACATCCCCTTCTACAACGAAGACATCGACGTTGAGGGCAACGTTCCCGCAGCAGCCCAGGCGTTCCGCGATGCTGTCAACGCCGCAGACGCCGTGCTGATCGTCACCCCCGAGCACAACGGCACCATCCCCGCCGTCCTCAAGAACGCAATCGACTGGTCGTCGCGTCCGTTCGGCGGCAGCTCCATCTCCGGCAAGCCCGTCGCGGCCATCGGCAGCGCGTACGGCCAGTACGGCGGAGTGTGGGCCCAGGACGAAACCCGCAAGTCCGTTGGTATCGCCGGCGCCCGCGTGCTCAGCGACATCACCCTGTCGATCCCCGAGTCGGTCATTCGTTTCGCCGAGGTGCACCCGAAGGACGACTCCGAGGTCGTCGAAAAGCTGTCCGCCGTCGTCGCGGCCGTCGTCGCCGAGGTCACCACCGAGGTCGCAGCGTAAAACCCTGCACCAGGTTTGACGCGCACCACCATGGGAAGGTCCCGGGCAACGCCCGGGGCCTTTTGTGGTTTCCAGCGCACAGTAACGGCGATCTGTGAGAAAACCGGGTTGTCCGCAAATTCTGCGGTGATCCCCACGTAACGGCCAGACTGTGCCGCCACGCTGGAGGCTTCGCGCACCATCCCCACCGCAGAGTCACCGCAGACGCCAGCCCCATTTGTGGGCTGCGCCATCAGGAAAGGTCACGACAATGATCCGCACGCTCCCCCGCCCCCTCGCCGACATCGGACTTCTTGTAGTTCGCCTGGCCCTCGCCGTTGTCCTCTTCGCCCACGGCTGGCAGAAACTGATGACCAACGGGTGGGAGGCCACCGTGGCTGGTTTCGCCGGGATGGGCATCCCCCTCGCCGAGGCCGCAGCCACCTTCGCCATCGTGGTGGAACTCGGCGGCGCCGCGCTGATCGCCCTGGGGGCATTCACCGCGCTCGCTGGTGTGCTCGTCGCCGTCAACATGGTCGGCGCCCTCATCTACGCCCACGCCGCTAACGGCGTCTTCGCCTCGGAAGGCGGCTGGGAGCTGGTTGCCATGATCGCCGCTGCCGGCATCGCTCTCGCCTCAGCCGGAGCCGGGCGACTCAGCGTCGACTTCGCCGCCGCCGGTTCACGTTCGCGTGGCCGCTCACGCAGCCGCCGCCCCCGTACCGCCTGATTCGCGCGGTTCGCCGCAAACGATGTGGTGGATGTCCCGGGCAAGATTCACCGTGGGGCGGATTCGCCATGCACGATTGTGGATCCGGCGGGGTCTTGGCCGGATCCTTCCCGTTTATCTCTGCCGCATTATTTCTGCCGCGCGTGCGCTGTGGTTGGTCTCGCCCGTGCGTTCTCCCGGAACCGCACGGACGAGCACAACACAGCCATCTGGACTCCACCTCGCAAATCGGGCTTCATCGTCCAGAACGACGGGCAAGCCTCGGCAGAGTAATAGCCGGAAATTTGCTTAGATGAAGCGTATTCCCCCAAAGCCAACCAAACAAAGTATTTCGAAGGTTCCCGGCAAATTCTGGGGGTTTTGCTCACATACGGTCAGCGTGTGTCTCGAAACAGACACCAGCGCCGCCAAAAAGAAACGGGGCGGCGGCACAGCAGAAGCTGCACCACCGCCCCGAAGGACCTTTTCAGAGACTAGACCGAGGGAACGATCAGTCCGAGGGTCTGGGTGCGGGCGCGGTCGAAGCGCTCCTGCACGTCGGCCCAGTTTGCGATGTTCCAGAACGCCTTGACGTAGTCAGCGCGAACGTTGAGGTAGTCGAGGTAGTAGGCGTGCTCCCAGACATCCAGCATCAGCAGCGGGACGACGCCGGCGGCGAAGTTGGCCTGCTGGTCGAAGAACTGCTGGATGATCAGCGACTGGCTGATGGAATCCCAGGCGAGGACGCTCCAGCCGGAACCCTGGACTCCGAGGGCGACAGCGGTGAAGTGGGCCTGGAACTTCTCGAAGGAACCGAAGAAGTCGTCGATAGCGGAGGCGAGCTCGCCCGTGGGCTTGTCGCCACCGTTCGGGGAGAGGTTGGTCCAGAAGATGGAGTGGTTGACGTGGCCACCAAGGTTGAAGGAGAGATCCTTCTGCAGCTTGTTGACGTTGGCGAGGGCTCCGGTCTCGCGGGCTTCGGCGAGCGCGGCGATGGCCGCGTTGGCACCGGCGACGTAGGTCGCGTGGTGCTTGTCGTGGTGGAGTTCCATGATCTTGCCGCTGATGTGCGGCTCAAGTGCCGAGAAGTCGTAGGGCAGTTCGGGAAGTGTAAATGCGCTCATTAGGTAACTCCAGTCGATTGTGTGGAGCGCGTTATACGCTCCATGAGTCTTCCTTCTCGGCCACGCCGGATCGGTTCCGAGCGAATCGGTCCCGGTCCACAGCGGATGTCGAGGCACCCTTCAGGTGCTTTTCAAGCCTAGTCTCTTTGCCCTACTTTACATTTGTGTTTTAGGTGTCTTCCCAGCCACTATTTGCCGATGGCCAGCCGGCCGAACCTGGTGACGGCGACCCGGATGAGTCCCCTGATGGGCGCGATAACGCCGACCCGCTGGCCCGACCGGAACGGCCGGTTCACTACCGGGCGTTAGTAGCCGTGCTCCAGGTCGACCACACCGACCAGGGCCGATTCGTTGTCGGCGGCGAGGGCGCGAAGGTTCTCGAGCAGCCGGTCGGCGAACAGCGGAGCGATCATCTCGGGGGTGTCCGCGTTGTGCGGGGTGATGATCGCCGTGGGGGAATCCCAGAGCGGGTGGCCGGTGGGCAGCGGTTCGGGGACGGTGACGTCGAGGCCGGCGCCGCCGATCACGTCGTCGGCGAGCGCGGTGACCAGCGCGTCGGTGTCGACGAGTCCACCGCGGGCGATGTTCACCAGCACGGCAGTGGGTTTCATCAGGGCGAATTCGGCGGCACCGAACAGCTTGTCTGTACCTCCGGTGAGGGCCGCGGCGATCAGGACAACGTCGGCATCCGGCAGTGTGCTCGGCAGTTCGTCGGTGGTGACCGTGCGCGCCACGCCGGCGACCGGCTCAGCGCGGCGGCGCACCATGGTGACCTGGGGCCGGAACGGCTGGACGAGGCGCAGGAACTCCAGCGCGATGCCACCGGCACCGATGATGGTGATGTTCAGACCGTAGAGGGAGATGCCCCGGGGCGTGGTCTCCCATTCGGTGGCGCGTGCCCGGCGGGGCAGGCTTCGCAGCAGGGCGAGGGTGAGCGCGAGGGCGTGCTCGGCGACCGGTTCGCTGTATGCACCCTTGGCGCTGGTGAAGGTGAGGCCTGGCCGGGCTGTGGTCGTCAGGACCTCGGCGTATGCGTCCACCCCGGCGCTCGGCAGTTGCACAAGGCGAATGGCCGGATGGGCGGTGATAGCCTCAACGACCTTCTTTTTGTCGGCACCCCAGGCGACGACCAGAACGCTGGTGCTGTCGTCGAGGGGCGCGAGTCGCGCCCCTGCGGCGCTGATGGCCGCGTCGATCTCAGGGGTGGATTCAGGAATTACGGCGACGGAAATCTGAGGCATTGCAGTCCTTTTCATTCGGTCCTCCCATTGTTCCGCACCGGGATCACGCATTACGGCGCGGGACGATACCCGCGGCGGTGTCCTCAAGGGCGGTGCGGAAAGCCGCGATCGCCGGGTACCGGGTAGCGCTGCGACGCATCGAGGTGAAAATGGTGCGCCTCGGGTGGTCGGGCAGCTCCAACAGGCGGCAGGTTGTCTCGCCGCCCTCCCAGACCAGGTCGGGCATCAGGCCGACGGCGTTGCCCGACGCGATCAGGCGGATCTGCGCCTGCAGGTCGGCGGTTTCGAAGCGCACGTCCGGCTCGAAGCCTGCCCGGCGGCAGAGTTGCTCGGCGAAGTGGCGGGAGGCGGCGCCACGCGGCTCCATCACCCAGGGCAGGTCCCGGGCGTCGGCGATGCTCGCCACCGGGTGAATCTCGGCGTCCACCGGGGGGAGTGCGAGTTGGATGGCATCGGTGGTGAGGTCGCGTTTGTCGAGGTCGGGATGGTGCGGGGCGGCGTGGGCCGGGTACTGCTCGGCGACGACCATGTCGAAGTCGCGTGCCCAGGTCTCGCGCAGGGCACTCTCCGGTTCGTGCTGCACCATCTCAATCCGCACCTCGGGGAAATCGCGGCGCATGGTGCTGAGAGCGCCGGGCATCAGGGCGAGTGCCGCTGACTGGAAGACGGCCACCCGCACGGTGCCGGACACCGTGGTGAGCGATGCGCTGAGGTCCGCCTCGGCCCGCTCGAGGGTGTCGAGCAGTGCCGCGGTGTGTTCAACGAGAATCTCGGCCTGTGCGGTCAGTTGCACCCGGCGGCCGACCTTGCGCAGCAGTTGAACCCCGGTCTCCTGCTCGAGCAGGGTCAGCTGCTGCGACACCGAGGAGGGGCTGAAATTCAGCGCCGTCGCCACCTCGGCCAGGGTGCCGCGGATCTTCAGTTCTCGCAGCAGGCGCAGCCGTCGAACGTCGAGCACAACATCCCCCGTTCCCTGTCGAATGTGATCGGAATGGGCCACATCAAATCATTAGCAATACTGACCGGTAATGGTGCGATCCAATTGCTTTATCTAACCAGACGGCGCTCTCATACTGGGCTTATGACACCCTCGACCATAAACAGCACGGCCAGCACGGGCAGTGCCCACAGTGCCCTCAGCGCCGACAGCATCCTCGCCGACGACGTGGTGGCGCTGGTGCGTCACTGGCTGGGTGTTGCATCGGGCATCGCGCCGGATGCGTCGGCGCAGCAGCTCGCCGGGGTACTGAAGGACCCGACCGGGCTCGACTTCACCGTTGGTTTTGTCGACGGTGTTGTGCGCCCGGAGGACCTCACGGTCGCCGCCCGCAACCTGGCCAGGATCGCGCCGAAGGTACCAGCGTTTTTGCCCTGGTACATGAAGGCCGCCGTGCGCTGCGGCGGGGTGGCCGCTCCCCTGCTGCCGTCGGTGGTTGTGCCGATCTCGCGCGCGGTGCTGCGCAGGATGGTGGGCCACCTGGTGGTGGACGCTACCCCGGCGAAGCTCGGGCCGGCCATCAGCCGGATGCGCACGGAGGGCGTCCGCCTGAATGTGAACCTGCTCGGCGAGGCCGTGCTCGGCGAGAACGAGGCCTCCCGCCGCCTCGAGGGAACCCGCGCCCTGCTCGCCCGCGACGACGTCGACTACGTGTCGATCAAGGTGTCGTCCACCGTCGCCCCGCACAGCGCCTGGGCCTTTTCCGAGGCCGTCGAGCACGTAGTGGAGAGCCTGTCACCGCTGTTCAGTCTCGCCAACAGCTTCCCCACCCCCAAGTTCATCAACCTGGACATGGAGGAATACAAAGATCTCGACATGACCATCGCGGTATTCACCGCGATCCTCGACAAACCCGAATTTGTGAATCTCGAGGCCGGCATCGTGCTCCAGGCCTACCTGCCGGACGCGCTTTCTGCGATGATCCGCCTGCAGGAGTGGTCGGCATCCCGCCGTGCCCGCGGCGGCGCCCCCATCAAGGTGCGTGTGGTCAAGGGCGCCAACCTGCCGATGGAGCAGGTCGAGGCGTCGCTGCACGACTGGCCGCTGGCGACCTGGTCGACCAAGCAGGACTCAGACACCAACTACAAGCGTGTGGTCAATTACGCCCTGCACCCCGACCGTATCGGGAACGTGCGGGTCGGCGTCGCCGGCCACAACCTGTTCGACATCGCCTACGCCTGGCTGCTCGCCCAGTCGCGCGGGGTGACCGCCGGCATCGAGTTCGAGATGCTGCTGGGAATGGCGCAGGGGCAGGCCGAGGCCGTCCGCCGCGACGTCGGCTCGCTCCTGCTCTACACACCCGTGGTGCACCCGGGCGAGTTCGATGTTGCCATCGCCTACCTCATCCGCAGGCTGGAGGAGGGCGCCAGCCAGGACAACTTTATGTCTGCCGTGTTCGAACTCAGCGAGAACGAGGCCCTGTTCCGGCGTGAGCAGGACCGCTTCACGGCATCCCTGGCCGAACTCGACGACGAGGTACCGCTGCCGAACCGCCGCCAGGACCGCCGCCACGCCGCCCCCGCCATGCCCCCTGACGGCTTCGAGAACACCCCGGACACCGACCCGTCCCTTCCGGGCAACCGGGTGTGGGGCGCCGAGATCCTCCGCCGCGCCGCCGACTCCGCCCTGGGCCGGGACGCCATCAGCGCCGCCACGGTGACCACGGTCGACGAGCTGAATGCTGTGCTGGATTCCGCCGTCGCGGCCAGCCGCGGCTGGGCTGCCCTCGGCGGCGCCGGCCGGGCCGCCATCCTGCACCGCGCCGGGGACGCGCTCGAGGCGAACCGGGCTCGCCTGATGGAGGTGATGGCCTCCGAGACGGGTAAAACCCTCGACCAGTCCGACCCCGAGGTTTCCGAGGCCATTGACTTCGCCCACTACTACGCCGAGCTTGCCCGTGGGCTCGACGACATGGACGGCGCCACCTTCATCCCCTCGAAGCTCACGGTGGTAACCCCGCCGTGGAACTTCCCCGTCGCGATCCCCGCCGGTTCCACGCTCGCGGCCCTCGCCGCCGGCAGCTCCGTTGTCATCAAACCGGCCGGGCTCGCCGAACGCAGCGGCGCCGTGATGGTGGAGGCCCTCTGGGAGGCCGGTGTTCCCCGCGACGTGCTGAACCTCATCCAGGTAGGCGAGCGGGAACTCGGCACCCAGCTGATCTCCCACCCCGCCGTTGACCGGGTCATCCTCACCGGTGGGTACGAGACGGCGGAGCTGTTCCGCAGCTTCCGCACCGACCTGCCGCTGCTGGCGGAGACCAGCGGCAAAAATGCGATTATCGTCACCCCCAGCGCCGACCTCGACCTCGCCGTCAAGGACGTCGTCTATTCCGCCTTTGGCCACGCCGGGCAGAAGTGTTCAGCCGCCTCCCTCGTTATCCTCGTGGGCAGTGTCGCGAATTCGCGCCGCTTCCAGCACCAGCTGGTGGATGCCGTCAGCTCGCTGAAGGTCGGTTACGCCCACGACGCCACCACCCGGATGGGACCGATCATCGAGCCGGCCGCCGGCAAACTGCTGCAGGGCCTGACCGAGCTCGGCGCCGGGGAGTCCTGGCTGGTCAAGCCGGAGCAGCTCGACGACAGCGGCCAGCTGTGGAGCCCTGGCGTGCGCACCGGGGTTGCCCGCGGCTCGACGTTCCATCTCACCGAGTACTTCGGCCCCGTCCTCGGCGTGATGACCGCCGCGACCCTCGAGGAGGCCATCGAAATCCAGAACCAGGTCGACTACGGCCTGACCACCGGCCTGCACTCGCTGAACCCGACCGAGATCGGCACCTGGCTCGGCAGCATCGAGGCCGGCAACCTGTACGTCAACCGCGGCACCACGGGTGCGGTGGTGCGGCGCCAGCCCTTCGGCGGCTGGAAGAAGTCCGCCGTCGGCGCCGGCAGCAAGGCCGGCGGCCCGAACTACCTGCTGGGCCTCGGCTCGTGGCAGAGCGCCCCCGGCACCGCGACCACACCGATCGACAACCGCGCGGTCACCACCCTGCTGGCCGCGGCGACCGGTCAGGACAGCCCCATCAACGCTGGCGATCGCGCCCTGCTGAGCCGCGCGGCCCACAATGACGCAGCCGCTTTCGCCTCCGAGTTCGGGGTGGCCCGAGACATTTCGGCGCTGACGGCCGAGCGCAACGTGTTCCGTTACCTCCCCACCGAGGTGACGGTGCGACTGGCCGAGGGCGCCTCCGTCGCCCAGTTGGTGCGGGTGCTCATCGCCGCGACCACCGCCGGCGCCCCGGTGCGGGTGTCGAGCGCACTGTCGGTCGCCGAAGCAATTCGCGCTGCATCCCCCACCGCCATTTCCTTCGTTGACGGCGAATCCGATGCCAGCTGGCTTGCCGGGGTAGGAAAGTTGACCGGCGCCCGCGTTCGTCTCATCGGTGGTGACGCCGGTGCGTTCGCGGCGGCCACCAACGGCCGGCCGGACATCGCCCTCTACGCCAACCCGGTCACCGAGGCAGGGCGCCTGGAGATGCTGCCGTTCCTCAAGGAGCAGGCGGTAAGCATCACCGCCCACCGCTTCGGCACCCCGAACGCGCTCTCCGACGGACTGATCTAGGCGCTCAGGTACCGCACCAACATTGCGCCGCCGGCCTCCACCTTTCTCCGACAGGGAAAGAGGAGGTCGGCGGCGCTTTCGTGCGTTTATGCATACGTAAACGTAATGCAGCTGGCGGGAGAAGGAAACGCCGCTGTAACACTCGTGCCAAAGACTGGAAAGCGGCCGAATTGGCCTCCCACTAGACAGCCACCCCGACGAAGGACAATGTATGTTCTCTCCCACCGATTCGTTTCGAAGGACCGCCCGGGTCTCCGCGGCGACCGCTTTGTGCGCCAGCTTCGCCATCGCGATGCCGATACTGATTGCTCCCTCCGCCTTCGCCGCCGCAACACCGGCGCCCACCGCGACATCCCCCGCCCCTACCGTTGCCCCCGCCGTTGTTGACCTCGGCATCGCGGGGGCCCTCGAACTGCTCGAGTCGGGCGACACCACCTCGGTCGCGCTGACACAGGCGTACCTCGATCGCATTGCCGCCTACGACGCTCCGTACGGCGACCAGCCCGGGCTCTCCGCGGTGATCCTGGCGAACCCGGAGGCACTCGCCACCGCGGCGGAGCGGGACGCCGAACGCGCGGCCGGTGACATCCGTGGACCACTGCACGGTGTTCCCATCGCCGTGAAGGACAACTACGCCACCTTCGATATGCCCACCACCGCGGGTAGCGCCTCCCTGCACACCTACCAGACGAAGGTCGACTCGACGGCGGTGCAGCGGCTGCGTGATGCCGGGGCGATCATCATCGCCAAAACCAACATGGCCGAGTTCGCCTGGCACGGCACCTTCACCCTCAGCTCAGAGGGTGGGCAAACCAACAACGCATACAACCAGGCCAACAGTGCAAGCGGGTCGAGCGGCGGCACCGGTGCTGCCATCGCCGCAAGCTTCGCCGCGGGCGGACTCGGCACGGACTCCTGCGGGTCCATCGTCGGCCCGAGCGCCCACGAGAGCCTGGTCGGTTACCGGCCGACGATGGGGCTCACCAGCGTGGCCGGGATCGTTCCCCTTTCCGCCCGCCAGGACGTCTCGGGGCCGATGACCACAACCGTGACCGACGCCGCGATCCTGATGGAAGTACTCGCCGGCTACGACCCGGCCGACCCGCTGACAACGATCGCGAACGACCAGGACACCAGCAACTACGTCGAAGGCCTCAGCACCACTGCTCTCGAGGGAAAGCGGATCGGCTACTTCCACTGGGAGTTCGAGGAGGACCCGAAACGTCCCGGCCTCACCGAGACAACGAACCTCGTCGACCAGGCCGTGCTCGACCTCGAGGCGCAGGGTGCGGAGATCGTCGACGTGCCCTTCACGCGCGAGTTCGTGAGCGACACCCTGAAGAGCGGCGGGTGGATCGACATGCGCCCGAGCATCGACCGGTTCCTCGCGACGACCGAGGCCTCGTGGCCGGAGATCGGAAGAGC
>JAODAO010000198.1 GCA_025463465.1 Glaciihabitans sp. | reverse complement strand
TTGAGGAGTTCCAGCGGCAGCACAACTTGAAACCCCTCGTGGCGCAAGTCATCCAGGACCTCGCCGACATCACGGATTATCTGGAGTCGGAGGTCCTGGCACAAGCGACCGAGGAAAGGGAAGAGCAGGCACACCGGACCAGACTGCGGGTGGATGCCGAACAAAAACTGGCCAACACCCTACTGGTGCTCGCAACCGTGCTCATCATTCCCTCGCTTGTCGTCGGCTTTACCCAACTGGCCGTGGGCCCGTCGCTCGCCACCGTCCTGATTGCCGCGGCAGTATCAGTTGCGGCAGTCGCGGCCGTTTGGATAGGCATCCGGACATCGATGAATAGGCTCGCCGCAGCCCATCGCGCCTAAGATAACCCGGCCCAGATAGCCCGGTCTCAATCAGGGATTCAGCGGGATTAAGAGATCCGAGCAAACGCCGCATAGGCCATCTCGGAGTAATAAAAGCTTTCGGCCTCGAAGTCGAACTCGAGCTCATCGAGGCGCTCACGCATTTCGGCCAGGTCGCGGGCAAGCTGCACGTTGCCCGGCTCGTTCTCCGCCCGGCGGGCCATGTAGTCGGCGCGGTAGGCGAAGCTGTCCTGGAACATCAGGCCGCGTTCCCGCGGGGACCGGCCAGCGGTGTCCTGCACATCGTGCATCGTATCGATGGACCGGAACCCCGCACGGTACAACTGCGTGTAAAGCTTTCTGCCGTTGAGCCGGTCGCTCACCCCAGAGGAGCCGAGGGTGAGTTCGATGATGCGGGCAACGTTATTCTCAAGGTCGGGCCAGGCAATCTTCGAGCCGTCGTCCGATCCTCGGAGTACGACCACGCCTGCATCTCCCAGAACATAGCGGCATGCCCTCAGCAGCTTGATCGGATTGGCGAGGTGGTGGAGAGTCAGCGCGGAGAAAATGAGGTCGACCGAGTGGAGGTTATTCTCCGCTAGGAACGTCTCGATAGCAGTTTCCAGGCCGCCGTCCTCCAGATCGGCGTGTACAAACGTGAATTTACTGCCGGGTTGAAGTGACGCGTTAGCCTCGTGGACCATCTGCGGGTTGCGATCGATGCCAAGGACGTGCGAATAGGTGTCCGCAGCGAAGCGGGACTTCGTCACGTAGCCATCCGCGGACCCTAGGTCCACCACGACGAGGGGGCCGCTGCCGCTATCTTTTGTCGCTGCGGCCAGTAGTGCAATATCGAAGGGCTCGATATTTCGGGCTTGTAGGTGCAGCCGGTTGACCTCCGGTGCCCTGTTTGGCAGGTACGCTGACGCCTCCCCGACAGAGCTCTTCTCGCGGGATTTGGCCGGAGGCACCAGAGGCGGGGCATCCGCGGTGACAGCTTCAAGGCTCAGAATGCCGAACGTCTCCAGTATTGATTGCACGCACTGGAACAGTAGCTCGGCCTCATTGCGCGTCGCCTCTTGTAAGCCGTGGTGCAGGGAGTTCCTCAGCCGGACCATCTCGTCGAGGTTGATCATGGTAATCCCGCGCAGCTCGTTGCCCGTCGCAGTCGACCAAGACTTCAGGAACCCGCTATTCCTGTATAGCGCGACCAACTGGCCCATGGTGAAATCGTCGAGCGTCTTCGTCCCGCCGCCGATTTGAATCTCAGTCTGGTTGACCTTTATGCGGTCTGGCCCGGTCAGCAGCCCAATACTGCGGCGGTACAACTCCCGGAACGAGGTCTCGATGATGACCGTGCATTCCCGCGACGGCGAGGTGTACTCGCCGGATTTGATTTGGGCGCGAATGAAGTCGATTCGTGATTCGAGGGTTTGGTTCACACCGTCACCTTAGCGGCGCGGAAAGCTACTACGCGGCAGGGGCAGTGAGCTCGGTCAGCGCGGCACCAAAGGAGCATAGGCGCGCGGGTGGGCATCCGGCCGACCCAATATTCCTGAGGGCAGGATCATGTGCGCAGCCAGTAAGGCGACGCGGACCGCCTCTGCAACCGCCGAGGCTTTGAGTTGGTCCGCCACCATGGCGACATCCCCTCCGAGTCGAGCGATCTCGGGGAGGCGGAGCGCGAGGACCGCGAAAAGGTCGGCCTGGCTCATGATCGGCAGAACGGTGCCATCCAACGAGACGAGGCCATGTACCGACTCATATATGTAGTAATTCGAAAGGACCTCGCCGTTGTCCAAGGTAAACATGTGGTCGCGGCTCTCTATACGCAGGCGACGATAGTTTGGCTCGGACTGATCCAGCGCCGCGAGTTGCGCGTCATCGAACCACGACGCCCAGAGAACGGTGGACACGCCCGGGGCAGCGAACGGCGTCGCGGCAATGTAACCACCCGCGCTGCAGTGGCCAGAATGACCTACGCCGATGCCTGCCACCGTTCCACGAACGAAGGGGACAACGACATTCTCGCGGGCGGCGCTGCGCGCGAACTTACGGCGCATCACCTCCGGCGAGGCATTCGAACCGACCGCCACTACGAGATACCGCTCGCCTAGGGAACTCGCATTGTTGTTGGACAGATGCCGGTCGAGAGTTACTGTCGCGAGGGATGATCCGGGTGCCGGTTCGACGAGCGACTCCCCTACGGGACGTCCGGCCTGCAACTCGAGGGCCAGCAGTCGGCCGCCGGTCATCACCCCGGAACGCAGCGCGCTTGCCCACGGGTAGTCGACGGGCTTCAGCGGCGCCCCAGGGGCAGACAGGTCAGCTCCGTCAGTCATTTACGTGAGTCTAGCCCGCCGCCTAAGAGTGTTCGGTGACCCGGGGCGGCTACACGAGTGCTTGCAGTGGCAGAGAATCCATCTGCAGTCATCTACTTGTCGAACACCGTGCGGCCTCCGACGTGTACGTCATTGCCCGCGCCCAGCTGGGTATGGACACGAGCGGCCGGGTTGCACCGAAGACTCCGATGTCGGGGGTGCAAGCTGGTCCGCTCAGGTGGGCCATTCCCGCGGTGCTCATCGGCTCAGCGCGCACCCGCCGAGTAGGAGCAGCAAGCCCGTTTTCTGACTCGTTTCACCGGCGGTACCGGGTTACAGCGGAGGCAACTCCAGCGCAATGCTGCGGTCGAAGACGGTGCGGCCGCCCACGTGGATGCTGTCGCCCTCGCCGATACGCGTGCTGATCAGCGATCCGCGGCCCTGGGTGATCTCCAGGTCACGGCCGAGCAGCGCCGTGATCCGCACGGCAGCCGCCCCGGTCGCTTCGTCCTCGTGGACGCCCATCGCCGGTGCGAACATTCGAGAACGCAGGCGGCCGGCGTCCTCGTTGTACCAGGCCCAGGCGTAGTGGTTGCCGGCGGTGAACTGAGCGTCGTCGAGGGCCTCGACGTCGGAGGGGGTGTCCAACTCGATCCATTCGAACTCGGGAGCCCAGGCCGCCTCACCGGTGATCCAGGTCAGTTCGCCGTCCGAGCTCACCGCGACCCGGCCAGCCTTCTCCTCGAGTGCCTCCACCGGGGTGCCGCCGTCGGCCAGCCACCAGGCGCAGCCCACGCTGGGGTGCCCGGCGAATGGCAGTTCGTTAGCCGGGGTAAAAATACGGATGCTGGCGGTCGCCGCGGTGCCGGCCTGCGCGACATCCACCGGCTCCACGAACACCGTCTCGCTGAAGCCGAGTACCTCGGCGATCTGCTGCTCCCGCCCGTGGGTCAACGGGGACGACCAGATCAATCCGCGCTCGTTGCCGAACCCGCCGGGTTCGTCGGTGAAGACCCGGACCACGTCAACCCGCACCTGGTCAGCGTCGAGCTGTTCGGCGTCGACCTTGTCACCGTCGTTGGTGGTGCCGGACGTTGGGTCGATGGTTTCTGCGCTCATACGCCCATTCTGGCGCGGTCAGCGACCCGGCGCACCATACAAATCCACGGGCGCTCAACCGCCGGCCTGCACGGGTTCGTCGTTAAGAATTCGGGCATGTTTCGTGCTGATGAAGGTTCGTTTTCGCCCCTGCTGCGGGCTGCGGGGCACTGCCAGTATGGCCGGGTGAGCATCCCAACCGATGAGACCGCGGCGTTCGACCCCACCGACAAAATCGCCCCCCACGTGGTGGTGCTGTTCGGGGCAACCGGCGACCTGGCCAGGCGCAAACTGATCCCCGGCCTCGCCCACCTGATCCTCTCCGACCTCGCCCCGAGCATCCGCGTGGTTGGCACCTCCATGGAGCCATACAACAGCGACTCGTTCCGGGAGTTCGCGATCGCCGCCTGCGGGGAGTTCAGCAGCCGACCGCTCACGGCAGAGCAGTTGGAACTGTTCGCCTCCCGGCTGACCTACGTCGGCCAGTCTGCCGGGCCCGATGCCCTCGCCGACGCCGTCCGGGAGTCGGAGGAGCTGCTGGGCGAGGGCGCCAGGCGCCTGCACTACCTGAGTGTTCCGCCGAAGGCCGCCCTTGCGGTGGTGCAGATGCTCGCGGCGGCCAACTTGGTCGACCACTCCCGCATCATCATGGAAAAACCGTTCGGCACCGACCTGAAAAGCGCCGTTCACGTTAATACGAAGCTGCACGAGACGTTCTCGGAGCGGCAGATTTTCCGCATCGACCATTTCCTCGGCAAGGAACCGGCGCAGAACATCCTGGCGCTGCGCTTCGCCAACGGGCTGTTCGAGCCGGTCTGGAACCGCAACTTCATCGCCCACATCCAGATCGACGTGCCGGAGACCCTTGGCCTTGACCGCCGGGCCGAGTTCTACGAACAGACCGGTGCGTTTAAAGACATGGTGGTCACCCACCTGATGCAGGTCCTCGCCTTCATCGCGATGGAGCCGCCAACCGCGTTGGAGCCGCGCGCGATCAGCGAGGAGAAAAACAAGGTGTTCCGTTCGATGCGGATGATCGACCCGGCCAACGTGGTGCGCGGCCAGTACGGCGGGTACCGGGACATGCCGGGCGTCGCGCGGGACTCGGAGACCGAGACGTTCATCGCGATGAAGGTGGAAATCGACAACTGGAGATGGGCCGGGGTGCCGTTTTACCTGCGCACCGGCAAAAAGCTGGCGGAGGGGCAGCGCATCATCTCGATCGCGTTCCACGAGCCGCCGAAGAGTATGTTCCCGGCGGGATCGGGAGTGGGCAAAAGCGGTCCTGACCACCTCACCTTCGACCTGGCAGACGCCTCGAAGGTGTCGCTGTCGTTTTACGGCAAACGCCCCGGCCCCGGGATGAAGCTCGACAAGCTGAGTATGCAGTTCGCCCTTACAGACCACGAGCGGGCCGGCGATGTGCTCGAGGCCTACGAGCGGCTGATCCTCGACGCCATGCGAGGCGACCACACCCTGTTCACCACCGCGGAAGGCATCGAACGGCTCTGGCAGATCGCCCAGCCCCTGCTCGACGATCCGCCACCCGTGCACACCTACGCCCCGGGCACCTGGGGGCCGAACGCCATCCACCAACTGATCGCCCCCAACGCGTGGCGGCTGCCGTTCGAGCGGGCGTGGCGAACCAGCAAGCAGTAGGAATCAGCCGCGCAGGTCGGCGAGAACGGCCTCCAGCTGGTCGACGGCCCAGTCCAGGTCGGCCTCCTCTACCACGATCGGTGGGGCGAGACGGATGGTGGAACCGTGGGTGTCCTTGGCCAGGACCCCGCGCTCCAACAGCATTTCGCAGACGCGGCGGCCGGTGGCCAGCGCCGGGTCGATGTCGATGCCGGCCCAGAGGCCGGCGCCGCGCACCTCGGTGACGCCGTGGCCGATGAGCTGGCGGAGTTTCGCCTGCAGGCGTTCGCCCAGCACACCGGCGCGCTCCTGCATCTCTCCCGTGGCCAGCAACTCCACCACGGCGAGGCCAACGGCGGTCGCCAGCGGGTTGCCGCCGAAGGTCGAACCATGCTCGCCAGGGCGAAGCACCCCGAGGATATCCTTGTTGCCGACAACCGCGCTGAGCGGCACAATGCCACCGCCGAGCGCCTTGCCCAGCAGATACAGGTCGGGGACGACCCCGGCGTTGTCGCACTGAAACGTGGCCCCGGTGCGGCCGAGGCCGGCCTGGATTTCGTCGGCGATAAACAGAACGTTCCTGCGGCTGGTGATCTCGCGTACGGCGGGCAGTTAGTCGGCCGGGGGCACCACAATGCCGGCCTCACCCGGGATGGGCTCAAGCAGAACGGCGACGGTGTCCTCGGTGATGGCGGCCTCGAGGGCCGCCGCGTCACCGTAGGGGACGCTGATGAAACCGGGGGTGAACGGGCCGAAGTCCGCGCGGGCCTGCTCGTCGTTGGAGAAGCTGATGATGGTGGTGGTGCGGCCGTGGAAGTTGCCGTCGGCCACGATGATGGTGGCGTTGTTCGGCCGTACCCCCTTCACCCGGTAGCCCCAGGCACGGGCGATCTTGATGCCAGATTCGACGGCCTCGGCGCCCGTGTTCATGGGCAGCACCATGTCTTTGCCGGCGAGCTTCGCCAGCGCGGTGACAAACGGGCCGAGCCGATCGTTGTGGAACGCGCGGCTGGTCAAGGTGATGCGGTCGAGCTGGTCCTTCGCCGCCGTGACCAGCGCGGGGTGGCCGTGGCCGAAGTTCACGGCGGAATAGGCGGCCAGGCAGTCCAGGTAGCGGCGGCCCGCGACATCCACCACCCACGCCCCGTCGCCGTGGCTGACCACAACTTCGAGCGGGTGGTAGTTGTGGGCGGCGTGCTCGTTCTCGAGGCTGATGGCCAGCGCCGCGGCGGGGCTGAGGGCTGCGCCGGTGGATGCGGTGCCGGTGGGGGTCACGGTGCTCATGAACGCAGCTCCAGGGTGCAGCACTTCACGCCGCCGCCGCCGAGCAGCAGCTCGGACAGGTCAACACCGATGGGATTGTAGCCGCGGTCGCGCAGCTGGGCTTCGAAGTCGGTGGCGCGGGTGGCGATGACGACGTTGTAGCCGTCGCTGAAGGAGTTGAGGCCGAGAACTGCCGCGTCGGTTTCGGTGACGAGGATCGCGTCAGGATAGCTCTCCTCGAGGATGGCGAGGCTGGCGGCGCTGAAGGCGGAGGGCAGGTAGGCGATGTTGCTGTCGTCGAGGACCGCGATCGCGGTGTCGAGGTGGTAGAAGCTCGGGTTGACCAGCTCGAGGGTGATCACGGGGCGGCCGTAGATCTCACTGATCTCCGTGTGGCTGTCTGTGGCGCTGCGGAATCCGGTGCCGGCGAGGATCGAGTCGCCGACGAGCAGGAAGTCGCCCTCGCCCTCGTTCACGTTCTGCGGGGCACGGACGTCGTAACCGTTTGCGGCGAACCAGTCCATGTACGCGGGGCCTTCTGGCTGGCGCTGCACGTGGGTGAAGCTGGCGCCGTAGGCGATGCCGTCGAGCACAAATCCGCCGTTCGCGGCGTACACCATGTCGGGAAGGCCGTCGATGGGGTCAACGAGTTTGACGTCGAAGCCGAGGTCGACGTAGGTCTGGTACAGGGTTTCCCACTGGGCCACGGCGAGCGCGGTGTCGGTGGGCAATTGAGGGTCCATCCACGGGTTGATGCGGTACACAACCGTGAAGTAGCTGGGGCGGCACATCAGCACGGTGCGTGCGCTTGGGGTGCGCACGGGCGCGGAGGTTGAGGTGTCTGTGAGCGTCATAGCCCCAGTGTTTCACGCACCTATCGTCAGTTTTTCGCTATCCTGCGCACAAAATCGCCGACAATCGTCGCCCATCGACAAGAATCCTCAGTTGGGTTCTTTAGAGTTGGCTTATGGACAGTCTTGACTACGGAATTATCGATCTCCTCCGCCGCAACGCCAGGGCCGGCTACGGGGACATCGGCGAGGTCATCGGGCTGTCGGCGTCCGCGGTGAAGCGCCGGGTGGACCGCCTGGTGCACGACGGGGTGATCCGCGGGTTCACCATCCAGGTCGACCCCGCCGTCGACGGGATGTCGACCGAGGCCTACGTCGAATTGTTCTGCCGCGGCACCGTCGCGCCCGAGGAACTCAAACGCATCCTCTCCGGGGTGCCGGAGGTGGTGGATGCGGGAACCGTGACGGGTTCCGCCGACGCGATCGTGCACATGCGTTCGCGCGACATCCCCTCGCTCGAGCTCGCGCTGGAGAAGGTTCGCAACGCTCCCAACGTCGACCACACCCGCAGCGCGATCGTGCTGTCCACGCTGATTCACCGCGTGCACGACTGAGGCGGCCTAGAAACCGTAGTCTTTGGCAAGCGCACGGGCGGTTACTGGCGCGAGGCTGGCTTTGAGCCATCCCCCTGCCCGTTGCCCTGCACCTCCTCGATGGTGATCGCGGCGTTGATCAGGGCGAGGTGGCTGAGGCCCTGTGGCAGGTTGCCGAGGAACTCGTGGGTTGTCGCGTCAATCATCTCGCTATACAGGCCAACGTCGTTGGCGAGGCCGATGAGTTCGTCCATCTGCGCCTTCGCCTCGTCCACCCGGCCGACGCAGGCGAGCGCACCGGCGAGCCAAAACGCGCAGGCCACAAAGGTGCCCTCCTCCGCCTCGACGCCGGAGTAGCGGTAGAGCAGCGGGCCGTCGCCGAGCTCGCGAATGAGTGCGTCGATGGTGGTGGACATCCGCTCGGAGCGGTCGAAGCCGCTGGGGGCGTGTAGCAGGATCGATGCGTCGAGCATCTCGCTGCCCGGATACCAGACATACGCCTTGAGGCTGTCCGACCAGCAGTTCTCGCGCACCCAGTCGCGGATGCGGTCGCGTTCCTGCGCCCAGCGGCGGCCGTCACCGGGAATCTGGCCGAGCTCGGACAGCTCAACGGCGCAGTTCAGCGCCTGCCAGCAGCCCAGCTTCGAGGTGGTGTAGTGCTGGTCGTCCTCCAGCTCCCACATTCCGGCGTCGCGCTTCATCCAGTTGTCAGAGGCGCGGTCGGCGACGCTGGCCAGCAGGGTTCCGGTCTGGTCGTCGAGGACGTTGCCGTCCTTCACGTAGGCGAGCATCACGTCGAGCAGGTCACCGTAGACCCCGAGCTGCAGCTGGTCGTGCGCGGCGTTGCCGACCGACACCGGGCCGGTGTTGCGCCAGCCGGGGATGTCGGGCATGTCGGTGTCGCGGCAGACCTCGCCATCGAGCGTGTAGAAGATCTCCAACTCCGGGCCATGCTGGCGGATGGTGGTGAGGATCCACGACACCGCAGCGTGGGTCTCCTCGCGCAGCCCAAAACGCAGCAGCGCGTGCACCGTGTAGGCGAGGTCGCGCACCCAGGCGAAGCGGTAGTCGTAGTTCTTGGGGCCGCCAATGCGCTCGGGCACCGAGGTTGTGGCCGCGGCAGCGATGGAGCCGGTGGGGCTGTAAATCAGCAGCTTGAGGGCAAGGGCGCTGCGCTGCACGGCGTCAGCCCAGTCGCCGTCGTAGCTGAACTCGCGTGACCAGTAATTCCAGTTGTCGACGGTGCGGTCGATCGCGGCGTCAACGAGGTCGGGGGTGAGGATACGCAGCGGTTCATCCTTGGTCGCGGACAGCGCCAACACGTGGCGACTGCCCACACCGGTGGTGAAACCCCCGGCGATGGACTGCTCGCCGGGTTCGAAGGCACCGTGCTCCACCCCGGTGACCCCGATCTGCACCCCGCCGATCTTGATGACGGGGCCGTTTGTGGTCAGTGACACCCAGGGGGATGCGCCGTTGAAGGTTGTCCCCGGGGCGATGTTCCAGGTCATCGGGACCTGCCCGCTGATCCCGTCTACGCGGCGGACCAGCTCGGCCCAGGGCAGGCGGCCCGCGATGCCGGTGACGAGTGCGTCGGTGACGGTGACCTCGCCTTCCGCGGTGCGAAAGGTCGTTTCCAGCACGTTGGTGTTGGACAGGTAGCGACGGGAGACGGTGAATTCGGCGACCGGGCGCAGTTCGATCATGCCGCCGTGCCCGGCGTCGAGCAGTCTGGCGAACACCGGCGGTGCCGTCAGGTCGGGCAGTGGCAGCCAGTCGATGGCTCCGTCGTCACTGACGAGGGCGACCGTGCGGCCGTCACCGATCGCCGCGTAGGAACGAAGGGTGGCGTAGCCGTCGGTGCGAGGGGACGGCCGCACGGCATCCCCCTGCCCGCCTGGTGATGTGCTGGTCGACGGGGATTCGGTGTCGGTCATTCCGCGGTCTCTCGGGTGGGGTGGCCGAACCGGCGCACCGGGTAACCCTGCGTGCTGGTATCGATGGCGAAGATGGAACCGGCGAGCGGGTTCTGGCGCAGCTGCTGCTCGGTCAGGTTTTCGCGCGCCGACGTGACGAACAGGGTGCCGAGGCCGGGGCCACCGAACGCAACGGAGGTGATGTTGGGTGAGGGAAGGTCGATGGAGAGGTCCTCGTCACCATCGGGGCTGTAGCGGACGACCTTGCCGGCGCCGTAGATGCCGCTCCAGAGGTAACCCTCGACGTCCATCGCGAGGCCATCATGGTCTTCGCCGGCGTGGAACACCTCGACCTCCCCGATCTCGCCGGCGCTGCTGTACTGGCCGCGATAGATGGTTTTGACCGAGGTGTCGGTGAAGTAGATGGTGCGGCCGTCCTCGCTCCATTCGAAACCGTTGGCCACGCCGAAACCGCCACGCAGCACCCGCTGGGTGACCGCGCCGGTTTCGTCCTCTTCGATCGAGTAGAGCGCACCGATCGCGGAACCGGGTTCGGCGGGGTCCTCTGCGGTGAGGTTCATCGAACCGGTCACCCACCGCCCGGCGGGGTCGGCCTTGCCCTCGTTCAGGCGCAGGCCCGGCCGTGCGTGCTCAATGCGCGCGAGTTCCGCCGTTTCCACACCGCGGATGTCGGTGAGGATCACCCGGTCGCCGAGCGACACCACAAACCCGCCATCGACGGTGGGAGCGAACGATGCCACGGGGGCGGGCAGGGCCGACGTTCCGTCGTCAGCACCGAAGACGGAACCGTCGAGCGGGCTGCGGTGCAGCAGCCCCGCGGTGATGTCGCACCAGAGCAGGTCACCCTCGGGGTCCCAGACCAGGCTCTCGCCGAGGATTGCTTTTGCGCTGCGAAAGAGGCGGGGTTCACCCGTTGTGACTGGCATGGCATAACCCTACGAAGCTGGCCTGAATGTCTTATCCGGGTTGCGCGGGAGCGCACCGGATGCCACACCAGGCCAGCCGGGCCTCGGCCGAGCGCTGTGCCGAGCATTGTGCCGAGCGTTACGCCACGGACCAGCCGCCGTCGGAGGGCAGGATCACGCCGTTCACGTTGACCCCGTCGTCGCTGAGCAGGAAGGTGATGGATGCCGCGAGGGCGTCCGCCTCGACGGCGTCCGGCAGGATCGTCATCGCACCGCGCACCCGCTGGGCGCCGAGCTCGGAGGCGAATTTCGCCTCGATGTTGGTGATGGTCGGCCCGGGCGCGACGGCGTTTACCCGGATGCCGCTCGGCCCATACATAAAGGCACTGCTTTTGGTCAGGCCGGCAACCGCGTGCTTCGACGCGGTGTAGGCGGCGCCGGCTGCCGATCCGCGCAGCGCTGCCTCGGAGGCGACATTGACGATGGAGCCGTTCGCGCGGGCCAGCATTACCGGGATAACGGCGCGCATCAGCTTCATGGTGCCCGTGACGTTGATCGCGAAGACCCTGTCCCAGACGGCGTCCGTCACCTCGCCGACCGGCGTCATGTCGTCCATGATGCCGGCCACGTTGGCGAGGGCGTCGATGTGGCCACCGGCCGCCTCGATGATGGCGAGGATCGCGTCGTCACTGGTGATGTCGCCGGCGATCGGCACGATGTCGGCGTCGGCGAATGTCGCGGCGAATTCGTCCAGTCGCGGCTGGGAGATGTCGACGGCGATGACCCGCCCGCCCTCGCGCGCCACTCGGGAGGCCGTCGCCCGGCCAATTCCGGAGCCCGCCCCGGTGACGATCACGGTTTTGCCGGTGAAGCGCCCTCCGGTCACCTTCTCCACCCAGACCGGGCTCTCGACCGGCGCGGGGCCAGCGGCGGCAACGTCTGCGGCGGGCTGGGTCGCCCCACCCTCCGGCGCGAGCGGCACCTCGCCGGCGGCGGCGCGCTGCACCAGCTCATCCACCATCTCCTGAGTGAAGGCGCCCTGGCTCAGCTGCACCATACGCTCCAGCGCCATTTTGCGCACGGGCCGCAGGGCTTCTGCGCTCTGCCCGGACTGTGCGAGCAGGCCGCTGAGAATGGGGCCGCCCACCGGGTGGTCGAGCCAGGCGGCGATCGTGGTGGCTCCGGTGAGGGTGCTGGTGTCGGTCATGATGACGTCGTCCTTCTGGGTAGGTGGGTCGGTTGCGCGTACGGGTGGAGCGGGGGATGTCTGCGCCGGGGCAAGTGCATTCCCAACCGGACACCCCTGTCCGGTTGTACGCTACACCCGTGCAGGAGATTTCGAAATCCAACCGTGGCCCGAGCGCCGGACCCGAGAATCGGCGCGCCCTGGTGACGGCCGCGCGGGAGATTTTTGCCGAGGAGGGCTTCCTCGCACCGCTGAGCGCCGTCGCGAAACGGGCCGGGGTGGGCCAGGGCAGTCTCTACCGGCACTTTCCCGACCGGATGGCGCTGGCCGTCGCCGTTTTCGACGACAACATCACCGAGCTGGAGAGGTTTGCCGCGTCGGAGACATCCACCCTCGTTGATCTTTTTGACCATGTCGCCGAGCAGGCGCTCGGTTCCACCGCGCTGATCGACATGCTCACCGCCAACCTGCACGACCCGCGCGCCGAACACCTGAGCGACCGGCTGTCTGCACTGGTCAGCGAGCTGCTGGCGCGTGACCGGGCGAGCGGCCGGGTCGCCACCTCGGTCACCCAGGACGACGTGCTCCTGGCCGTCAACATGATGGCCGTTGTGCTCGCACGAACGGACCCCGAAAACCGCCCGGAGGTTGCCACGAGGGCCAGGGCGATCTTCCGCAGCGCGTTCACCCACACGCTCCCGATGAGCTGACTTCCCCAGCCATAATTGGTTAGTTGCACTTTTAGATTGTTCGTGCAAAACTGCACGATGTGAAAACAAGTGCAGCGGGTCTTGGCCTGCGTGAACGCCAGGGAATCGAGCGCCGCGAGGCCATCGCCCGCAGCGCACGCAACCTCACCGCCGAACGCGGATTCAACGGATTCACCGTCGAGGAACTGTGCGAATCGGTCGGCATTTCCCGCCGCACCTTTTTCAACTATTTCCCGAGCAAAGAGCAGGCCATCTTCGGCCGCCCCGAGGACGGGCTGGAGGATGACGCCGCAGCGGACTTCGTCGCCAATCGCGACAGGAGCCCCGTGCTTCCCAGCCTGGTGGGCCTCGGCATCAACCATCTGGTCTCCGCGGGGCTGACGCAGGCAGAGGCCGCCAACTTTGCCACCATCATCGAACGTGAACCGCAGCTGCTGGCCACCGCCCTCAACACGGGCAACAAGCGCGATGCGCTCCTGGCCATCCTGGTTGCCGAGCGGGAGGGAACAACGGCGGACGACCCGTCGGTGCTCCTCGCCGTGCAGCTGGCCGGCACCATCGTGCGAAGCGCGGTGATGGATTTTCTTTTCCTCAACTCCCCCAGCACCCTCGAAGACCTCGCCGCATCCCGGCTCGCCATCGCGCGGGCACTCTTCACGGCATAACTTCACGGCAAAACTTTCACCACACAGAACTCCCCGGACAAGGACATCATGACCACCACCACGGCCAAACCGCTGCTGCTCACGCAGCGGCGGATCTGGATCATCTTCTCGGCGCTGATCGCCGGGATGCTGCTGTCCAGCCTCGACCAGACCATCGTCTCCACGGCGATGCCCACCATCGTGGGGCAGCTGGGCGGGGTGGAGCACCAGGCCTGGATCACCACGGCCTACCTGCTTGCCACCACCATCGTGATGCCCATCTACGGCAAGTTCGGTGACGTCCTCGGCCGCCGCAACCTGTTCCTGATCGCAATCGCCCTGTTCACCCTCGCCTCCGTCGGCTGCGCGATCGCAGGCGACTTCTGGACCTTCGTCACCTTCCGCGCCCTCCAGGGACTCGGTGGTGGTGGATTGATGATCCTCTCCCAGGCGATCATCGCCGACATCGTGCCGGCCAAGGACCGCGGAAAGTACATGGGCCCCCTCGGCGCCGTCTTCGGCCTCTCCGCCGTCGCTGGCCCCCTCCTCGGTGGTCTTTTTGTTGACCACCTCACCTGGGAGTGGGCGTTCTACATCAACATCCCCGTGGGTATCGCCGCGTTCCTGATCGCCTGGTTCGCCCTCACCCTTCCCAACAAAAAGGCCACCAAAAAGATCGACGTTATGGGCATCGTGCTGCTGTCGGCGGCCACCACCCTGCTCATCTTCTTCACCGAGTTCATCGGCGACACCGACCGCGGCATTGGCGCGATCTCCACCTGGCTGATCGGTGCCGGCCTCATCGTCGCGATCATCCTGTTTGTGATGGCCGAGGCGAAGGCAGACGACCCGATCATCCCGCTGAGCCTGTTCCGCAACAAAATCTTTATCAACGCCACCGCCATCGGCCTGGTCCTCGGCCTCGGGATGTTCGCCGCGATTGGCTTCATCCCCACCTTCCTGCAGATGGCGTCCGGCACCTCGGCCGCCGCCTCCGGCCTGCTGATGCTGCCGATGATGGCCGGCCTGATGGGAACGTCGATCTACTCCGGTATCGCCATTTCGCGTACCGGCAAGTACAAGAAGTTCCCGATCATCGGGGCGAGCCTCACCGTCATCGCGATGACGGCAATGACGACCCTCGCGGCCGACACCCCGATCTGGTTGATCTGTGTGTTCCTGCTCGTTTTCGGAGCTGGTCTCGGATTCATCATGCAGGTCATCGTTTTGGTGGTGCAGAACGCGGTCCCCGCCGAGCAGATCGGTACCGCCACCTCGACCAACAACTACTTCCGTGAGGTGGGCGCCGCCCTGGGTGTGGCGATCTTCGGCTCGATCTTCACCAACTCGCTCGCGGAGAAGCTGACCGCCGTCTTCGAGGGCGCCGGGGTTGCCGACGCCGGAAACGCGACCGCCACGCTGGACCCGCAGACTCTGAACGCGCTGCCAGATGCCCTGCGCGACGGAGTGGTCACCGCCTACGCCGACTCGCTGGCGCCGGTGTTCTGGTACCTGATCCCCTTCATCCTGATCGCGCTGGTCCTGGCGATCTTCCTGAAGCAGATCCCCCTGTCGGACACCGCCGGGATGGTTGCCCGCGGCGAGGCCGTTGGTGGCGAGGAGGCCAACCGCCTTCACCTGGAGCAGACCGAGGCGCTGAAGGCCGGCGCCACAGCGGGCACGGCACCCGGTTCGACCAAATCGGACAGTACCGACAGCGAGGACGTCCCCAGCCGGTAG
>JAODAO010000144.1 GCA_025463465.1 Glaciihabitans sp. | reverse complement strand
TCTGGCTGTTCGTGAACATGGGCTTCCTCGCCGCCCTCGCCGGTCTGGTCTTCACAGCCCGACTGAACCTCGCAGGCCCGAAGGCCGGTGACGGTTTCGAGCTCGAGGCCATCTCTGCCGCCTTCATCGGTGGAGCGGCAGTGCCGGGTGGTGTCGGCACCATCGGTGGCGCCATCATCGGTGGTCTGATCATCGGTGTCCTGAACAACGGTATGTCGATCCTCGGTATCGGCATCGAGTGGCAGCAGGCAGTCAAGGGCCTCGTGCTGCTGTTCGCCGTCGCCTTCGACGTGTTCAACAAGAAGCGCTCCGGCGGCCGCTGATCACCTGATCAGCGCCCCGGCGCAGCAACGTATGGCCTCGCTTTCGTAGAAAGCGGGGCCATACGTGCTTTAACGCCAATGAGAACCCTCACATCCGGTTCCCTACCCACTTGCCGTCGGTGTCGTCCGTTGACACGGGAAGGCGCGAAATTGCCTGAATTTGTCGGGGATTGGCAGCGCCGTTACCCTATCGTGACCAAAGCGGGCTTGCTGCGCAAAATATGTGAACGCTAACATCGCAGCAGATCAGAACGACCTGATCGACCGAGGCATCACCGCTGATGAGGCTGTCAGCAGGCGAGTTGTCAGACATGGCGCCCGTGCGGAGCTCGGAACACTAAACAAGGAGGTTTGGTTTTCTATGAAGAAATTCATCGGATTGGCGGTTGCGGGCGCATTGCTCGTTGCCATGACCGGGTGTGCCAGCGGCGGTTCAGGCGGCGACGGTGCCGGCAGCGGTGGCGACGGCGACCTCGTGGTCGGCTTTTCCCAGGTTGGAGCGGAAAGCGGATGGCGCACCGCGAACACCAAGGACATCCAGCGGGCATTCAAGGACGCGGGCATCGAGCTCAAGTTCTCCGACGCCCAGGGCAAGCAGGAGAACCAGATCAAGGCGATCCGCTCCTACATCCAGCAGCAGGTCGACGTCATCGCGTTCTCGCCCGTTGTGGAGTCCGGTTGGGACACCGTCCTGAACGAGGCGAAGGACGCCGGCATCCCCGTTGTCCTCACCGACCGTTCCGTGGACTCAAAGGACGATTCGCTGTATGAGTCCTTCCTCGGCTCCGACTTCATCGCCGAGGGCGAGAAGGCGGGCGAATGGATCAAAACCGAGTACGCCGACGCGGACACGGTCAAGATCGTCGAGCTGCAGGGCACCACGGGCGCGGCTCCGGCCAACGACCGGGCAAAGGGTCTTCGTGATGCGTTCGGTGACGATGCCAAGTACGACATCATCGCCTCGCAGACCGGTGACTTCACCCGTGCCGGTGGCAAGCAGGTAATGGAGGCGTTCCTCAAGTCAAACCCGGAGATCGACCTCGTCTACGCTCACAACGACGACATGGGTCTCGGCGCCATCGAGGCCATCGAAGCGGCCGGTAAAACACCGGGAACCGACATCAAGATCGTGACGGTTGACGCCGTGCACGACGGAATGCAGGCCCTGGCAGACGGCAAGATCAACTTCATCGTCGAGTGCTCGCCGTTGCTCGGTGACCAGTTGGTCGACATCGCGCAGAAGGTCGCCGCCGGCGAGACCGTTGAGAAGCGGATTGTGACGGAGGAGACTACGTTCACCGCCGACCAGGCCAAGGAAGCGCTCCCGGACCGCCAGTACTAAAGGAACCACCGTCGTCGGCGGGACATCCGGTCACCCGGGTGTCCCGCCGAACCGGCGGAAGCAGCATCCTGCACCACTCTTTGCTGCATCACTTTTTTCCCGCATCACCTTTACCTGCATCACCTTTACTCAAAGAAGAGAAAGCGAACCCATGGACAGTGCAGAGCCCACCGCGGTGCCGGCCCCCACGGCAGCCACCTCGGCACCGATCGTCGAAATGACGGGGATCTCAATTTCCTTCCCCGGGGTGAAGGCACTCGACCGGGTCGACTTTCGGATGTTCCCCGGCGAGGTGCACTCGCTGATGGGGGAGAACGGTGCGGGAAAGTCCACCCTGATCAAGGCACTTACCGGGGTGTACACCATCGACAGCGGCGAGATCTCGATGGCGGGGGAGCCGCTGGTGATCACCGGCCCCGCCGAGGCGCAGCGCGCCGGGATCAGCACGGTCTACCAGGAGGTCAATCTTCTTGGCAACCTGTCGGTGGCCGAGAACATCCTGCTCGGGCGCGAACCGAGACGCTTCGGCGGGATCGACTGGCGCGCCATGCGGCAGCGGGCCGCGGCAATCCTGGAACGCCTGCACCTCGACATCGACCCGGCCTCCCAGCTCAGCAGCCACTCGCTGGCGGTGCAGCAGCTGGTCGCCATCGCCCGGGCGATCGACGTGCAGGCGAAGGTGCTGATCCTGGACGAACCGACGTCGAGCCTGGACGCCGACGAGGTCGCCGAACTGTTCCGGGTTATCACCTCCCTCAAGGAGGACGGCGTGGCCATTCTCTTTGTCTCCCACTTCCTCGACCAGGTCTACGAGATCGCCGACCGCCTCACCGTGCTGCGCAACGGCGCGCTGGTGGGGGAATACCGCACGGAGGAGATCCTGCGGATTGAGCTCGTGCACAAAATGATCGGCAAGGAGATCGCCGCCCTCGACGACCTCGACACCCGCACCCGCGCTACCGTCGCCGAAACCACCGACGTCACCCCTTACCTCGAGGTGGCCGGGTTCGGCCGCAAGGGATCCGTCGCGCCCGTCAGTCTGCGCATCGCGGAGGGGGAGGTTGTTGGCCTCGCCGGACTGCTCGGATCCGGCCGCACCGAACTTGCCCGCATCCTCAGCGGAGTTGACCGCTCCGATACCGGGGAGATGAAGATCGAGGGGGTGACCCGGCGCCTGCGGACGGCACGGATGGCCCTCAAACGACGCATCGCCTACTCCTCGGAGGATCGCAAACGCGAGGGCATCATCGAGGACCTCACCGTGCGCGACAACATCGTTTTGGCCCTGCAGGCCGACCGGGGCTGGTTTCGCCGTATCCCCCGCAAGCGACAGGACGAACTGGCTGCCAGTTACATCCAGGCACTCGGCATCCGGCCGGCGAACCCCGAGGCGCTGGTGCGCAACCTTAGCGGCGGCAACCAGCAGAAGGTGCTGCTCGCCCGCTGGCTGGCTATCGCGCCGCGGCTGCTGATCCTCGACGAGCCCACCCGCGGCATCTACGTCGGTGCCAAAGCGGAGATCCAACGGCTGGTCTCCAACCTGGCCGAGGAGGGGATGAGCGTGGTGTTCATCTCCGCCGAACTGGAAGAGGTACTGCGCCTCAGTCACCGCATCGTGGTGATGCGGGACCGCGAGATGGTCGCGGACCTCGAAAACGAAGACATCACGGTCGGCGAAATTATGAGCCTTATCGCGAGCGGAGCGGACGCATGACAACCCCAACCCCCACCCCATCCGCCCGAGCGGCCGTGACCGTCAGCCCCGTCCGGGCGCGGTTCAGCGCGATGCTGCGCAGCCGCCTGCTCTGGCCGGTCCTCGCCCTGGTCGCCCTGCTGGTCACCAACATGATCAAGTCGCCCGGCTTCCTCTCCATCCGCATCCAGGACGGCCACCTTTTCGGCAGCCTCATCGACATCCTGCGCAACGGCGCCCCAATTTTGCTCGTCGCCCTCGGGATGACCCTGGTCATCGCCACCCGCGGCATCGATTTGTCGGTGGGGGCGGTCGTCGCTATCTCGGGTGCGTTCGCGCTGTCGATCATCGGTGACGCCGACGACCCAAACAGCCTCGGGGTTGTCCTCTTCGCGGTGGCCGCCTCAATCGTCTTCGCGGTGGTACTCGGCTCCTGGAACGGCCTTCTGGTATCGGTGTTCGGCATCCAACCCATCATCGCGACCCTCATCCTGATGACAGCAGGTCGCGGGATCGCCATGCTCATCACCGAGGGTCAGATCCTCACCGTCGCCAGCGCCCCATACAAGGTGATCGGTGGCGGTTACTGGTTCGCCCTGCCGGCATCCATCATCATCGCCGCAGCCCTGTTCATCATCGTTGGCCTGGTCACTCGCAAAACGGCCCTCGGGGTGCTGATCGAATCGGTGGGGATCAACCCCGAGGCCAGCCGCCTCGCCGGGGTCAGCGCCCGCACCATTATCTGGACCGTCTACGTGTTCAGTGCCATCTGCGCGGCCATCGCCGGGTTGATGATCAGCTCTAACGTCACCGCCGCCGACGCCAACAGCGCAGGGCTGTGGATCGAGATGGATGCCATTCTCGCCGTTGTCCTCGGCGGAACCTCGCTCGCCGGAGGGCGTTACTCGCTGACGGGCACCCTGATCGGGGCGTTTGTCATCCAGACGCTCACCACAACGGTGTATTCCATCGGCATCGCCCCCGAGATCACCCTGGTGTTCAAAGCCCTCGTGGTCATCGCCGTCTGCCTGCTGCAAGCCCCGAGAATACATTCCGCCATCGGCAAGCTGCGTTCGCGCGGCGGCCCACCCACCGGGGCGCCTGTTGTTACATCCCCGACCGTCGCTTCGCCCCGCACAAAGGTGACCGCATCATGAGCCACACCACGCAGGCCCGCCCGGCCGTCCCAGCAGGCGGCACCCCGTCCAGCCTCGGCACCTCACCGAAGCGGCCGTCCCGTTTTCCGTTCCGCGCCACGGGCACGGGCGGCGCCCCCGGCGGTCGCACGGGACTGGCCCGCTGGATTCCCACCTCCCGCTACGCCTCGGTGCTGGTGACCCTCGCCCTCCTCGTCGCCACCTTCGGGGTCGGCTCCGCCCGCTACCGCGGCTTCTTCTCCGGCCAGGTGGTGCTCAACCTCTTCATCGACAACGCATTCCTGATCGTCCTGGCCGTGGGAATGACGTTTGTGATCCTCACCGGCGGCATTGACCTGTCGGTGGGCAGCGTCGTCGCCCTCTCCACCATGATCGCCGCTTCGCTGCTGCAATCCGGCTGGAGCCCGCCGGCGGTGATCGTGGTTGTCCTCATCACCACCACCACCCTCGGCCTGCTTGTTGGCCTGGTGATCTACTACTTCGACATCCAACCGTTTATAGCCACCCTCGCCGCCATGTTCCTGGCGAGGGGGATGTGTTACGTGATCAGCACCAATTCCATCTCCATCGACAACCCGTTTTTTGTGGACATGGCGAATGCCCGGATCGTCCTCGGGCCGG
>JAODAO010000121.1 GCA_025463465.1 Glaciihabitans sp. | reverse complement strand
TCTGCACCGTGCCGCACACACTCGGTGATGACCGGGAGAACGCGGGCCTTCGCTGCGGTGGACAGTTCGGTGTAGGTGCGCCAGAACCGCACCCGCCAGAAGATGTCGACATCCTCGAGCGTTGTCTCGGTGCTGAACGGAGCCAGCTCGACGACTTCGGCGCCAGCGTCGGCGAAGACCTGCGCCGCCGCGGTCACCGCCGCGGCGACCTCGGGGTCAACGGGGATGCCCGCCCCGGCGTCGAGCTGCAGCGCGACACGGCTGCCGCGCAGGTCACCGGCACGCCCCAACGAGAGGTCGCCCCAGCGAATGTCCTCGGGCGGCAGCGCGGTATAGTCGCGCTCGTCCGGCTGGGAGATAACGGCCATCGCGAGGCTGACGTCGCTGATCGACTGGGCCAGCGGGCCAGCGGCGCGACCTTGGAACGGGGTGTCGAGCGGCACCCGGCCGTCGCTCGGTTTCAGCGCGGCGAGGCCGAGGAAGCTGGCGGGCAGGCGGATCGATCCGCCGATGTCCGTGCCGATGTGGAAACAACCGAAACCGGCGGCGGCCGACGCACCGGCGCCACTGCTGGAGCCGCCGGTGGTCAGGGCGGGGTCGAGGGGGCTGCGGGTGATGCCGTGCAGGCTGGACACCCCGGAGGTGAGCATGCCCCAGTCGGGCATGGTGGTGGAGCCGAGGATCACCCCGCCGGCCTCGAGGATGCGTTCCACCACCGGCGAGCTGCGCGTTGGGGTGTGAGGGCTGGTCGCCGCGCTGCCGGAGCGGGCGGGCATGCCGGCGCGGTTCAGGTTTTCCTTGACCGTGCAGGGCACCCCGTCGATAGCCCCGAGCGGCTCACCGCGCCGCCAACGTTCCTCGCTGGCGCGGGCGGCGGCCAGCACCTCCCCCGGCTCGAACGAGCTGAACGCGTTGATGGTGGGGTTGCGTTCGGTGATGTCCGCGATGACGTCGGTTGCGACATCCACCGGCGACAACGCCCCGGAACGGTACCCGGCCAGCAGCGCCGCTCCGTCGAACCGCGCGATATAAGGGCCGGGGGATGTCGCGGTGCTGGCCATTGTTCACTCCTGCCGCTGGGGTGTGTGCTGCCGAGGTTTTATCATCGCACCTGCCTCTTGCCTCGCGCCGGTTTAGGCATTCGGGTGTGAGCAATCAGGTGCGGGTGAATTTCGACCAGCCCCGCCCCGGATGCCAGGACTCGACAACCAGTTCCTCGCCGCTGACGTAGGTGAGCACCACCTCGGTAATGTCGAGCGCGAAGAACGGCGCGGCCGGGTCGGGCGAGGACTCCGGCGTGTCAACGGCGCGCAACAAGCCGGCCAGCTTGGCGTCGCCCAGCCACGCCGTCGGGTCGTGCGCCGGCGGCTCGAGCGTGGGGCTGTGCACCGCTACGCGTGGGTCGTGCAGTACGTCGGCCAGTTTCACCGAGTGCGGCATCATGCCCAGTGTCACGTCGTCGTCGCCGAACACCAGCTCGGTGCCGCTGATCCGTGGGGATCCGTCGCGACGCAGGGTCGCAATGGTTTTGTTGGTGCCGGCGTCGAATCGTTCGCGCACCTGCGCGGCGAACTCGGGCACCTCCGCCTGGATCTCAGCCCAGTTAGCCATCAGAACTCCTCACCAGCGGTGAAAATACTGCGGTAATAATCCAGCGGTGAAAATCCTATGGGGGATGCTGCACTGCCACAACCGTGACGGTTACCCGCTGCTGCACTGCCGGTCGGTGATGGCCGAAGCGGGGTTACTCGCTCCGGGGCTACTCGGACCGGGGCAGGGAGAGGGCGTTGATCACGTCGTCCGCTGAGGCCTGCATGGCGTGCGGGCCGGCAACGTCGAACCAGACGGCCTCGAGTACTCCCTTGTTCTGCTCGAGAAACTCCAGCAGGGTCGGGGAGTCATACATGATCACGCGGTGGTCGGACTCGGCCGGCACCATCCGCACGTAGTTCGCGGCGGAGGAGAACAGCAAAAGCATGTACTTGTCAGACTCGCCACGGCGGAACACCCGCACCTGGGCGGGTCCCTCCACGTCGAGCAGGGGAACCACCACACCGTTGTTGCGCAGTGCGAGCGCCACCGCCACAGAGTCCTGCTTCTGCAACGCGGCCGCGAGGTTCGCCGAGCTGAAGCTTTTGTCGTCCGCCTTGATTTTCTTACCAGCCATTTAGTCAACTTTAGTCGGAGCGACAGAACGTCGCCCCGGGGCTGGTGCGGGGCGTCCCCGGTGGGGTCCGCCGCGCGGTCAGTTCAGGATGAACTGCTTGGATTCGCTCGACTCGATGCCGTCGAGGATGACGTCGAGGTGGTAGCTGGCCCCTCCGGCGGTGACGGATTCGCGTTCGGCCTCACAGTCGCCACCGGCGACGCTGCGAGTGCGATTCCAGGCGAAGGGGGCCGTGGAGACGGCGGTGCCGGGCTCCAGCTCGGTGGTGGCGCTGACGGGATCGGTCTGGCAGTCCTTCGACGACCAGATCAGGTCTTCGCCGCTGGTGATGCGGTACTCCTGGACGTCCGATCCCACACTCATCTCGCACGGGACCTCGCCGTTGTTCACCACGCT
>JAODAO010000113.1 GCA_025463465.1 Glaciihabitans sp. | reverse complement strand
CTACATCTTCAACCTCGACGGCTCGACCCTGAACCCGCTGGAGACCGACGCTGACGGCAACGCCGTCCTCGAGGGCACCACGGTCCTGGTTTCCCCCGACGCCGCCGAGCTGCTGAACACCACCTTCAACACCGACGCTGTCACCGACGAGCTCGTTGTTGGCATCGCCAAGATCACCGCCAAGGCCGCTGCGTAACCCACACCACCACGCAACACGCACCACTAGTAATACCCGCAGTATCCGTAAGGCCCACCGGCTCTCCCGCCGGTGGGCCTTACGGCGTTTAACCCACCTTCCGACCAACTCGCGGGTACTACCGTGCGGTCGATGCTTCCAACCCACACAACTCCGGTCCATACACAGCACACCCACCGCTGGTCAGGGCGGTGGGTGTGCTGCCGTTAAGCCACGGGGAGGGGGATCCCCGGGTGCCATCACTTCATTGTGACGACGGGCCCGACGCATTAGCGCCCGGTGGCTACGACTGTGCTTCGCTGCTAATCAGGCGCCCGGTGTCAGGCGGCGCACTTGGCGTGCTGGAGGTGGTCGACGGCGTCGTCAAGGCTGTCGAAGTAGGTGCGCACCCGCGGTGCGCCGAGGGCGGTGAGCTCGAACCGCGAGCCGACCTGCTGCACAAACCCGAGCAGCGAGATGGCGTCCCGCTGGGAGCGGGACGGATCGCTGATTCGCCATTCGTGATCGGAGAGGGTGATGACCTGCAGTCCACTCCTGCTGGCGATGACCCGGGGGTCGTCCGTGGTGAATCCGCGAATCGTCATGCTGCTACCGCCTTGCATTGCTGAGGAGGGCGGCCGCACTGCGGTGGGCCGGTGGGCGATTGGGCGTCAGTGCCTGGCCCTGGCGATTTCCGGGTGACACGTCGCCGGCGTTGGGATCCGGGTCGGGTTCCTCGGTCAGGAACAGGCCCTGGGGGGAGTTGGCCGACAGCGTCAGAGCTTCGATCCAGCCGCGGTTGATTCGTGCGGGGGCGGAACTGCGGAAGTTGAAGAACAGGGGGATGGAGCTGTCGAGCCACAGGCTGCCACGGCCGCTGCCGCTGGTGGAATCCTCTTTCCAAGAAAAGAAGAAGGCTTCAGAGCGGCGCATTTTAGCCCCGATAACCAGTTGGAGGTGCGCGAGTGTGCGATCGTCAAAATCGATTGTGGTGCCAGCTCCGTACAACAATGTACCCATCAGGTGCCTATCCTTTCGCCGCGTCTCGGGTGCGTTTGGCGTCTGTAGGATGCTCACGGTACCGGGACCCGAAGCCGACATTTGGGGCTTGACAGGATTTATTTGGCGGGTGTTATGCGGCGTTCCACGTTGCGCCTGGCTTAGTCGCGCGGCGGAGCGTCTTCTTCGAGTTGCAGGCTCATGATCGTCAGGTCGAGCCAGCGGCCGAACTTGGTACCCACCTGGGGCACCGTGCCACTGACTTCAAAACCCACCTTTCTGTGCAGGGCGATCGATGCGGTGTTTCCCGCCTCAATGTCCGCCACCATCAGGTGATACCCGGCCTGCCGGGCGTGTGTGATGAGTTCACTGAGCAGACCGATGCCGATCCCACGCCCGTGGTGACCGTCCTCGATGTAAATCGAGTCATCAACGGTGTGCCGGAATCCGGAGTATGGGCGCCAGCGGCCGTAGGTGGCGTAGCCGACGGGGACGCCGTCCACCTCGGCGACCAAAAACGCGTGGCCGGCGGTCGCGGCATCCCCCAGCCAGCCGGTGACGGTGCTGAGGTCCACCAGCTGGTGCGTCCACAGCGCCGTTGAGTGTTCTACCGCGTTGTTGCGGATGCGCACCACCGTTGGCAGGTCCACGGCGGTCGCCGGGCGGATCACGGCGGCAGGAAGGGTGGGACGGGCGTTCTCGTTCATCGATCACATCGTAGAGGGCATGGGATCACGTCGTAGAGCACAGGGCATCGCTGGTGGGGATCTGCGGGGACGACTACTCCCGCGACCACCACTCGGCGATGCCGCGAAGGATCGCCCGCACCGCCCATTCCTGGTCGAGCGGATCCGGCCCGCGCAGCCAGGTCTCCAGGGCGGCCACGGTGCCGGAGGCGGCGATCGCCGCGTAGAGGGCGGCCTCCTGGTAGCGCGCCTCATCCTGTGCGACGCTGGCGACGCCGCCGGCTGAGCCGCCAGCCGCACCGGTTGCTGCACTGCTGGCACTACCGGTTGCGCCACCGGCCGAGACGCCATGGGCTGACACGCTCGCGCCGACGAACGCACCGTCGAGCGGGGCGATGTGCGGGTGGCGCACGAGGTGGTCGAGCAGGCCCCACTCGATGTGGTCGATCAGGCCGTCCCGCAACTGCTGGGGGAGGCGCTGACGCAGGTTGCGGCGGTAGATCGGTGCGTTGTTGTAGACGTGGGTGACGAGGGCCCGCTGGAAGTCCTCGACCGTGTGGCCGCTGCCCGCGGGCTCCCCGGCGTCGGCCTGCCTGCTGGATGCCGCGTCGAAAGTTTCGCGCAGCCGCTCGAGTTCCATGCCGAGGGCACTGGCGAGCAAGTCGCCCGGGCCGTCCGCATGGGCGTAGAAGGTGGGTCGGGATATGCCAGCGTGCCGTGCGATGTCGGTGACGGAAATTTCCGCAAGGGGATACGACCCGGCGAGCTCGAGGATCGAGCGCGTAAGGGTGTCCCATGTGCGTGCCTGGCGTGCGTCCATTATCACACTGTAGTTTACAGGTGAAAAATAAACTCGAATATGCCAACCCTTGCGGTTCGCCGACGGCTGTTGTCAGCTCTTCTGCGGTGAACCGCGGTTAACGAAGCTCTACGAACTCCCGCACGTCATCGAACGGCAGGGTGTCAACCACGGCGGTGACCGTGAACTCATCGAGGTTGGCCCGGCCCCGGTAGACACTCATAAAGGCGGTGTCTGCGGCGTCTCGCCCGGTGGCGATGCGCACAAGTGACTGTCGCGGGGCCAGCGTGGTCGCGTCCACGGTGTGCCAGGCGCCATCAACGTAGGCCTCGGCAACGGCGTGGAAGTCCATCGGAAAGAGTCCAGGGGCATACACGGCGGCCAGCCGGGCGGGAACGTTGAGCGCACGCAGCATCGCAACCACAAGGTGCGCGTAGTCGCGGCAGACCCCGCGGCGGGCCAGCAGGGTGGACGTCGCACCGTCTGTCGGCAGACTCGACCCGGGAACGTACATCAGTTTGCCGCCGACCCATGAGCTGACCGCGGCAAGCAGGTCCTTGCCCGTCAGACCCCAGAATTCGGAGGTCGCGGTAGGGCCGAGGGTGTCCGATTCGCAGTAGCGGCTTGGCCGCAGGTAGGTGAAAAGGTCCCGCTCGGTGACCTCGGCCGGCTCGGCCTGGCCGGTGACGGTAGCGGTGTAATCGACGGTGAGTGTGCCCGGGTCGACCTCGACCACGTGGATGCGGGTGCCGTGCTCCGTCAGGATCTCGCGCGGAGTATAGGGAACGCCGTTGTGCAGTACCGTCAGCAACTCCGTCGCCTGGTTGCCCTGTGCGACCGCGACGATGAGCGCCAGCTGGGCGGACTCGGTCACGTTGATGGCCAGGTGGGCGCTCATGTCTCGCAGCATTCCCCCATTGTCACAGGTGGATGTTTCAACAGAAGTTGCTTGTGCGCAGCGGTTCGGTACAAATTCTCAAACTTTTTTGTGACGAAGTGTCACCGTGACCCCGTCCTACCAATGACGTCCACCCTTTCCCGAGCGAAACCCGCACCGAATCACAGAAGGATCATCATGACTGACAAAGCAGCAGAGTTCGTGTCCACCTGAGAAGTGCCCGCCGCGTCGCTAAGCAGTACAACGACAAGAAGTCGTCCACTTCTCCCGCTGTCCTCGTTGGCGCGGCAGCCGTTGTGGTCGCGCTGATCGTACTCATCGCCCGCGCCGCCAAAAACTAGCGACACCATCCCGGCCCGGGCCCCCGTTATTGCTCGCCGGTGGGAGGCATAACGCACTCCCAGCGCATCAAGGGTTCCTTCCCAGCGAATCACCGGGATATGAGCGGCGACACCACTTAAAGTGAGGTCGCCGCTTCTCTACGTTCGGGCTCGTACCGGGGGAGGGGGCGCCGTTCAAGCCCCCTGCATTCTCCGGCCACCTCGGTGACAATCAACGCTTGGCCAGTGACTGGTCCCTGGCACCCTGTTTTCCCCGCGACATCCCCCTTCAGCTCTACCCGTCTCCAGTTCCACCCCATCCCAGTGAAAGTTGACCACCCGTGTCCGTTTCCTCTCCGATCTCCCTGCCGTATCCGCTCGGTGTCACCGTCCTGGCCGACCTGGATGACGGTTCGGCCGGTGGCATCAACGTCGCCGTCTACTCGGAGACCGCCGACGCCGTCGAGTACTGCGTCTTCGATGACGAGGGCAACGAGACGAGAACCCGCCTCAGTGAGCGCACCGGCCACGTCTTCCACGGCATCATCGAGACTGGCGCGATCGGCGACCGCTACGGACTGCGCGTGCACGGCGAATGGGACCCGGCCAACGGTCTCCGCCACAACGCCAACAAACTGCTGCTCGACCCCCATGCCACCGCCATCAGCGGCGAATACAGCTGGGGCCAGGCCGTGTTCGCCCACGACATGAACAACCCCGAGCTGATGGACGGCACCGATTCCGCCGGGTCCACCCCGCTCTGCATTGTCACCGATCCCGAGTACGACTGGCAGGGGGATGTCGCGCCGCGCACCGCCTTCGCCGACACCGTTATCTACGAAGTACACGTGAAGGGTTTCACCCAGCTGCACCCGGACGTGCCAGAGGAAATCCGCGGAACATACGCGGGGCTTGCCCACCCCGCCGCGATCAAGCACTTCACCGACCTCGGCGTCACCGCCGTTGAACTGATCCCGGTGCAGCAGTTCGTGCAGGACAGCCACCTCATCGAGAAGGGCCTGCGCAACTACTGGGGGTACAACTCGATCGGCTTTTTCGCCCCGCACGGTGACTACAGCTCCGCCGGCGACGACGGCAGCCAGGTCAACGAGTTCCGCGAGATGGTTAAGGCGTTCCACGCCGCCGGCATCGAGGTCATCCTCGACGTGGTCTACAACCACACCGCCGAGGGCAACCACCAGGGCCCCATGCTGTCGTTCAAGGGCATCGACAACGCCTCCTACTACCGCCTGGTCGAGGACGAGCCCGCCTCGTACTTCGACACCACCGGCACGGGCAACAGCCTGAACGTCGGCCACCCCGCAGCGCTCGGCCTCATCATGGACTCCCTGCGCTACTGGGTGACCGAGATGCACGTCGACGGGTTCCGCTTCGACCTCGCCACCACCCTCACCCGCCAGGACGGCAACGCCGAGATCCACAGCGCCTTCCTCGCTCTCATCCAGCAGGACCCGACCCTCGCCCCAGTCAAGATGATCGCGGAACCCTGGGACACCGCTGGTTACCAGGTCGGCGGCTTCCCTGCGGACTGGTCGGAGTGGAACGGTAAGTTCCGCGACGACGTGCGCGACTTCTGGCACGGTGCCGACGGGGTGCTGTCAACCGTGTCCCAGCGCATCCTCGGCAGCCCCGACGTCTACGAGGCCAGCCGTCGCTCGCCGCTGTGCAGCGTCAACTTCGTCACCGCGCACGACGGCT
>JAODAO010000064.1 GCA_025463465.1 Glaciihabitans sp. | reverse complement strand
CAGGATCGACTTGCCGCTGATGGATCCGGCGGGCGGAGCGGTGATAACTGAACGGTCAGACACGGATACCTCGCGGTGTGGTCAGGCGGCCGAGGCCGATAAGGAGAAGGTCGAGGACGAGCGCCAGAATGACAACGCCGATAACCCCGGTGAGTACGGATTCGAGTGAGTTGGCCCCGCCGAGACGGGCGAGACCGGAGAAGATGAAGCCACCGAGGCCCGGGCCGAGTACGTAGGCGGCGATGGCCGCGATGCCCATCACCATCTGGGCCGAGACGCGGATCCCGCCGAGGATGACCGGCCAGGCCAACGGCAATTCGATGGTGAGGAAGGTGCGGGCGCGCCCCATCCCGATGCCACGGGCGGATTCGATCACGGCAGCATCCACCCCGGACAGCCCAACGATGGCGTTACGCAGGATCGGCAGGATCGCGAAGAATGTGACGACCGCGACGGCCGGTGGCACACCAAAACCGAGCGGTGCGATCAGCAGTCCGACCAGCGCGAACGCGGGGATGGTGAGGCCGATCGCCGAGACGGTGTTGGCGACGGAGCTGCCAATCCGGCTGCGGTGCACCAGCGCGGCAATGGCGACGGCGAGCAGCGTTGCCAGCAGCAGGCACTGCACAACGAGGCTCAGGTGTTGAAGTGATGCAAAGGCGATTTGTGGAAATCGGCTCTCTAGAAAATCCCCCACGGCAAAAAGTCCCATTCAGTTATCGATCGCGTCGTCCCAGCGGCGGAGAACAGCCCCGTCGACGGCGGCCACATCCCGGGCGGATGGTAAGAATCCACTCCGCGGGCAGGCCCCAAAAGTCGTTTGTAAAATAGAGACTAGCCAGCGACCCGGGCAAATACTGGCGGAATTAGCAGCAGACTGCCAGCTTTGAATCGCTCAGAAAAGCTAGCATCCGCACTCTCACCGGCTTCTTTTGTCCGGTGCGGCGAACCCGAGGTTTGTCAGCGTACGCCGCGCATCAGGCGCAATACCGGGCGGCTCCCCACCAGCAGCAGTGCCCCGATGACGATCGCGATGACACCAAGAGCGCCGAAATAGGGAGCCTCGTCGTCCGGGTTGTAGAGGCTGGCGAGGGAGCCCGAAAGGGCGGTGCCGAGAGAGACCGAGAGGAAAAACAGGGCAACCATCTGGGTGCGGAAACGCCCCGGGGCGAGCTTTGTCGAGATCGACAGCCCCACGGGGGACAGCAGCAGTTCGGCGATGGTGAAAACGAACAGGATCAGCACGATAGCCCAGACCGGCGTGCCGTTGTGCCCGGTGGCGACAAAGGGCAGGAACAGCAGGAAGCCGAGGCCCACTCCCATCGTCCCGAGGGCGAACTTCACCGGGGTGGAGGGTTGGCGACTGCCCAGCCTCGTCCACAGCGCCGCGAAAATCCCCGACAGCACGATGATGAAAACCGGGTTGATCGACTGCACCCAGGCGACCGGGAATTCCCAGCCGAACACGTCGCGGTTGAGGCGCTGGTCCGCGTAGATCGTGAGCACCGTGAACTGCTGCTGGTACAGCGCCCAGAAGGCGGCGCTGGCGAAGAACAGGGGGATGAAGGCGAGCACCCGGCTGTGTTCGTCAGCCGTAATGGCGTGGCTGCGCAGGATCACCACGAAGTAGGCGATCGAGGCCGCGACGATGATCACAATGATGACGGTGGAGAGGTTGTCTGCGGTGATGAGGCCGAGCACTACGGCCAGCACGATCACCAGCACACCGGCGGCGGCGATGGCGGCAACCCGCGGGTACTGCTCACGCGGCAGTGGGTTCGGCAGGATGTCGCCGTCCCTTGGCAGGCGTTTTCGGCCGACCGAGTATTGGATGAGGCCCGCCGCCATCCCGACGGCGGCGAGGCCGAAGCCGAAGTGGAAGCCGACCGTCGACTGCAGCAGGCCGGTGAGCAGCGGTCCGAAGAACGCGCCGAGGTTGACCCCGAGGTAGTACAGCGAAAAGCCGGCGTCGCGGCGGGTGTCCTCCCGCGAGTAGAGGGTGCCGACCAGGGTGGTCGCCGTTGCCTTCACTCCCCCGCTGCCGACGGCGATCAGGATCAGGCCAACCACCACTCCCGGCACCCCGGGGATCAGGGCGAGGGAAATATGGCCGACCATCACCACCGCGGCACTGGCAAACAGGGTACGTTCGGCACTGAGCACCCGGTCGGCCACCCAGGCGCCGAGAATCGTCGACAGGTATACCCCGCCGCCGTAGGAACCGACGACCTCGGCCGCCACTGCCTGGGGGATACCGAGGCCACCCTGTTCCGCCGAATAGTAAAGGTAAAGCAGCAGGATGCCCTGCATCCCGTAGAAGGAGAAACGCTCCCACAGCTCGACCCCGAAGAGGGTGGCCAGGGGGCGGGGTTGGCCGAAGAACCCGGTGTCGGGGATTCCGGTCGGGCCCTCTGGATGTTCCGTGCCAACGCTGCTCACCGATTCAGCTTGCACCCGCGAAATCGGGCCGGCAAGCCCGTTTGGGCTCATCCACCCATCCCGTCTGAACTACAGCGGAGGCAACTCCAGCGCAATGCTGCGGTCGAAGACGGTGGGCCGCTGGTTCGGAGGGATATCGCCGCTGGCCAGCAAGCGTTTCCGACCCGTCGAGTATTGGATCAGGCCGGCGGCCAAGCCCACGCAGGGGCGCATGGAGCGGACCCGGCGAGTGTGCCACAGTATCGCTGCCATACTTCACAGACGAACCATGAGCCTGTGCGAAGCTCGTCAGCCCGAGGGCTGATACGTCGTCTAAGTTCCTTCGGAAGGTATCGAAATGTCAGGCAAAAGCAGCCTCTCTGCCGAAAATGACGTGGTCACCTGCATCACCGTCGAGATCGACATCAGGTCATGGCCGACCGGCTGGAACGCGGGCCCGCTTGAGCTCGCCATTCCCAATAGCAATACCCGGGGATCGCGGCCGGGCAAGTCCCATACGACCGATCGTGCCGCCCGGGCGACGATGTTCGCCCGGCGTGTGCAGGACCTGTTGCTCGGGACCGAGGAAGATCCCGGAGCAACTCGAGTGCACTTTGGGGGTCCACCCGCAGTACGCTCGGGCATCTGGACGCTGGAAGCGGTCGAACTCGTCCGTCGCCCCGCCCTTTTCGGCGGCCAAGGCGACGCGACCGGCGTTATTCTCGTCTCGCACTGGAGCGGCGCACCTCTCGCGGTCGCCGAGGCTCTTCACTCCTTGCTCGGCGACATGCAAGACACACGCCCGCGTGAGGAGGCCGACACTGACTTTTGGAGATCCCTCGGGGACTTAGGAATTGAGATGATGGGCGAACCGGAGCGTTTCCGAACCCTGACCCACGTGATCGAGCCCCCTGCGGCGGTGGGAGTGCCCAACAGCCCTCCCCATCTGGCGGAATACCCCGAGCTATGGGCGATCGCTGCGGGCACACCGGCCTCGATAGCCGCGCCGGCCACACTCGAACCCGACTCCATCATTCGGCCGAGCGCGCAATGGGGCGGGCTGGTGCTGCGTGACGGGGCGGCCTTCTCGTCGCCGTTTGACGGCGCCTCAGCATTCCACGAGTATGCGCGCATCTACTGCCGATCGATCTACCTCGATGCCATGGTCCTCGGAATCCTCCAGCTGGGCTGCGCGTCCGCTCTGGCCGACAGGTCGCAGACGCTGATGGTGAGCGCCCCCACGCTTCGCACGCTCAACGAAGAGCGCAAGGCGCTGTTGCACTTTCGAGGCAGCATCTGGTGGTCGCACGTCACCAACCGCGCAACCGTCG
>JAODAO010000073.1 GCA_025463465.1 Glaciihabitans sp. | reverse complement strand
CCGTTGATCGCGTCGAGCGCCTCGAAGATGCCGTCGCCGCGGGTGACGCCGAGGTCGAGCACCGAGACGTGTTCCGAGTCAGGGTCGACCGACCGAATACCAACCGAGGCCAGCCCCATCGTGTCGTCGAGCAGGAGGAGAACGCGGTCGGTGATGCTCATCTGTTTACTCCAGGACTGTGCCATTACGGTACCGCGACCCCGCCGTGATCCGGCGCTGTGTTGCGAGGATGCGGTGCGGTGATGCGCTGCGGTGATGCGGTTCCTCGATGATGCCACGCGAAGCGGCGCGACACGGTCAACTCAGAACTGGACGCCTACCAGCACCGGTTCTGGGTGCAGTCGCACACCGAACTCGGCCAATACCCGGGTCTGGATGTAGCGGGCCAGTTCGCTGATCTCGGTAGCGGAGGCGCCACCGGTGTTGACCAGCGCGAGGGTGTGTTTGCTGGAGACGGCGGCGTGGGACCCGGGCAGCGAGAAACCCCGCCGGATACCCGAGTTCTCGATCAGCCACGCGGCGCTGAGCTTGACCCGGCGAACCTGGGACGTGGGCGACGGGGTGCTCGCGGCGATGACGGCGCTCGCGGCGCCGGCGGCGGCGTCCTCGCCCCAACCGGTTCCGTCGGGAAGCACGGTGACCGGCTCGAGCGGCAGGACGATGTCATCGCGTTCCGGTTCCATCGTCCAGCGGGGCGCGTTGGCCGGGAGTCCGCGTGCGAAGCTTTCGCTGACGATCGGGTTCGTGAAAAAGGACCCGGCGCTGACAGAATCCGGGTCGGCGTCATCCAGCAGCATTCCTTTGCCTGCGCGCAGCCCGCGCACGGTGTTGCGCACCTCGGTGAGGGAAACCCGGTCACCTAGCGCCACACCGAGTGCGTTCGCCAGCTGGTCGTAAGCAATGGGTTCGCTCAGGCCGTCCGCGTTGGCGGTGAGGTCGATTTCAATCGCCACCACCAGGCCCTGCCGACCCTGCTTCAGGACGGAGGTGCGGTAGCCGAGGTCGAGTTCATCGGCGGGGATTCGCTCGAGTTCGCCGCTGAGGTAGTCGAGAAACTCGACGGCGACGAGGCACGAGGCCAGCTCCTGGCCATACGCACCGATGTTCTGGATGGGGGCGGCGCCCGACGATCCGGGGATACCAGACAGCGCCTCGATTCCGGCCCAGCCATTATCCACGGTCAGCGCGACAAGCTCCTCCCAGGGTTCGCCGGCCTGGACCAGCAGACGAACGGTGCGCTCGCCAGCGTCCGTGTTGAGCCGCTCGATGCCTCGGGTGACCACCCGCACGACGGTGCCGTCGAAGGGTTCGTCACCGACCAGAACGTTGGAGCCGCCGCCGAGCAGCAGCCATTCGTCTCCGCTTCCCCAGACGTCGAGAACAGCACCGATCAGCTCGTCACGGGTGGTTGGCGCGAGCACGTGCCCGGCCTCGCCGCCCACCCGCAGTGTCGTCAGGTCGGCCAGTCTCATTCGGTCGCGTTCATTCGCTCGCGTTCATTCATTCGGATTCATTCCGCCGCGGTTCCAGCGTGCGCCGCGCCCGTGGTGAAGACGACGCGGGCCTGCGACTTGCCCAGGACTTTTGCGCCGTCGAACAGCACGGCGAGGTCGATGCGTGCGCCGACCGTGTCGATGAGGCCAACCGTCGCGGTGACCACAACGTCGGCGCCATCGGTGCCGTCGACGGGAACCGGGCGAGTGAAGCGGGCCTGGAAATCGCTGACGAAACCGGCACTGCCGAGCCAGTCGGCGACCAGCTGGGCAGAGACGCTCATGGTGAGCACACCGTGGGCGATGACGCCGGGAAGGCCGACCGAGTTGGCGACGTCGTCCCGGTAGTGGATGGGGTTGAAGTCACCGCTGGCGGCCGCGTACTTCACAAGGGAGTCGCGGGTGAGGTGGTAGGTCTTCTCGGCCACAACGTCTCCGACGGTGAGATCGGCGAGCGCCGGCACCCGTGGAGCTTCCGGGGCCCCGGGAATGGCGCCGATGTTGGGGTCTGATTCGAGGGCACCGGTGGTTTCGGTGGCTACTACGGCGGTCATTCGTCTCCCCTGACGACAAGGGTGGAAACGCTAGTGACCACAAGGGCGCCGTCCGGGTCGACGATGTCGGACTCGGCCGTGATCATGGTGTGGCCGCCCAGCGACTTGATGGAAGCAATACGCAGCGTCGCGGTCAACTCGTCTCCGGCGACGATCGGGCGCTGGTAGCGGAACGCCTGCTCACCGTGCACAACACGGGAGAAGTCGATGCCACCGTCTGGCTCGGACAATAGCTGGTGCAGGGTTGCCTCCTGCACCACAACGGCGAACGTGGGTGGGGCGACGATGTCGGAATAGCCGGCGGCGCGGGCGGATTCCTGATCGAAATTCACGGGGTTGGTGGCGAATACGGCACGCGAGAACTCGCGAACCTTCTCGCGACCAACGAGGTATGGGGCCGTGGGCGGGAAAACTCGCCCCAACAGCTCGGGATTGACTGGCATCCCTCAAGTTTACTTTGCGCCGCGTGCAACTCAGCGGGGTATCGCCGCCTTTGTCCCCGAGTCGCCTCAAATTGGGGCGTCTGCCACTGTGCTGCTGACCCATCGGGACTCACGGACCCAGCCGGGGCGCCCGGAACGAGCCGCTCGAAGAGCACAGGGACTCTCGCGCATTGTTCTTCAGAACTGCAATTCGTCCGCAAGCCCGTTGACGACATTCCCCCGTTATGCCTAATTTGGGGGGCACGCCGATACGCCCACCGCCTTCACGTTCGTCCGTTTGCAGCCCGGGGCCCGGCGATCCATGGTGGCTCGCAGCGCTGGGGGAACGGCCGTTTAATCCCCTGCAATCCCGAAAATATTGCTAAGGAACTTCCCCTATGCACAGCGCCCTCCCGGCGTTCGCCAGCCCTCCGCCCGACCCGACCCTCACCGGGATTGGCGACCTGCTCGTTGCCGTCACCCCGTGTTTGCCCGGCACGGCAGCTAGCGCGATCGTCTCGGGTCTCTCGCTCTGCGGCATCCACCTGGCGTTTGCACAGCGGGTGCGGCTGACATGGCCCAGCTGCGGCGCTGTGCCCCGCGACCCGACCGGGGATCGCCCGTGACGCGTATGGAACCCCCGCCACCGCCTCCCGTCACCCCACCACCCGGGACAGGACCACCGGCACCAAAATTTTGGGGGCGGGGCCGGACCGCTCTCGCCGCGATAGCACTAGCACTTGTGATCGGAGGCCTGATTTTTGTGGCAGTCCAGAATGGTTCCGGCCCGTCGCCGGAACCCACCACCGGTCAGGGCGGAACACCAACCCCGCCCTCCGGTACACCGTCACCCCCAGCACCGACCCCGGGGTGTCCTCCCGCGACCGTGACGGTCACCGATTCCTCGGGGCTGGAGGAGGCCCTGCGTGACGCGACCCCCGGTGCCGTCATCCAGCTGTCCCCCGGCCGTTACGAGGGTTCGTTTGTGGCAACCACCAGCGGCACTGCCAACGCGCCGATCACCCTCTGCGGGTCGAAGGAAAGCATCCTCGACGGCGGAGGAACCAGCGAGGGTTACGTCTTCCACCTCGACAACGTCTCCTACTGGGTGCTCGACGGATTTGCCGTGCAGAACGGACAGAAGGGGGTGATGGCCGACACCACAACGCACTCCCTCATCCAGGGACTCTCCGTCAGCCAGATCGGTGATGAAGGCATCCACCTGCGCAACTTCAGCACGGATAACACCGTCGCAAACAACACCATCAGTGACACCGGAACCCGCAAGGCCAAGTACGGCGAGGGCGTTTATGTGGGCACGGCGGAGAGCAACTGGTGCGACATCAGCAACTGCAAACCCGATGCGAGCGACCGCAACCTCATCACCGGCAACACGATCTTCAACACCACGGCCGAGAGCATCGACGTGAAAGAGGGGACCACCGGCGGCACCATCAGCGACAACACGCTGGACGGTTCCGGTATCACCGGCGCCGATTCCTGGGTGGATGTCAAAGGCAACTCCTGGGTGATTGCGGGCAACGTCGGCACCAACTCACCCGGTGACGGTTTCCAGACGCACGAGATCCTCGACGGCTGGGGAATCGATAATGTCTTCCGCGCCAATTCGGCGGCGGTCAACGGTCCAGGAGTGGGCTATTCGATGGACCCGGAGTCCGCGAACGTTGTGCAGTGCGACAACGTGGTATCTGGCGCGAAGAAGGGGCTGACTAACTCCACCTGCACTAAATAACCGTGGTGTGTGGCGATAACGCGCACCAACGGGAGGGAGTTTCACTCCCTCGGCAGTTCAGCGCAGTGCGGCGGGAATGCTGGACATGCGCTCCCAGCAGAGCGAGAAACTGCGCTGGTACTCGCCGCCGAGCATGGTGCGACGCAGCAGGTCTTCGACAAAGTCGCCGACCACTACGGCGGCGGCTTCATTGGCCGCGACAACCTGCAGGAAGAGCCCCCTGGGTTCGCGGTGCAACAGCATCGGACCGATCTGAGGAACGTGCACCATGGTGCCGCCCGTGCGCACGTCGAGGTGGCGGAACTTATACAGGTACCGCACCACGGGATCGAGGGCGTGGTTCGACTCCCGGGGGCGGATCGTCGCCGACAGAGAGATCATGGCGCAATCCTGCCAGCCGGATGTGTCCACCAGATGAACGAACCCTGCCGGTTAACTGTGTTCGCTATGCTTCCTCCCACTCGGTGGGCCAGCTGTCCACACCAAAGCACTGGGAGCTTGACATGACCGGCACGGACACCCGCGGCACAGGCGCATCGGACAGCAGCGTCATCACCCGGCTACGGGCGGCCCTACCCGCGCTCGGAGCCAGCGAGCGACGCGTCGCCCAGGTCATCCTGAACCAGCCGGATGCCGTGGTGGAGTGGTCGACCTCCGAACTGGCCGCTGCGGCCGGCACCTCCCCGGCCACCGTCAGTCGGGCCTGCCAGACCCTCGGTTTCCGCGGCTTCCAGCATCTGCGCCTCGAGGTCGCTCGCAGCAGCCCGGCCCCCGAAGCGGTGGGACTGCACCCACTGGCGAGGATCTTCTCCGACGCCGCAGACGCGATCGCTCTCGGACGTGACAGCGTCGACCTCGTCAGCATCGACGCCGCCGTCGACGCCCTCGCCTCCGCCCGCCGGCTGGTGCTGGTCGGCACCGGGTTTTCCGCGCCGCCGCTGCAGGACGCCGCGATGCGCTTCGCCACGGTGGGCCGCCCGGTCGAGGCGCCAAGCGATGTTCTCGGCCAGCAGTTCGCCGCCGCGTCGCTTACCAGCGCCGATGTCTGCCTCACGGTCAGCTATTCAGGCGCGAACGCGCACACCCTGCATGCCTGCCGCGCGGCGAAGGAGGGCGGAGCCACCCTGATCGCCGTCACCAGCTTTGTGCGTTCCCCGCTCACCCAGCTCGCCGACATCGCCCTTGTCACCGGTCCCGTCACCCGGTCCCACGAGATCGACCCGTTCCTCAGCCGGCTCAGCCACCTGCTTGTGCTGCACACCCTGCACACCGCCCTGTCCGCCAGGGGGACCCATTCGGAGCGAGCGCAAATGCAGGTTGTGGTCGCCGACGCGCTGGTGGATGATTCGGGGCGCTGACTTTTCGCGCATTCTTCCCCCATTTAGCTTCCCGTCCCCTACCGGCCACCGCCCGTTCACATAACGACTGCATTCTGATTCCTGTAAGCGCGTTTCATGCTCGATGAAACGCCGAAACAGACAGGTGGATCCGGTGACGGGCATCACAATCGACGGGACCTTCAACACCCGCGTCCTCGGCATCGATCCGCAGCGCCACCTTCTGCGTTCCGCCACCCTCGACCAGCTGAGCGTCGCTGGCATCCAGGAACTCGGCGACGTCGGCCTCGCCCTCGTCATCGACCTGCGCGAACCGAGCGAGCGCGGCGACGACGCCCACGGTTTTCCCGTCGCCCTCCACCCGATCTACTGCGCTGTCGACGGCCCACCGCTCACGGGCTCGCTCGAGGAAATCTACGAGACCCTGCTGCTGACCCGCGGCACGCAGCTGACCGCCGCCGTCGCCCAAATCGCCGACGCCGACGGCCCCGTCCTGGTGCACTGCACCGCCGGCAAGGACCGCACCGGGCTGGTCGTGGCGCTCGCGCTCCTTGCCGCCGGGGTCAGCGAGAACGAGATCCTCACCGACTACGCCCTGTCTGGACTCGAGGTTGCCCCGCGCCGCCGCGCCATCGCCGAAGGCCTGCTCGCCCACCTCGACGGCGACGATGACCGCGACCTGCACACCGCATCACTTCGGCTGCACCTCGACAGTCCGCGCGAGGCCCTGCAGCACGCATTCGACGTTCTCGCTCGCTTCAGCGGCCCGGAGGCCTGGCTGCTGCGCCACGGCCTCGACATTGAACAGTTCGCTGCCCTGCGCTCCCGCCTTGGAGGCATCAGCCATGAGTCATGAGTCGGGAAAATTCACCATCCTGCACCTCAGTGACGTGCACGCTACCGCCGGTGAGTTGCTCTACGGGCAGGTCGACGGCCTCGCCCGGTTGAAACAGGTTGCCGACTACGCCGTGGAGGCCGGAATCACCCCGGAGGCCGTTGTGGTCACCGGCGACCTCGCCAACCGCGGCCACACCAACGCCTACCCGGCGTTGAACGCGGCACTGCGTGAACTCGGCGAGCGCGTTGGCGCACCCGTGCTGACGGTTCTCGGCAACCACGACTGCCCTGAGAAGTCCCGCCAGCTCGACGGCCATACCCTCGGGCACACCCGGGTGGTGCACGTGGGTCCGGTGCGTTTTGTCCTGCTCGACTCGAGCACCGGCGCCCTCGACGCGCCCCAGCTCGAGTGGCTGTCCGAATCCGTCGCTGAGCCCTTCGGTATCGGCACCGTCCTCGCCCTGCACCACGCTCCCGTGCCGTCGCCGCTGCCGACCCTCGCCAAATTGGGCCTGCGCAACGCGGCCGCCCTCGCCGACGCCATCACCGGCTCCGACGTGCGGATGATGCTGTCAGGGCACTACCACCACCCGATGGCCGCCATGTTCGGCGCCGTCCCCGTATTTGTCGGACCGTCACTCGCCTACCACCAGGTGATGAACGCCGGTCCCGACCTGGTCAGTGGCCACGACCACGCAATGTTCTCGCTTGTCCACCTCACCGCGCACGGTGTCAGCGCCGCCCCCGTTGGGCTTCTTGCCACCGACCCCCTGTTTTCCATTTCCGCCGCACGCCCCGCACGCTCTGAGCCAACCACCACCGTCACCCCCAGCAGCACCCAGCCTGTCGAACCCTAAGGAAACCATGTCTCGCAGAACGCCCCTCGTCGCCACCGCGACCCTCGCCCTGCTCGGTCTCACCCTCGCCGGTTGCTCCACCGCCGGGTCCGAAGCCGCCAGCGAGACATCCCCCTCGGCTTCCTCCGCCGCTGAGGCCCTCGCGCCCGCCACCATCACCGTCTACACCTCGGAGCCGCAGGCCAAGATCGATGCGGTGGTGGATGCCTTCGGCCAGGTGCAGCCGGAGGTCACCGTCGAGGTGTTCCGCGCCGGCACGGGCGACCTGACCGCCCGCATCGAGTCGGAGCGCGCCACCGGCGATGTCCAGGCCGACATCCTGCTCGCCGCCGACGCTCCCACCTTCGAGCGATACAAGGCAGACGACCTGCTGCTGGCGTATTCGCCCGCCGACGTCGACTCCCTCAACCAGGATGTGGTTGACCCAGACGGTTTCTACGTCGGTACCCGCATCATCCCAACGGTTATCGCCTACAACACCAACGCCATCAGCAACCCGCCCACCTCGTGGGAGGAGCTGACCGACAGCGAGTACGACGGCAAGATCACCATGCCGAACCCCGACGTCTCCGGTGCCGCGGCTTACAACGCCGCCGTCTGGCTGAACACCCCCGCCCTGGGCGAGGAATGGCTCGAGGCCCTCGCTGCCAACAGCCCGGTCATCGCCGAGAGCAACGGCCCGGTCTCCCAGGCCGTCGCCTCCGGAACCCAGCCGGTCGGCATCGTTGTCGACTACCTCGCCCGCGAGCTGAAGGCCGCCGGATCTCCCATCGACACCTCCTACCCCACCGAGGGTGTCCCCTACGTCTCGCAGCCGGTGGGTATCTTCGCCAGCACCGATGAGGCCGAGGCCTCCGAGGCATTTGTCGACTTCCTGGTCAGCGAGGCCGGCCAGACCCTGGCCGTCGAGCAGTCCTACCTGCCCGTTCGCAGCGACGTCGGAACGCCAGAGGGTGCCCCGTCGATGGACGACATCGCGATCCTCTCGCCCGACCTCGAGGTCATCAGCGACACCCAGGACTCCGCCGTCGAACTCTTCAATGAGCTCTTCAACTAACAGCACGCAGCGACGGGTCCCGGCGGTATTCCGCCGGGGCCCTCTCCCCCGTGGACCGGTGATCCCGCGGTCACCCGACGGGGTCGACGGACTGCGCATCGCCCTCTGGCTGGCCTGTGCCGGCGTTATCCTTCTTCCGCTCAGCGCGATCCTGATCCTCGCGTTCTCGAGCAACCACCTCCCGCTGCTGCTGACCGGCGACGTCGCACAGGCCGGGATCAACAGCCTCGTGTCCTCGGTGGTGTCGGCCACGTTCGCTGTCGCACTTGGTACCGTTCTCGCACTGCTGGTCGACCGCAGCGACCTGCGCGGCGCACAGGTATTACGGCTGTTCGCGCTCAGCCCGCTCCTGGTCCCGCCGTTCGTCGGCGCCATCGCCTGGATCGGCATCGCCTGCCCCACCGGCCCGCTCAACGTGGCGTGGACACAGTGGTTCGGCGGGCCGTTGTGGAACATCTACGGCGGGGACGGCGTCGCCTTCCTCCTCACGGTCCACTCCTACCCGATCGCGTACATCATCGTCTCGGCGGCACTCAAACGGGTCCCCTCCGACCTCGAGCAGGCGGCACGCATCAGCGGCGCCTCCCTCTTCCGCGCCGTCGGCGGCGTCACCCTTCCGCTGGTGCGCCCGGCGATGCTGTCGGCGTTCACCCTCATCGCCGTCGGCAACCTCGCCGACTTCGGTATCCCCTCGATCGTGGGCCTGCCCGAGCGTTACGTCACCCTGTCGACCCTCGTCTACCGATACATCCAGTCAGGAACGGTCGACAAACCCCTCGAGGTCGTCGCCACCATCGGGGTGGTCCTGCTGGTGCTCGCGGCGTTGGCGATGCTCGCCGACGGGTTCCTGTCGCGCAGCCGCTGGGAGCTCGACGCCTCCACCTCCTCCCCACAGATCCTGGGCCTCGGCCGCGCCCGCGGGGTTGTCACCCTCGTCCCCTGGGTCGGCATCCTCGCCCTGACGGTCCTTCCGCTACTCGCCCTGCTCAGCCAGGCGCTGCTGCCGGC